>JAPLBB010000015.1 GCA_026392945.1 Actinomycetota bacterium | reverse complement strand
TCATCAAAGATTCCAAACTCACTTAAGATGGTCATAAAGGTGTGAAGCAGGCCGTCGATTACATAAAATGAATCAGGAATTACTACCCGTCTTACAACCGAACAAGAAACATCGCCTTCATTCCATTGATCTCCGGCTAAGTCAGCTGCCATGGTGGTGTAACCACGAAGGAGAACCATCATTCCGTTAATGCGCTCAGATGATCTTGAGTTCATCTTGTGTGGCATGGCAGAGGATCCAACCTGCCCTGCTTTAAATCCTTCACTAGCTAGGCCGCTTCCTGCCATTAATCTAATTGTGGTTGCCATTGATGATGGGGCAGATGCAATCTGTAATAACTTTGAGACAACTTCAAAATCAATTGACCTTGGATAGATCTGGCCAACACTAGTTAATGTGTTTTCAAAGCCAAACTCTTTAGCTATTGCATCTTCCATCTTGGTTAAATCTTTGGCAGAGCCGAGGGCTGAGATGCCGTCCGCACCACTTCCTACTGGGCCTTTTAGCCCTCTAAGGGGTAAGCGGTTTATTAACTCTTCAAGTGCGGCAAATGAAAAAAGTAACTCTTCTGCGCAGGTAGCAAATCTCTTACCAACAGTTGTTACCTGGGCTGCCACATTATGGCTTCGGCCAACTAAGTAAGTTTTTTCATACTTTGTAATGTTTTTTTCTAGTAAAAATAAGGTTTCAAGGGTGCGCTTTCTAATTAGATTTAAACTATCTCTAATCTGAATTAACTCAATGTTTTCAGTTAGGTCCCGGCTAGTCATACCAATATGAATCTTTTCCACCCCAGCTAATGCATTGAACTCTTCAATCCTTGCCTTCACATCATGACGGCTCACCTTTTCTCGCTTTTCAATTGAAGCTAAATCAACATTGGTGATTACCTTCTCATAAGCTTTGATGTCACTGTCGGTAATTGGAAGACCTGCTTTTTTCTGGAAATTTAAGATACTAATCCAAAACTTACGCTCTGCAATAATTTTATTAACTGGATCAAAGATTGCCACCATCTCTTTTGTGGCATAACGAGTTGCTAATACATTTGGAGTACTCATGCGATTAAATCCCTCACTGCAATAGTTTCACCTCTTCCTGGGCCTACTCCGATTGCACTAATTGGCGCACCTGAGATCTTCTCTAAAAACTTTACATACTCTTGCGCATTTTTTGGTAGATCTGCTACAGATTTTGCCTTTGAGATATTTTCTTTCCAACCAGGTAGGTATTCATAGATTGGCTTTGCATGGTGAAAATCTGTTTGTGATGCTGGCAGCTCTTCAACCCTGACGCCATCAATCTCATAGGCAACACATACTGGAATCTTCTCCCAACCAGTTAATACATCTAGCTTTGTTAAGAAAAAGTCAGTTAAACCATTTACTCGCACTGCATAACGAGCAATTGGTGCATCAAACCAACCACAACGGCGATTACGTCCGGTAGTAACACCAACCTCACCACCAATTTTTCTAAGTGCTTCACCATCTTCATCAAATAACTCAGTTGGAAATGGGCCACTACCAACCCGAGTTGTGTATGCCTTAAGAATTCCAATTACTCTTGTAATTTTTGTTGGACCAATTCCAGAGCCAGTAGAAGCTCCCCCTGCAGTTGGATTAGATGATGTAACAAAGGGATATGTGCCATGATCAACATCTAGCAGTGTTCCTTGAGAGCCTTCTAGTAAAACTGTTTTGCCAGCTTTTAATGCTTGATCTAATAACAATGCAGTATCAACCACATATGGTTTTAATATTTCGGCATAACCTAAGTACTCAGTTAATACCTCTTCAACGGTAATTCCTTTACGATTAAAAACCTTAATTAAGATCTGATTTTTATCATGAAGAGCTGCCTCAATCTTTTGTTTTAAAATTGATGGATCAAATAGATCTTGAACACGAATACCAATTCGATTTATCTTGTCAGCATATGCAGGCCCAATTCCGCGGCCAGTGGTTCCGATCTTTGATTTTCCTAAGAAGCGCTCTGAAACCTTGTCGATGGTGCGATGGTATGGCGTAATTAAGTGGGCGTTAGTTGAGATCTTAAGTTTTGAGGTATCAATGCCACGTTCATTTAAATCCTTTATCTCCTGCAATAAAACGGCCGGATCAATCACAACACCATTACCAATTACTGGAATTACATTTGGTGACAAGATGCCAGAAGGTAGTAAGTGCAGCGCGTACTTTTGATCACCAATTACCACTGTGTGCCCGGCGTTATTGCCACCTTGGTAGCGAACAACATAATCAACTCGATCACCTAGTAAATCGGTTGCTTTACCCTTGCCCTCATCGCCCCACTGCGCACCAAGTAGTACTACAGCTGGCATCGGCTTATTTGTTTAAAGTTGTGCCGGCGGAGCGAAGATCTTCACAAGCAGTAACAATTCGAGCAGCAATTCCAGCCTCTGCTAATTTGCCCCAAGCACGTGGATCATAAGCTTTCTTATTTCCAACCTCACCATCAATCTTTAACACACCATCATAATTTTTAAAGGCGTGATCAATAATTGGGCGAGTAAATGCGTATTGGGTATCGGTATCAATATTCATCTTCACAACACCGTAATCAAGTGATTCACGGATTTCAGAAAGAAGTGAGCCAGAGCCACCATGGAAAACTAAATCCATTGGCTTATCTCCGGCCTTTAGCCCAAGTTTTGCAACTACTGCATCTTGCAGTGTGCGAAGAATCTTTGGTTGCAACACAACATTTCCTGGTTTGTAAACACCATGCACATTGCCAAAGGTGGCAGCTACTAGGTAGCGAGCGCTGGCATCTGTGCCAAGTGTTTCAATTGTCATCAAAGCATCTTCCGGTGTTGAGTAGAGCTTGGCATCATGTTTTGCTTCAACGCCATCCTCTTCACCACCGACTACGCCAATTTCAATCTCAAGTACTGTTTTAGCTAGCTTTGATTTTTCTAACATCTCTTTTGCAATCTTCATATTCTCTGGCATTGAAACTGCTGAGCCATCCCACATATGTGAGTTAAATAGTGGAGCTTTTCCTTCTTTGATTCGCTTTGCGCCAATATCTAATAGCGGGCGCATAAAACCATCTAATTTTTCAACTGGACAGTGATCGGTGTGAAGGCCGATATTTACATTGTAATTTTTTGCAACGATGTGGGCGTACTCAGCTAATGCCACTGCGCCATCGACCATATTTTTAACAGTTGAACCGGATGCATACTCGGCACCGCCCCAAGAGATTTGAATAATTCCATCTGATTGCGCCTCGGCAAAACCACGAAGTGCGCCAATTAAAGTTTGTGAGGATGAAACATTGATCGCGGGATATGCAAATGCGCCAGATTTAGCGCGGTCTAACATCTGATTAAAAACCTCTGGTGTTGCAATTGCCATCTAATTCATCTCCCATTACTGCCGATCAACTAGCAGCGCTGCCAGCTGAGCTATAAGTTTCCTGCGGGATTACGGCTAATTCCACCACATTTGGGGCGGTTTTAGAAATCACCGCCCCAAATTAAGCATTTTTATCTCTTCAAACCGATCACGCCCCTAAGAGAAGTAGTGCTTTCTTAAAGAGTGCGGACAAAGCGGTGGTTAAGGTGCCGGTGGCGAGTAATCGCTCCAGCAGGGTAATTAAGGTAATTAATGTTGTACTTAACAAGTTATCTCCTTATGTTGTTGGTTTAGGTATTTAACATTTAGGCGGTAACGTGAAGAAAGTACTAAAAATTGAGTGAAAAAAGTTATAAAAGTATCTAGTGGGGAAAACTCATCGCTGATAATCTAGCCACATCATGAGCAGTGAATCATTTGAGAATTTATCCTACGAGGATCGCACCTTTGCCCCATCTGAATCTTTTGTTAAGAATGCAAATGCAAAGAGTGATATTTATGATGCGGCAAATAAAGATCGCTTAGCTTTTTGGGAAAAACAAGCTAATAGATTGCATTGGGATAAAAAATGGGACCAGGTTGTTGATTGGCAACTACCCTTTGCTAAATGGTTTATTGGTGGCAAGTTAAACGCAAGCTATAACTGTTTAGATGTACATGTATTAGCAGGCCGTGGTGATCGGGTGGCATTTCATTTTGAGGGTGAGCCTGGAGATACTCGGACAATCACCTACGCGCAATTACTAAGTGAGGTTTGTAAGACAACGAATGCGTTAATTGAACTTGGGATTAAACAAGGTGATCGCGTTGCAATCTATATGCCAATGATTCCAGAGGCAGCAATTGCAATGCTTGCCTGCGCACGGTTAGGCGCAATGCACTCTGTGATATTTGGTGGCTTCTCCGCTGACTCATTATTATCTCGAATTCAAGATGCTGATGCCACTTTAGTAATTACCGCCGATGGTGGTTACCGCAAAGGCGCAGCCTTTGCCTTAAAGCCAGCAGTTGATGAAGCGCTTAAGGGTGCAACAAATGTTAAAAATGTTTTAGTTGTTAAGCGAACTGGGCAAGAGACGGCTTGGGGAGAAAAAGATATTTGGTGGCATGAGATTGTTGATAAGCAATCTGATAAACATACAGCCGAGTTTTTTGACTCTGAGAATGGCTTATTTATTCTCTACACCTCTGGAACTACGGCAAAACCAAAGGGTATTTATCACACCACTGGTGGTTACTTAACTCAAGCAGCTTTTACTCACTCTGCAGTATTTGATTTAAAACCAGAGAGTGATGTTTATTGGTGCACCGCAGATATTGGCTGGATAACTGGGCATTCATATGTGGTTTATGGGCCGTTGATTAATGGTGCAACGCAGGTGATGTATGAAGGAACACCTGATACGCCAACTAAGGGGCGATTATTTAAATTAATTGAAAAATATAAAGTCAGCATTTTATATACCGCACCAACTCTAATTAGAACTTGGATGAAGTGGGGAGATGAGTATCCAAATGGATCTAATCTTTCATCTCTTCGTCTATTAGGTTCAGTAGGTGAGCCAATTAATCCTGAGGCGTGGATGTGGTATCGAGAAGTAATTGGTAAAAATAATTGCCCAATTGTTGATACCTGGTGGCAAACCGAGACTGGCGCAATCATGATTTCACCATTACCTGGAGTTACAGCAACTAAACCAGGTAGTGCAATGCGGCCACTTCCGGGCATAGGAGCTGATGTTGTTGATGATGAAGGTAAAGCAGTTGGTAATGGTCGTGGTGGTTACTTAGTGTTAACCGAGCCTTGGCCATCGATGATGCGTGGTATTTGGAAAGAGCCAGATCGTTACAAAGAAACTTACTGGTCAAGATTTAGTAATTTATATTTTGCTGGCGATGGTGCGAAGTTAGATAAAGATGGTGCGATCTGGTTACTCGGACGTGTTGATGATGTAATGAATGTTTCAGGTCACCGTATTTCAACCACCGAGGTTGAGTCAGCATTAGTTTCACATGAAGCAGTTGCAGAGGCAGCTGTTGTTGGCGCCAAGGATGAGATGACTGGGCAGGGAATTGTGGCATTTGTGATTTTAAGAGGTGGCATTGAAGCTGCAACTGGGGATGCGTTAGTTAAACAATTACGTGATCATGTTGCCAAAGAGATTGGCCCGATTGCAAAACCACGTCAGATCATGGTGGTGGCAGAGCTTCCTAAAACTAGAAGCGGAAAGATTATGAGAAGACTTCTGCGTGATGTTGCTGAAAACCGGGCAGTGGGAGACTCAACCACACTTGCTGATCCAAATGTTATGAAGTTAATTTCAGAAGGCCTGCAAAGCGGAAAGAGTGAAGATTAATTAAGCCCTTTAAATAACCTGTCTGCTTGAGTTTTTAAGTCAGTAATTACCTTTGGTAGATGTGAATCGGCGTAGGTATAAAACTTTGATGGAGTTATGTATTTACTACCAATACTCCATGGGGTAGCAATCAATATAACTGCTATTAAATAAGCGATAAATGAGGTTCTAATTACCGATAACAATCCACCAAGTAATGAATCAATAAATTTTAATGGCGAGATTAGAAGTGCTTTTCTAAAACCTAAACCAAACTTTCCTAAAATAAACTCACCTGCTGTTGCCAGTAATAAAATTAAAATAATCGCACCCGCTGCTTTTGCCAGGGTATTACTCCACTTGCTCATTACTTCAACAGCGATAGCAACACCAATAACACCACCTGCGATATAGCCGGCTGTTTTAAAGATGCTTTGCAGTAAACCACTTCTAAATCCACCAATTGCGGTAATTAGTAGTGCTAATGCAACAATTAAATCAAAATAATTCAAAGTTTAACCTTGAAATACTTCTCCACTTGTTGATACAACTCTTCTTTCGCTCGATATGAGCCAATATGTTTATAGATCACTTCCCCATTTGCATCAATAAACCAAGTAACTGGTACTCCCATTCCAAAGACAAATTTTGATTTACTATCAATATCTAATAAGTGTGGCCAGGTCATGCTGTGAGATTTAATGAAATTAGGGCCAGCATCTAATGAGCTCTCATCTACATCAATACCGAGTAATTTTATTTTGCCGCTAGTAAAAGTCTTAGTTGCATATAGATCAACTAAATAAGGCATCTCTTCCCGGCAACCTTCACACCAAGAGCCCCAAACATTAATAATTATTGGCCCCTTTATGGTGTGAAAATTAATTACCGATGAGCCATCAAGACATGGCATCTCAAGCTTTTCAGTTGTAGTTTTTGTTACATCAATCTGATCACAGCTAGGAATACTTCCGGGGGTTAGAGTTTGTGGCAGCTCACCTGTTGAACAACTTGTTAAAAGAAATAGTGAAGCGATAACGATTGAAAATTTCTTCATCTAAAATCTGCCTCCACCTTCACTAATTTCTTTGCTTTGTCTTGGTTGATTTCACCAATTCCAAATGATGGACATAACGTAGCCAAAGAGCAAGCACCGCATGCTGGTTTTCTAGAATGGCACACTCGCCGGCCATGCCAAATCATTCGCTGTGACAAATTAGTCCACTCTTTTCTCGGAATTAACTCAGCCACTGCAAACTCAACCTTTACTGGGTCATTTTCTTTTGTCCAACCAAATCTTCTACTCAATCTGCCAAAGTGTGTATCAACGGTAATTCCTGGAATATCAAAAGCGTGTCCTAAGACCACATTTGCAGTCTTTCGCCCGACTCCTGGCAAAGTAATTAAATCTTCTAACCTGTCTGGAACTTCACCATTAAATTCAACCATTAACTTTTGACTTAACCCTTTTATATTTTTTGCTTTAGCCCGAAAGAATCCAGTTGACTTAACTAACCGTTCAATATCTTTTTGGTCAGCTGCTGCCATCTTTTTAATACTGTTGTATTTCTTAAACAGCGCTGGCGTAGTTTGATTAACTCGTTTATCGGTGCACTGAGCAGATAAAACTGTGGCAACTAGTAATTGAAAGGGGTTTGCATAATCTAATTCGCATGTGACATTTGGATAATTTTTTGTAAGCAGGCGATATATCGCTTTTGCTCTAACCTTTTTCTTAGCCGCTCCCTCACGCATTTGGCAAAGATTACGCTGATTGGAGTTAAAGCGGGTAGGCGTTGTATACTCTGCCATGCCATTAAAACACGAAGAAGAGATAGTGCGCAGGGCGGCTTTGTTTACCGCGCTAGATGACGCATCTGCTGCAACCCTCCGTGCATCAATGACTGCAGTTAAAGTCGCTAAAGGAAAAATACTATTCAAAGAGGGCGATATCGGAGATCGTTTATTTGTTGTAGTTGAAGGAAAATTAAAATTAGGAACTTCATCAGATGATGGCAGAGAGAATCTGCTTTCAATCTTAGGACCTGGCGATATGTTTGGTGAGTTATCTTTATTTGATCCAGGACCACGGACTGCAACTGCAACCGCGGTTGTTGATTCAGGATTATTAGCTCTTGCTAATGATCAGGTAATTAGTTGGGTTACTGCTCACCCACAGGTTTCACTTCAATTGCTGGGCCGGCTTGCGCAAAGATTACGCAAAGCAAATGATGTTTTATCAGATTTAGTTTTTGCTGATGTGCCAGGCCGAGTTGCAAAAGCAATCATTGAATTAGGTGAGAGATTTGGAACTAAAAAAGATGATGGCCTACATGTTAATCATGATTTAACTCAAGAAGAGCTAGCGCAATTAGTTGGTGCATCTCGTGAAACTGTTAATAAAGCATTGGCAGATTTTGCCTCCCGCGGTTGGGTGAAGTTAGAACCAAGAGCGGTTGTAGTTTTAGATTATGAAAGATTATCTAAGCGCGGACGCTAGTAACACTTAATATATGAATGGGTCATTAGCCTTAGTTGGCTCAGGTGAATATCTACCCCAGATGGCCGAGTTTGAAAAATCCTTAATAGATGATGGTATTAAAAATAGTAAGAAACCAATTTATATTCAAATCCCAACTGCTGCCGGTCGCGAAAGTGAATCTCGATTAAACCACTGGCGAGAGTTAGGGCGCGAGCAAGCAGAAAAAATAGGAGTTGAATCAATATTTCTACCGATTTATGATCGAGATGGTGCCAATAATCAGGAGTATGCCGATCAGATAAGAGATAGCGCACTTGTTTATTTCTCCGGTGGTGATCCACATTATTTAGCAGATTCATTGATTGATACGCCAGTTTGGAAAGCTGTTCATGAGAATTACTTAAGTGGCGGCTCGATTGCAGGTTGTAGTGCGGGCGCGATGGTTTTAAGTTCACATATTCCAAATTTTCGCCTATCAAAGCGTGAGCCAACTGTTGGCTTAAATTTAATTCCACAAATTAGAGTAATTCCCCATTTTGATAAGTTTTTTAGATGGATTCCAGAGAGTGCCGCCAAAATACTTTTAAATATTCCAAGTGATGGGATTTTAATTGGCATAGATGAATTAACTGCGCTGACTAAGCGTAGTAATTCAAATATTTGGCAGGTGAGTGGAAAGGCGAAAGTTCATATATTAAAAGGACTTGCCGAACAACAATTAGCTGCTGGGGATGAGATTAGCTTTTAAGTTGAACAACCATCTCTACCTCAACTGGGGCATTTAGCGGAAGCTCGGCAACACCAATTGCAGTGCGTGCATGCTTGCCATTTACCTCGCCAAATAATTTAATTAACAATTCACTAGCGCCATTTATTACCGCTGGGATTGCAACAAAGCCTGGAATGCCATTAACAAATCCACCAACTCGAACAATTTTTTCAATCTGATCAATATCTGCAACAAGTGAGATGGCAGCTAATGCATTTAATGCGCAAATCTGCGCCATATCTTTTGCTTGCTCTGGTGTGACATCACTACCAACCTTGCCAACAAATGGAATCTTGCCATCAACTAATGGCAACTGCCCTGCGGTAAAAACTAAATTGCCGGTCCTAACTGCTGGTACATAAGCTGCGACTGGCGCTGCTGCCGCTGGCAGTGTTAAACCGAGTTCAGCTAACTTAGCTTGAATACTCACTTAGCTTCGCGCTTCATGTATGCAACTAATTGATCTCCGCCACCGGGGGCAGGAACTACTTGAACTAACTCCCAACCTTCAGATCCCCAAGTATCTAGAATCTGTTTTGTTGCATGGGTAAGTAATGGAACAGTTACATATTCATATTTCATTTAGATTCCTTTGGTTAAATTATTGAGCTAGTGCTGCTTTTACTAAACCAGATACCAAACCACCATCTGCTTTGCCAGCAATCTTAGGTTGTAATACCTTCATTACTAATCCCATGCCAGCAGGTCCTGCTGCATTAGTTTCAGCAATTGCATCTGCAATCATCTTTTTAAGCTCTGCCTCACTTAATTGTTCTGGCAAGTACTGCGCAATAATTACGCCTTCGGCTTTTTCTTTATTTGCTAAATCATCTCGTTTTGCTTCGGTGTAAGCATCGACTGCTTCACGACGTTTTTTTGACTCTCGCGCTAAGACGGTAATAATTTCGGCATCATTTAAAACCTTTGCAGTTTTGCCAGCTACCTCTTCATTTGTAATCGCGGTTAGCAACATACGGACTGTGCCACTTTTGACCTCATCACGAGCACGAATCGCATCGGTTAAATCTGCTTGTAGTTTTTCTTTTAGTCCCATAGGGGTATCTTCTCATGCCTATGGCATACAAAGTACGCACAGCAACCTTGCCCCTTCTGCCTAGACGGGCCAGCGATATTCGCATTCTCCATTTTTCTGACCTGCATCTGACCCCAAATAAAAAGCGAGAGATCGCAGATATTAAAAGCTTCATTAAATTAAAACCAGATTTAGTAATTAGTACTGGGGATTTCTTAGCTCATAAGGATGCGGTAAATCCAGTAATTGACGCGCTGCAGGAGTTATTGGATTTGCCTGGTTTGTTTGTCTTTGGTTCAAATGATTACTACGCGCCAAAGTTTAAAAATCCATTCTCTTATCTACGCAAAGATAATGGCGAGCGAAAGATCGGAAGTAAATTGCCAACTGAAAAACTTAGAAATAAATTAATTAAAGGTGGTTGGAAAGATTTAAATCATGGCAAGGTAAAGATAAAGGTTAATGGCGTTGTAATTGAGGCTCGTGGCACTGATGATGCCCATTTGGAGTTAGATAACTATCCATTAATTGCTGGAAAGGTTAGTAAGAGTGCAGATGTTGCATTAGGTGTTACCCACGCACCATATGAGCGAGTAATCGCAGCAATGGCTACAGATGAATTAGATTTAATTTTTGCCGGCCACACTCATGGTGGTCAGGTGCGAATGCCTTGGTTTGGTGGCAGTAGATCTCTTACAACTAATTGTGATTTAGAAAATTGGCGATCTCGTGGCATTACTAAGGTCAATGATGAACCATGGCTAAATGTTTCAGCTGGCATGGGAATGAGCCCATTTGCACCAATTAGATTTGCCTGCCCACCTGAAGTATCACTAATTACCTTAACTGCATAAGGTAGGCTTAATACATGAATCTAATTACAAATAAATTACATCGAATCTATCTTGTAGCAGCATTACTACTAGTAATCCCAGATACCTTTTATTGGTACACACTGAGTGACTATTCAAACTACGCAACAGCGTTTAATGCGATAACCGCCTCAACTGGCCTAACCTGGTTGCTAGTTAGTTACCTAGCCTTATTTTTCGCAATCTTTGCGCAAAATCTGGAAATGCGAGCATTTCTAACAGTTACTGCGCTTGTGACCAGAGTTTTCTTCTTAGTTTGGATTACCGATATTTGGCGCGCAAATGAGGTTTCATTTGTGACTTTGCTTAAAAATGTTTTTGTAAGAACTAATACCGCACCATTTATTGAAACTTTTGCAACCTTGGCATTAATTCCATTGGTGCTTTCACTAATTATTCAAAAGACCCGGGTGGCTAATCTTTTAACTGGTTTAGTTAACTTCTTAAAAGCTCCAGCAAATCAGACTCAACGGGTTGTGTTTTATGTAATTGGCGCAGGAAGTTATATCGGCGCAACATATTTAATGGTTTTAACCTTAATTGATACTTATGATTTATCTACCGCAGATTCTGGCGGCGGCTTTAAGGTTGCCTCCGTTTATCTAATTGCGTTAGGTGTAATTCAAATTGCGCTTAAATTATTAATTCTTGGGATAGCACTCCTTGCCGGCCTTTGGGCGTGGATTACTTGGAAGACTGATATTAAAACTGTTCTAGGGCATATGAAGGATTTTAAATTATCTGAGTATCTAACTAGAAAAGTTGCTTCCTATTTATATACCTTCTACTTTGTTTCAATCGTTGGCTTAGCTGCGGTTGGTATTCCAGTTTATGCGTCGACCACCTATGGAATTAACCAGGATTACGCAGCATTTCCAATGGTAACAATTGCTGGTGTAGTAATTACTTTCGTAGTAATTCTTGCCATCCGCTTAGTATTTGAACTTGCGGTAGCGATTGTTCACATTGCTGAGAATACAAAACTCGGCTTACGCCGGTAATTAAAACTCAGCTGCAACTAACTCAGCAATTTGGGCAGTATTTAATGCTGCACCTTTTCTGAGGTTATCTCCGCAAACAAATAGATCAATCGCATTTGGATCATCTAATGATTTGCGAACTCGGCCTACCCAAGTTGGATCAGTTCCAACTACATCAGCAGGTGTTGGGAATTTATGGTTTTCCGGATCATCTACTAACTCAACTCCGGCTGCATTTTTAAGTACATCCTGGGCAACCTGACGAGATACTTCCTTATCAAAAATTGCATGCACAGCAAGTGAGTGAGTTGTTAAGACTGGAACCCGCACGCAGGTAGCTGAGACCTTTA
>JAPLBB010000042.1 GCA_026392945.1 Actinomycetota bacterium | reverse complement strand
GCAATCAACAATGGATTACATCTTCCGTCGCCTAGCACTTGATTACCTACCATTTGAATCACGCTCTGCCCTTGGTGTTTACTCAGCAGCAGAACGCGCTCGCGCACTAGAAAGTGGTGAGTACACAGCTGATGAGAAATCAGTTGCTCAAGTTGCTGCTCCAGTAAAAAAAAGTGAGAGCAAAACCCAAGCGGTAAAGATTGAGAAAGCCCCAGTTGATACATCTTCTGTTGGCTCATCAATGGAGCTGTTTGAGAAGATGGCTGGCGTTAAATCAGATGCACCACTTTGTATGACATGTGGTGTAAAGATGAGAATGGCTGGATCATGCTTCGTCTGCGAAGGTTGCGGAAACACCTCAGGTTGCTCCTGATAAGTAATTAAAGTTAAAGGGCTCGCAGGTAAAACTGCGGGCCCTTTCTTTTTTTCAAATAACCTGCCCTAGTGAGTGAGTACTCAAAAAAGGTTAGATCAGCACTAGATGCTGCAGTATCTGCCATTGGCGGGCAACCTCGTGATGGCCAGATTGAGATGGCAGAGGCGGTTGCTAATGCACTATCTGATCGTCATCACCTCTTAGTTCAAGCTGGCACAGGAACTGGTAAATCACTTGCCTATTTAGTACCGGCACTTGTGCATGGCAAAAAAGTATTAGTAGCAACTGCCACCTTGGCATTGCAGCGGCAGTTAATTGAACGAGATCTGCCAAAGATAAAAGGCGCACTTGAGAAAGAGTTAAACCGAGATATTTCCTTTGCCATCTATAAAGGTGTTGGCAATTATGTTTGCTTACAAAAGATGAATAACGCACCAGATGATCCGGAGACCCAAGCAGTTCTTGAGATCTCATCTTTAGAATCAGATGCGAAAAGGTTAAGGGCTTGGGCGCAATCAGCGGGTGCAAGTGGGGACCGAGATGATGCCCCTGATGTTGATCGGCGGGTGTGGGCAGCTAACTCAGTTTCAGGCAGAGAGTGCATGGGAGCTGATGATTGTCCATCTGGTTCAAAATGTTTTGCTGCCCTTGCAAAAGCGAAGGCGCAAACTGCAGATATTGTCGTAACAAATCACACATTACTTGCAATTGAGATTGTTGATTCCCATCCGATTTTGCCAGAGCGGGATGCAATTATTTTAGATGAGGCCCATGAGTTTATGGATCGGACAACTCAAGCAGTAACTGAAGAGTTAACTGCGGCCAGAGTTTCACGGGCCGCTAATATGGCAAGAAAACATATGCCAGGTAAAGCAACTGATGCTTTTGCTAAAGCAGCAGAAAAGTTTGCTGCCGCAATTAATGATTATGCCGATGATTTAAAGGCAGATCCGGCAAAAGCTGGTCGATTAGATAAATTACCATCTCAGTTAGAAGCACCCCTTCGCGCAGTTAAAGAGGCGGTTACTTCGATAAATGCATTAATTGCAGCCGATGCGGAAATTATTGATCCAAACACAATGGCAGAACGGGCCCGGGTAAAGGGTGCGCTAAATGAGATTAATCAAACCTGTACCAAATTATTAAAACCTGGCCACACACATGTGCTCTGGTTTGAACCTACTTATTCAACTTTATATCTAGCACCATTGGCTGTCTCTGATGTCTTGCGCGGTAATTTATTAACTCAAACACCGGTGATTGCAACTAGTGCAACGCTAACGGTTGGTAAATCATTTGATGCGATTGCAAAAAATATTGGCTTTGTAATTGCCGGTAAAAATGATGAAGAAAATGAAGAGGAAGAGAGTGAAGAGGATGAGAAGGCGATGATGGATCCAGCAAATTTGCAGATCCTAGATGTTGGCTCACCATTTGATTTTGCTAATCAAGGAATGCTTTATCTGCCAAAAGATCTTCCAGAGCCAGGCAGAGATGGGCCATCGAAGGAGGCGCTAACTGAGTTAGGTGAGTTAATTGAGGCAGCAGGTGGTCGCACCTTAGCTTTGTTCTCATCTTGGCGCGGTGTTGAGATGGCAGATGAGCACTTAAGAAATGTATTAGCAGAGTTAAAGATTCCAATCATTACGCAACGACGAGGCGACGCCGTTGGTCCGTTGGTAGATAAGTTTGCAAAGGATGAGCGATCTATTTTGCTTGGCACAATCTCACTTTGGCAGGGAATTGATGTGCCAGGACCTGCCTGCACATTAGTTGCAATTGATCGAATTCCATTTCCACGGCCTGATGAACCAGTTTTATCCGCACGAGCTGCAGAGGCAGATGCTGCTGGTGGTTCTGGATTTATGCAGATATCTCTGCCGCGCGCAGCATTATTACTTGCTCAAGGAACGGGGCGTTTGATTAGATCATTAGATGACCGGGGAGTGGTTGCAATCTTAGATTCTCGAATTGTTAATAAAAGATACGGCTCAATTCTTTTAAACTCAATGCCACCATTTTGGCGCACCAATGATGGTGAGGTAATTAAAGAGGCGCTTCGTCGTTTAGATGCGCAGTATTTAGAAAAGAAAGATTAAAGCTTTTGTAATTTAGCTAGCATTTGCGGCCAAGTATTTGCAAAGCTTGGGTGAAGATTCATAGTTATAACCTCATCAAAAGCTACCCAGGCCACCTCTTTTGATTCATCATTTGCTTCATGGGCGACTAACGCAGGATGTGCTGTGGCAATTACGGTGTGATAACTCCAAGGACCGTGATCATCAACAAATACTTCACCAGTTGTTAAATCCTCACCATTAATTCCAACCTCTTCATGCGCCTCTCTAATGGCGGCCTCAATTACGCTCTCATGAGAATCCCGCGCCCCACCTGGAATACCCCAAGTGTCACCGTTATGAACCCAAGGTGCACGATGTTGCATCAGAATTGTTTTATCTCTTACTAAAAGTAATCCGGCTGCGCCATGTAAGCCCCAATGTTTGCCACCGCAATCACACTGGATCCATCCATCACCATCGCGGTATGCCATAACCCTAGTTTTACACACAACTGCTTAATTCACAGATTCTTACAATATTTAAGCGAAGAAGTAGATCAATTATTTAGATTACCCCAGTGCTTTTAAGCAAATTAATTACCATCTTATTGCTGCCACTTTTGTTAACTGCATGTGCCAGGGCTGAGGGCGCACTTGCCCCAACTGGGGTGGCAGCAGATGGACCAACAACTGATTACTCAGATCAGGTAGAGACAAGTTATTTGCCAGATGTTGAAGCAGCATCTTTGGCTGCCAGATGTTGAAGCAGCATCTTTGGCACCAGTAATTAATTATGTTGATGGACTGAATCTGGCATTAACCGGTGATTTTGAGTACATAAAAACTTCAGCGGTTTCTAACTGTGGCTGTCTTGATATAGCCAAGCGATTGCAGCGATTACATAAATCTGCCACCTTAATTGGTGGCCGCTATCAATTAGCCAGCATCAAAGTCATAAATGATGGCGCAGCTCAGAAGAGCTTTCAGGTAATGGTGCACCGGAGTGATTTAAGAAAGATTGATAAGGCAAGTAAGCAGAGTGTGATCTGGAGTGAATCTGAAATAAAGAATCAATTTATTGTTAAAAATACTGATGGAGGATGGCTATTAAGCGATATCAAATCTTTGCATTGATCTTTCTACTACCAATGCCAGCAGCATTTGCCGCCGCTGATTGCCTAGATAAAACCTGTGTTGATGTCTTCACTTCAGATAATCAATTAATTATTACCGCGCAAAAAGGTGCTGCTAAACCAACTCCGAAGCCAGCGAGTAAAAAGCCGGTGGTTAAACCAAAACCTGTCATCACAATTAAACCAACGCCAAAGCCAACTCCTAAACCCATAGTTAAACCAAAACCAGTTGTAACCAAGAAAGCGATTGCAAAACCAATTACGAAACCTGCGGCAGCATCTTTGTCAGATAAGTTGATAAAGCTGTTGCCGGTAGGGGATATTAATTTTCAACCAGAGGTAGATCCATTAGTTAATCTGCCAGTTTATTTCTGGACCCAAACGCCAACCAGGTTTACTGCACTCGTTCCGATCTTAGATGTGGTGGTTTATGTCAATCTAACTCCCACCTTTACCTGGTCATTTGGTGATGGCGGTTTGTTGGTTACCACAATGCAAGGTGCACCATTTCCGATTGGTGGCGTAACCCATACCTATAAAAGCAGCAAGGACTACTCGGTAAATCTAAAGGTTACTTGGACTGGGACCTGGTCGGTTAATGGAGTAACTACACCAATTAGTGGCAATGCGATTACTCAAAGTATTAGTAGAACAATCTCGGTAGCAAAGGCGCCAACTAGATTTACGAAGTAATCCACAATTTTATTAATCACTACATTTACTCACCATACTTCGCCAATCTTTGCCAATGGATAATAAATTACTTCTGCAAGATGCGGTTTCAAAGCTATCTGAGATTAATTATGAGAGTGATAATGTTTTAAGGCAGCAGCGGTTAGGTGCGATTGCAGTAAATGAGTTGGTGGCAAGATTTACTGCCGATGGTGATGTTGATGATTATGAGCTAATCGCCTTAGTCTTGGTGAGATTTAGAGATTTACAGGTTAGAGATTATGCAATGGGGCTAGCAACTGATGAGAATAAAGATCAATTATTTAATCTTTGGTACTGGTTAATGAATATCGCGCCAACTGGTTTTATCGCACCAGTTGCTTGCATCTTTGCTGCCTGTGCCTATGAAACAGGTGAGTGCGATTTAGCCCACAAGGCGTTAGATAAAGCTTTCTTAGATTTGCCTGCATATCCCCTGGGATTGCTGTTAAGAAGAGTTTTTCAAGCCGCCTGGCCAGCCGATAGTTTTGCAGCAATGCGAGCGCAACTTCATCCAAAAATCTGCGCGACTCTCTTTGGGAGTAGTATCTAAGAACTAAACAGTGTTGTTTAGTAGAGAGCAATAGAAAAAAATGATTATTGGCATTCCTAAAGAGATTAAAAATAATGAGTTTAGAGTTTCAGCCACCGCATCCGGTGTGCACGCATATGTTGCTGCCGGGCACACAGTTTTAGTTGAGAAAAATGCTGGCGTAGGTTCAGCCATCTCAGATGCTGATTACATTGCCGCCGGAGCACAAATTATTGATTCAGCCGATGAGATCTGGCAAAAGGCTGATCTAATCCAAAAGGTGAAAGAGCCAATTGAGATTGAGTATAAAAGAATGCGCAAGGGACAAATCCTTTATACCTATCTACATCTAGCCGCCAACAAGGCTTGCACAGATGCGGTTATCAAATCTGGCATCACCGCAATTGCTTATGAAACAGTTGAGGTGGATGGCGCTTTGCCATTACTTGCGCCAATGAGTGAGGTGGCAGGGCGAATGAGTATTCAAGTAGGTGCTGCAGCCCTTGAGGCGAGTAAAGGCGGACGTGGCGTATTACTTGGCGGAGTTCCTGGTGTGCGCCCTGGCAAGGTAGTAGTAATTGGCGGCGGAGTTGTTGGAGTTGCCGCGGCCACCATTGCCCATGGCATGCGAGCTGATGTGACGATTATGGATTTGGATTTAAAAAGATTAGGACAAATTGATCAGATATTTGCTGGCAATGTTAAGACACTTGCCTCTAGTGGTTATGAGATTGAAAAAGAGGTGATGAATGCTGATCTAGTAATTGGCGCAGTATTAGTTCATGGCGCAAAGGCGCCTAAGTTGGTAAGTAACGCGTTAGTGAAAAAGATGAAACCGGGCTCGGTATTAGTTGATGTGGCAATTGATCAAGGCGGCTGCTTTGAGGATTCCAAGGCGACCACACATCAAGATCCGACCTATAAGGTGCATGATTCAATTTTTTACTGTGTGGCAAATATGCCAGGAGCAGTTCCTGCCACCTCAACCTACGCACTAGCTAATGCCACAATTAAATATGGCTTAGCCCTGGCCAATAAAGGGTGGGAGAAGGCGCTATCTGATGACGCAGCTCTTGCTAAGGGGCTAAATGTGCATGAGGGCAAGATCTATTACGAGGCAGTTGCAAAGGCGCATAATCTCTAGTATTTTTCTTCTTAGGTCATGAGTCTTAGTTCATAGCCCCGGCTAACTAAGCGGCAACCCTCCACCACGGTGGGGTGCTCCGGGTGAAGACCAGGTCGATAGCAAGTTGCCATCGGCAAGTGTGGGTAGCTAAAGAAATTTAGGGGATATCCCTAATTATTTTTTACACCCCCTTTTTCTATAAGGAGGATGCTTTGTCATATTCATTTGAAACTCAACAAGTACATGCTGGTCAAGTTCCAGATCCAACTACGGGCGCTCGCGCACTGCCGTTGTATCAAACAACTGCATATCAATTCCGCGATACCAAACATGCAGCTGATCTATTTGGATTAGCAGAGCTGGGAAATATCTACACCCGCATCATGAATCCAACTCAGGATACGGTGGAGCAAAGAGTTGCGGCCTTAGAAGGTGGCGTTGCATCTTTGTTAGTTGCATCAGGTTCTGCGGCTACTACCTATGCAATATTAAATATCGCCCAAGCTGGCGATCACATAGTTTCATCACCTTCGCTATACGGCGGCACCTACAACCTATTCCACTACACCCTGCCAAAGTTTGGCATCGAGGTTACCTTCGTTGATAACCCAGATGATCCAGAGAGCTGGCGCAAAGCGGTTAAGCCAAATACCAAGGCGTTTTTTGGCGAAACTATT
>JAPLBB010000027.1 GCA_026392945.1 Actinomycetota bacterium | reverse complement strand
CATCACATGCCTTACGCACTAGACGAACACCAACTGCGCGATCACCTTCAAAGCCCAAATCATTATCTAAAGCTGCGGCAGCATGAACTAATGCAGCGCCTCCGCCAACAACGATTCCCTCTTCAACTGCAGCTCTAGTTGCAGAGATTGCATCTTCAAGACGATGCTTTTTCTCTTTTAACTCGACCTCAGTATGGGCGCCAACTTTTATTACGCAAACACCACCAGCAAGTTTTGCAACTCGCTCCTGTAGTTTTTCGCGATCCCAATCAGAATCGGTATTTTCAATCTCGCGGCGAATCTCAGTAACTCTTGCTGCTACATCATTCTTATTTCCAGCACCATCAACAATTGTGGTGTTGTCTTTTGAAATAACAATGCGGCGAGCTTTACCAAGCATCTCGATATCAATTTGCTCAAGCTTTAAGCCGACTTCGGCTGAGATAACCTGACCGCCAGTTAATATTGCAATATCTTGCAACATTGACTTACGTCGGTCACCAAAACCTGGTGCTTTAACAGCTGCTGAGGCAAAGGTGCCACGCATGCGGTTAACAACAAGAGTTGAAAGTGCTTCACCATCAACATCTTCGGCAATAATTAATAATGGCTTACTTGCTTGGGCCACTTTTTCTAATACTGGCAAAATCTCACTTAATGCTGAGATCTTTTGGCCTGAGATAAGAATGTAAGCATCCTCCAAGATTGTTTCCATGCGATCAGCATCGGTAACAAAGTATGGCGAGATATAACCCTTATCAAATTGCATACCTTCGGTGAACTCAAGCTCTAATCCGGTCGTTGATGACTCTTCAACAGTGATAACGCCATCTTTGCCAACCTTGTCCATCGCTTCAGCGATTAGATCACCAATTGCTTTATCTTGCGCAGAAATAGTTGCAACATCAGCAATCTGTGATTTACCACTTACTGCAGTTGAATTTTTGCGAAGTGCTTCGGTAATGGCAGAGACTGCTTGTTCAATTCCATACTTAAGCTCCATTGGTTGGGCACCGGCAGCTAAGTTGCGCAGACCCTCTTTAACCATGGCTTGAGCAAGAACAGTTGCAGTTGTAGTTCCATCACCTGCGACATCATTAGTTTTTTCAGCAACCTGTTTAACAAGTTGAGCGCCCATGTTCTCAGCTGGATCTGATAACTCAATCTCTTTTGCAATTGTTACACCATCATTAGTTATTAGTGGTGCGCCATAACTTTTAGCAATAACAACGTTGCGGCCTTTAGGTCCAAGGGTTACCTTTACGGTGTCAGCAAGAATATTCACGCCGCGCTCCATCGCGCGACGTGCTGCTTCATCAAATTGAAGTGATTTACCCACGATTACTTCTTTGCAATAATTGCTAGTACATCACGGGAAGAAAGTACTAAGTACTCCTCATTGTTGTACTTAACTTCGGTGCCGCCATACTTTGAGTAAAGCACGACGTCGCCCTCTTTAATATCTAATGGAATTCGATTTCCATTTTCAAAGCGACCAGGTCCTACTGCCATCACAGTTCCCTCTTGTGGCTTTTCTTTCGCGGTATCTGGAATCACTAAACCAGATGCAGTCTTTTGCTCTGCCTCATTTGCTTTAACAACAATGCGATCTTCTAGTGGCTTAATTGAAATTGCCATCTTGATATCTCCTTTTTATTTGGTTAATCCCTCTGAAGCGCTCCATATTCTTAATTAGCACACGGAGGCTTAGAGTGCTAAAGCCAACTTTAAAGGGCACTTAGGCCAAGGGCAAATTAAGGGCTAACTACCAGATCACTTGAGCGATAGGAGCGGCTGAATCGGCTGATAGGCCCGTCTGAGAGGGCTTTACTCCCTCATTAATCGCAAGTGAGCCAAGGGCGGCAACCATCGCGCCATTGTCGGTGCATAGGCCAGCTGGTGGAATTCGAAGTGCAATCTTTGCCACCTCACACCGTTGTTTTGCAAGTTCACGAAGCCTGCTATTTGCGGCAACACCACCTGCGATTACTAAATTATCAATTCCACTATCTTTGCAAACTGCAATTGATTTACTTAACAAAACATCAACTACCGCCTCTTGGAAAGAAGCTGCAACATCAGCCTTTAAATAACTAGGAGTTTGTTGTAAGTATCTAGAGACTGCTGTCTTTAAACCTGAGAATGAAAAATCATAACGATGCGCTTCTAAATCAGCACTTTGTGTTAAACCTCTTGGGAAAAGAATTGCATCTTTATTACCAAAACTTGCTGCCTTATCAATTACTGGTCCACCGGGAAAACCAAGTCCCATAATCCGTGCAATCTTGTCAAAGGCCTCACCTGCTGCATCATCAATTGTTGCACCCTTAACAATCACATCTGTAGCTAAGTTATTTACCTGCAAAATTGAAGAGTGACCACCACTTACAAGTAATGCAATACTCGGTTGCATCTTTGCATCATTATCTAATCGATCAACTGCAATATGGGCAGATAAATGATTTACTCCGTATAAGGGTTTATCTAATGCCATAGCTAAGCCAGATGCACTGCTCACGCCAACTAGTAGCGCACCAATCAAACCAGGACCTGCCGTAACTGCAATTGCATCAATATCTTTCAGAGTTACAGATGCATCTTTGAGTGCCTGCTTAATTACCTGCTGCATCGCTTCTAAGTGGGCCCGGCTTGCTACCTCAGGGACTACGCCACCAAACCTGGCATGTTGTTCAACACTTGAAGAAATAACATTTGCCAATAACTTTCGATCCTTAACAATGCCAACTGCAGTCTCATCACATGAGGTTTCAATTCCAAGTACTAGTGCCATTACTTAAGCTCCTTGCGCATTACCACTGCGGTAAGACCAGGGCCGTAATAATTCTCCCGCTTTGAAACTTCAACAAAACCATTTTGTTCATACAACGGACGCGCAGCATCATTACCTAGACGCATCTCAAGCATGATGGCATCTGCTTTTTTAACTCTTGCCCAATCAATTAGCCGCTTTAACAACTCACGCCCCACACCTTTACGGCGATACTTTTCAACCACAGTAATTGTGTGAATATCAGCGACATCTGCCACATAGAAAATACCGGCGTAGGCAATTAACTCACCCTGCGCCTCTGCTGCTAGGTAGTAGGCATCCTTAGGTGCTTTAGCGAACTCCTCTTTAAATTGTGCACCTGACCAAGCAGCTTTGCCATAAACCTCTTTTTCAATTGCGGTTGCAACTACTAAATCAAGTGCAGTCATAACTCTAAATTTCACGCCAGCCGGTAATGGATAAGCATCTGGTTTTCTTATGTAAATTGGCTGTTCAACAGATTTAGTAGATAGTGCAAGATTTGCTAGCGCGATTGGATCCGGAAAGTAATCACCTTCATTAAATATTGGAATACCTAATTTTTCTAACTCTGATGCTTTACTAACTGCTGGTTCTGAAACTCTTTTACCATTTTCATACTTTGCCCAAAATCGCTCTTTACGCCTTGCATCTGTTGAGACAATAAATTCAGATTGATTAATACCTGCGGCCATCGCATCAAGTGAGCAAACTCCAGCCCAGTTAATATTCAAACCGAGCGCAAAGCTTTGAGCAAAAGCAATTCCAACTCTAAGCCCGGTAAAGGGACCAGGTCCCATTCCAACTGCAACTAAATCAATATCTTTATTAACCGCTAGCGCCTCTTTAACTAACTTAGGTAATACCTCACCGTGGGCAAGTGGATCTTCATGAAACTTAGTAAATAAAACTTTTCCACCTGCAACAAGGGCCACTGAAGTGCGGCTAGTTGAGGTATCAATTGCCAGGATTATGCTCATAATTTAAATCCACTCCATCGCTGGCCGATTGGATTAATTTCAACTCCCCTTGATGTTTCAGTAGAACCATTGCTAATTTTTATATCTAAATATTGATCGGTAAGAGTTGTAACAAAATCTGCTCCCCACTCAATCACAAATACACTACTTGGGAGGTAGCTTTCAAAATCTAAATCGGTAAAACTCTCAATGCCAGAATCTAATAATCGATATGCGTCTACATGAATAAAATTAGGTTTGCCTTTATAAACCCGACTGATAACAAATGTTGGAGAGGTAACATTTTCAATTCCAAAAGCGGATGCAATACCTTGAGCGAGTACGGTTTTACCGGCACCTAAATCCCCGGTTAAAACAACTACATGACTACTTTTAAGTTGCGACCCAATCTTTGCGCCAAGGGCATGCATCTGAGTTACAGATTCGACTGAGATTTTCATAGCACTGAGTAGTTTATAGAAAGAAATAGGGCCCCAGTTTCCTG
>JAPLBB010000033.1 GCA_026392945.1 Actinomycetota bacterium | reverse complement strand
TATGAAGAAGTTGTCTGGCCGCAGATGTTCAAGAGCAAGCTGTGTGAGTGCTGCTGTAAAAACTCTTACATATATTTACTCTGACTCAACTGCTGTGCTTGGCCCACTCTCAACTTATGCAGAGCCACATAATTATGATCTCTGTGCAGTTCATAGTGAACGGTTAACTGTTCCAGTTGGCTGGAATGTAATTAAAGAAGAGGTAATTGATTACAACACTGGCCCAACAGATGAAGATTTGATGGCAATTGCGAATGCGGTAAGAGAAGTTGTTAATTCCGATTTAAATAATAAATCAATTCAGCCTGAACTGGGTCGCCGCGGTCACCTACGTGTTCTGCCTTCAAACTAATTTTAAAATTTTAAAACTTCAAAGTTAAGAGTCTTATGTTAGAGAAAATCATCAAGGCCTATGACATCAGAGGTTTAGTTAAGGATGAGATCACCCCTGATTTTTCATTTTCATTAGGAATCGCGTTCGCCAAATTTTTAGAGTATGAACGCGAACCTGCAACGATTGTGGTTGGCGAAGATATGCGACCATCATCACCACTGCTCGCAGATGCTTTTTCTGACGGAGTTATTAGTCAAGGTATGGATGTAATCAGAATCGGCTTAGCATCAACAGATATGCTCTATTTTGCCTCTGGACAATTAAACCTGCCAGGAATAATGTTTACTGCAAGTCATAATCCAGCAAAATACAATGGCATGAAACTATGCAAAAGTGGTGCCCGACCTATTGGTCAAGAAACTGGTTTAGTTAAAATTCGCCAATTAATTGAACAAGGCGTTCCAATCTCAAATCGCCCAATTGGATCTATGCGACACCAAGATTTATTGAAGGAGTATGTGGATTATTTACTCTCACTTTTTCCAAAGAAAGCATTTGAAAAACGAAAGTTAAAAGTAGTGATTGATGCAGGCAATGGCATGGCTGGCTTTACTGCGCCAGCAGTAATGGAGCGGTTGAATATTGACTTAATTCCAATGTACTTTGAGTTAGATGGAAATTTTCCAAACCATGAGGCAAATCCAATTGAAGCAAAAAATCTTAAAGACCTTCAAAAACGAGTAAAAAAAGAGAAAGCTGATATTGGCTTGGCTTTTGATGGAGATGCAGATCGATGTTTTTTAATTGACGAAAAAGGCGAATTAGTAAATCCTTCAGCGCTAACATCGCTGATTGCTGTTCACCAGTTAAAAACAAAGCCTGGCTCAACTATTATCTATAACCTAATTTCATCAAAAGCAGTTTCAGAGGTGATTGCTGAACATGGTGGTATTGGCGTTCGAAGCCGGGTAGGTCACTCTTATATCAAAAGCCTTATGGCTGAGTCTGGTGCAATATTTGGTGGCGAACATTCAGGCCACTTTTATTTTAGTAATTTTTGGCGTGCAGACTCTGGGATGTTGGCAGCACTTTATGCACTTACGGAACTTATGGCCACAAAAAACACACTCTCAGAGTTGCTTGACCCATTTAATAGATATGTAGCAAGTGGTGAGATTAATAGCAAAGTAAAAAATGCAGAGGAATCAATTGAGATTATCCGTAAGAAGTACTGTGATAAATATCTAGTTGATGAGTTAGATGGTTTAACAATTACGGCAGATACCTGGTGGTTTAACCTTCGACCATCAAATACCGAGCCTTTACTTAGACTAAATGTCGAGGCAGATACAGAAAAAGAGATGGTAAAGATTAGGGACACCGTACTGTCCTTGATTTAAAGGTGATAAATGGTCGTAACTCAGGGTATCTTTATCCCCTAAAACTGGTTAATAGCCATTGATAAGAACTAAATCATAGGAGAGCAAATGAGCACCACGACCGCGATTAAAAACGACATTGCAAATCCATCACTTGCCAGTGAAGGAAAGAAGCGGATTGAGTGGGCTGCTCGTAATATGCCAGTTTTAACACAAATTAAAGAACGCTTTGCAAAAGAAAAACCATTTAACGGAATTCGAATTGCAGCTTGTATGCATGTCACAACTGAAACAGCAAACTTAATGTTGGCACTAAAGGCCGGCGGAGCAGATCTTGCACTTTGCGCATCTAATCCACTTTCGACTCAAGATGACACTGCTGCAGCACTTGTTTATGAGTATGGCATTTCAGTTTTTGCTAGAAATGCAGTAGATCGTGATGGTTATTATTCTCATTTAAATTCAGCTCTTGATATCAAGCCGCAATTGGTTTTCGATGATGGCTGCGATTTAGTTAATGTTTTGCACACTACTCGTACTGAGTTAATCGAAGGCGTAATGGCTGGTTGCGAAGAGACAACAACTGGAGTAATTAGGTTAAGCCAAATGGCCAAAGATGGTGCATTAAAGTTTCCAATGATCGCAGTTAATGACACCGACACGAAACACATGTTTGATAATCGTTATGGCACTGGCCAATCAACATTTGATGCAATCTTCCGTGCGACTAATACTTTAGTTGCTGGAAAAATTGTTGTTGTGGCTGGATTCGGCTACTGCGGAAAAGGTGTAGCAGAGCGAGCAAAAGGTTTAGGCGCAGAAGTTATTATCACTGAAATCGATCCTACAAAAGCTTTAGATGCACTTATGCAAGGTTTTCGAGTGATGCCAATGACAAAAGCTGCGGGGATAGGTGACATTTTTATTACCGTAACTGGAAACCGAGATGTGTTGCGCGATGAACACTTTAAAATTATGAAAGATGGCGCAATTCTTGCCAACTCTGGTCACTTTGATGTTGAAATTGATGTGGCATGGCTTGAGAAAAATGCAAAACAAAAGAATTCAAAGATGCGTCATCAAACAGATGAATATGTAATGGCAGATAATCGCCGTATCCTCCTAATTGCCGAGGGCAGATTGGCAAACTTAGGCGCGGCAGAAGGACATCCAGCATCTGTGATGGATATGTCATTCTCTGACCAAGCTTTAACTGCAGAATGGCTATTAAAAGCTGGGAAAGATTTAACTGCTGGATTACACAATGTCCCAGTAAGTATCGATAAAGATGTAGCAAGGCTGAAACTTGAGAGTATGGGTTCTTCATTAGATGTTCTTACGCCAGCACAAGAGCTCTACTTGAACTCCTGGGAACACGGTTCTTAAATGCCATTAGTCATGGTTGTTGACGACGACCAAGACTTAGCAGAGATGCTTAGCATCGTCCTGACTGCTGCTGGGATGGAAGTTGATTTAGTAAACCGCGGTGACCAAGTAATGGATTTATTTAATTCAAATCCACCTGATCTAATTTTATTAGATGTTATGTTGCCAGGTATTGATGGAATACAAGTTTGTAAAATTATTAGAGAAACTTCGATGGTTCCAATTGTTATGCTAACTGCTAAAGGCGACACTCAAGATGTAGTACTTGGCTTAGAAGCTGGTGCTGACGATTACATGGTCAAGCCGTTTAAACCACAAGAATTAGTGGCACGAATAAATACAAGATTACGTCGCAATACAAAAGTCGGATCACTTTCAATCGGTTCATTAGTAATTGATCAGATGGAGCACAAGGTGCTTAAAAATGGCCAAGAGATTGCCCTGACTAGATTAGAGTTTGATTTATTAGCTGCACTAGCAAAAGAACCTGGTCGAGTATTTACCAGGGAAGCTTTACTAAGTGAGGTGTGGGGATATCAGCACGCAGCAGATACCAGATTGGTCAATGTTCATGTTCAAAGATTGCGCTCTAAAATTGAAACGGATGCAGATAATCCAGAGCATGTATTAACTGTTCGAGGTGTTGGCTATAAGGCGGGAGCGGCTAGAGTTTAGCCATGCTAATTAGCAAGATTAAGATTAAGCAATCACTTAGTCTTAAAGTACTGTCTAGCAGTATTGCGTTCTCAATTTTAATTTCGTTAGTTATCGGATTTACTCTTCACAATAGAGTTGCCTCGACAATTATTAATGAGAAAATAGCGATATCCAAAGTTGAGACTTCAAATGCTCTTTACTTAGCTCAAGGTCACTTTGATATAGCTCGTTTCCAAAATGATTCTGGATTGAAAAAAGTTGTTACAGATTTTATTACCTCAAGTAGGGAAGATGGTTCACTCTCAGGACGCGAAACAGTGCTCTTGCCAGTTACAAACGATCCTAGGTCCCAGAACATTTACCAGACTGTTCCAACCCTATTAGTTTTAGATTCGATCCCAGACTCTTTCCGAGAACAAGTAAGAAACTCTGATGCCGTAATGGATAAGCGAACGATAATTCGTTACTCAGACGGTAATGAATACCCTGGATTTCTTATTGGTGGCAAATTAAATATTCCGCGAACTGGTGTATATGAAATATATTATTTATTTAAGCTAAATGCACAGTATGAGAGCATTTCGACAATTACTTGGATTTTGTTTCTCGCTGGATTTTTATTAGTAATGCTTATTGCATTAAGTACCCATTTTTTAATTCGCCAGGTAGTTTCGCCAGTTCAGCAAGCTGCTGCGGTTGCAGAGAAATTTACTAAAGGGGACTTTTCGAGCCGTATGGCTGTATCTAGTCAAGATGAAATAGCAACTTTAGGAAAATCATTTAATGAGATGGCTGCCTCAATTCAAGAGCAAATTTATAGACTTGAGAATTTATCGTTGCTACAACAAAGATTCGTATCTGATGTTTCTCATGAGCTTCGAACTCCACTTACCACCTTACGAATGGCTGCCGAAGTAATCTATGAGCAAAAAACAAATTTTGATCCAAATATTGCAAGAAGTAGTGAATTGCTAATAAACCAAATTGATCGATTTGAACTTTTACTATCTGACCTGCTTGAAGTAAGTAGATTCGATGCTGAAGCAGCATCGCTTGGCGCACTTGATTTTGATATAAGTAATTTAGTGAGAAAAACTGTTGACTATCTTCACCCAAGTAAAGCGGCCTTATTTAGCATTTCAGCCCCATTAGACCCAATTAAAATTGAAGCAGACCCACGCAGAATCGAGAGAATTTTAAGAAATTTGTTATCGAATGCTATTGATCACGGTGAGGGAAATAAAATTGAGATTGAAATAAAAGAAAGTGATAATGAAGTTGCAATTGGCGTTAGAGACTTTGGTATAGGTTTTGATGAAAAAGATGCACCACATTTATTTGATCGCTTTTGGCGTGCTGATCCATCAAGAGCAAGGACAAGTGGTGGTACCGGACTAGGACTGTCAATTGCTCTCGAAGATGCAAAACTTCACCAAGGCCAATTACTTGCCTGGGGAAGACCGAATCAAGGTGCTCACTTTGTGTTAACGCTCCCTAAACAGCACGGTAACTTGATTCAATCATTTCCTATTAATTTAATTCCAGAGGGATTTTCATCAACATTGGTAGTGGACTAACTTATTTTAGATGGATTCTTCTGTTATAAAAGCATGTGCTTAAATCGATTCACAGTTTAAAGGAACTAATCTATCCAAATGTTTGCTTAAGCTGTGGCAAAACTGGTGCAAAAATTTGCCATGATTGCTCTAAATATTGGCTAGCTAATCCAAATAAATCCAAAATTGAGAATAATTATTTATTTTTTGTTACCACATATGACGAAACAACTTCATCGGTAATTCTTGCAGCGAAAGAGTCAGGCAATAAGGATGCAGTTAAGTTAATTGCTAGATCCATCACGAGCTCAATAAGTTTTGCTATTCTAAATTTAGGTATATCTCAGCCAATAAATCTAGTAACAATTCCATCACAACTAAGTGCAATCAGAAGAAGAGGTAGAGATCATATTAAAGATTTAGCACAAGAAGTAATATCTCAATTAAATCAACAAAATATTTATAGCATTTACTCACCATTGCTAAAACCAATCAAGAAGATTAAAGATCAGAGTGATTTGAATGGCTCACAACGAAAAGAAAATATGAGCCATGCGTTTATAGTGAAAAGTTCACCAATTTCTCAGAGTGCGGTGATTTTGATTGATGATCTAGTGACCACTGGAGCATCAATACATGAGGGGGTTCGGGCCCTGGGTGAAGCCAAAATCACCGTTGATGCCGTGGTGACAGCGTGTGCAGTAGGGCGCAATTCTCTAATACGATAAGCACCTCAGTATTACCAATAATTTATAGATACCCGCGGAGGATCTTTGTGAGTTTATTAGACAAGGTTTTGCGTGCCGGTGAGGGACGAGCAGTTAAAGAGTTAGAAAAAATTGCTGGTCTGGTAAATAAATTTGAAAGCGAAATAAGTGCGCTAGATGATCTAGCACTAAGAGGTAAAACAGATAAATTTAAAGAACGAATAACAAGCGGTGAGAGTCTTGATTCAATTTTGCCGGAAGCTTTTGCAGTTGTTCGTGAGGCAGCAAAGCGAACACTTGGCCAAAGACATTACGATGTTCAGTTAATGGGTGGAGCTGCACTTCACAAAGGAAATATCTCTGAAATGCGCACCGGTGAAGGTAAAACTTTAGTTTCAACTTTACCCGCATATTTAAATGCGCTAACTGGTAAAGGCGTACACATTGTTACTGTAAATGATTATTTAGCAGAGCGTGATAGTGAATGGATGGGAAGAGTACATCGTTTTCTAGGATTAAAAGTTGGGGTGATTCTTGCAAGTATGTCACCGGCAGAACGACGCGAGGCTTACGCAGCAGATATTACATATGGTACAAATAATGAGTTTGGTTTTGACTATTTGCGAGATAACATGGCTTGGACGCTTTCAGATTGCGTACAACGCGAACATAATTTTGCAATTGTCGATGAGGTCGACTCAATTTTAATCGATGAGGCTAGAACGCCATTAATTATTTCTGGACCCGCAGATAAAGCAACTAAATGGTATGTAGAGTTTGCAAATATCGTTGGAAAACTTTCCCTAAATGTTCATTACGAAGTTGATGAAAAGAAGCGGACAGTTGGAATTCTTGAAGAGGGTGTAACTCGGGTTGAAGAAGCGCTTGGTATTGAGAATTTATATGAATCCGCTAATACACCAATGATTGGTTATCTTAACAACGCAATTCGAGCAAAAGAGTTATTCAAGCGAGATAAAGACTATGTAGTAATGAATGGTGAATTGTTAATTGTTGATGAGCATACTGGCCGCATGTTAGCTGGGCGACGTTATAGCGAGGGCTTACACCAGGCACTTGAAGCTAAAGAGCGAATTGAAATACAAGACGAAAATCAGACACTGGCCACAATTACATTACAGAACTACTTCCGTCTATATAAGAAGTTGAGCGGAATGACTGGTACCGCAATGACTGAAGCCTCAGAGTTCATGCAAATTTATAAATTAGGTGTTATTCCAATTCCAACCAATAAAATCATGAGTCGAATTGACCAGCCAGATTTAATTTATAAATCTGAAGAAGGCAAATTTACTGCTGTAGCTGAAGATATCGTTGCAAAGCATAAAAAAGGCCAACCAGTTTTAGTTGGAACAGTTAGTGTTGAAAAATCCGAAGAGTTATCAGGAATTTTAAAGCGCCGCGGCATTCCACATGAAGTTCTAAATGCCAAACAACATGAACGTGAAGCTGCAATTATTGCCAGAGCCGGAACAATTGGCGCGGTAACTGTTGCAACTAATATGGCTGGACGCGGAACTGACATTATGTTGGGTGGAAACCCTGAGTTTATGGCTGACTTTGAATTACAACGTCAAGGTTTAAGTCCAGTAGAAACTCCAGAAGAGTATGAAAAGGCATGGCCGGTAGAGATTGCAAAACAAAAAGATGCGGTGGCTAAAGAACACGAAACCGTTGTTTCACTTGGTGGACTTTATGTATTAGGAACTGAGCGTCATGAATCTCGCCGTATTGATAATCAGCTTCGCGGTCGATCTGGTCGGCAAGGTGATCCAGGAGAGTCAAGGTTCTATTTATCTCTACAAGATGAACTTATGCGCAGATTTAATTCTGGATTAGTTGAGCGTTTCCTAGGCGCAGCAGGTATGCCAGCGGAAACTCCTTTAGAATCTAAAATCGTTAGCAACGCAATTAAATCAGCTCAAACTCAGGTTGAGTCTTTGAACTTTGAAATGCGAAAGAATGTTTTAAAGTATGACGATGTTATGAATAAGCAGCGTACGGTAGTTTATTCAGAGCGACGAGAAGTACTTGAAGGTGCTGATATTAAAGAGCTTGTTGAAAAGTTCTTAGAAGAAACACTAGTTGCATATGTAAATGCAGCAACAGCAAACGGAGTAGCTGAAGATTGGGATTTAAAAACACTTTGGACAGCGCTTAAAGCTTTATTTCCAATCTCATTTAGCTATGAAGACTTGTTAAATGAAATTGGTGGTACCTCTGCACTAGATAGTGAGTTTTTACTTGACCGCATTCTGACTGATTCTAAGATTGCTTACCAAAATCGGGAGAATCAATTAACGCCAACGGTTATGCGTGAACTTGAGCGCAAGATTTTACTTTCAGTACTAGATCGTAAATGGCGCGAGCATTTGTATGAAATGGATTATTTGCAAGAGGGAATAGGACTTCGTGCAATGGCGCAACGCGATCCGTTGGTTGAGTATCAACGAGAAGGTTTTGACTTGTTCACTGCCATGATGGACGCAATAAAGGAAGAGCTGGTTGGGTACTTATTCAATGTTGAAGTTCAAGTTGAGGGCGATCAAGTTGGTGCTAAAGGATTAACGCCGGCTCCTGCACCAGTTGCTGCACTTCAATATTCAGCAGCAGAGATCGAACCAAGCGCTTCCGGTGGAACTTCTAAGAATGCACCATGCCCATGTAATTCTGGCAAAAAATACAAGAGGTGCCACGGGCAGTCTTAAATAATATCTAGTTCAGTACAGATCCACTTCTTATCAACACCTTCAAATCTCAAGATAAGTGATCTAACTCGATTTTTTATGTTTAAAGTAACTGTTACTTCCAATACTCCTTCAATTGGCTGACTTATATAAATCTTTCTAATTTGACACTCAATATTTAGCGTTTTTTGTTTCTCAATTATCTTATTCATTACTGATCTATGGCAGTTCTTAGCAAGTTGCATAACAGATCTTCTGCCAGACCAAACTTCGATAAGAATAATTACAAAACTTTTACTCCATGAGTGTAAATCTGGTAACTGCGCTAAATTTGAAGGAATTGGTGAAAATTTTGGGTGAAACCACTCTTGTCCAAACTCTGGATCACAGGTGGGTACTAAATACAGTTTTGAATTACCATCTGCAGATAATGCGGAAGCGGATTGTGTTATTGTCATTTGCCCACATTGGACTGTTTTATTGATTTTTAGATCGTCCGAACGAATGATTTATCTTGTATTGCGGTGGGGTATAAAGCAGTTATGAAGCTATCAAATTTTGAAATCATTAAAAATTCAAGAATAGCAATGGGGCTTGGACTGCTAATTATTTCTTTGTTGGCAGCAACCTTGATTGCAAAAGAAGCGAATCGAACCGTATTAGTTTGGGCGACAAAAGGCGAGTTAGCACCCGGAGAACTAATTACTACCAATGACATTACGCCGGTTTCAGCATTACTACCAGAATCAGCTAATAACTATCTGTCAGCCAGCGCACAAATTATCGGAGGGGTGGTTTTACGACAAATAAGCGCCGGTGACTTAATTCCAGCAGCAGCAGTTAGCTCATCTTCTGATTCACTGAATTCGAAGTTAATCCCACTTACGGTTGAACTTACAGATATGCCTCTTGGTCTTGGCCGGGGAGATGTAATTGATATATATGCGATTGCAAAGCGAGATTCAAAAATAACTACACCAGAATTACTGGCGGCCAATGTATCTGTCTCTCAGGTGTTGGAAAGAAGCAATTCCGGAGTTGGCAGTATCTTGGTAATTTTAGATGACACTCAGATTCTGTCAACCCTACAATTACTTTCAGATAGCAGGATTATTGTTGTCCGAAGCATCTAATTTAAAATTAAATTTAATTACTGCAATTAGTAATAGTGAAAAAGAAGATAATATTGCAGAGCTTCTATTTTCCCAGGGTTGTAATATCATCTATCGGGCGCTTAATTTAGAATCACTTGAAAGATTTCTAGACAAGAATCAGCCACAATCAAATATCGTATATTCCAAGGACTTTTTGAATGAAAAAGATTTATTATATTTTTCAATTAAGTTTAAAGCACATAGATTTATTGAAACCAGTACCTTAAGTGACGATAGGTTGAATTTACTGACAGAGCTTTCTCAAGTTAGTAAACCACCACTAATTCACAAATTATCTAGAAGAAGTAATCTGACAACAGTAATTGGGTCACCGGGTTCACCTGGAATTTCTACCGTTACTAACCATCTTGCATTAAGTATTGACGCTAAAGTTATCGCTGGAGTTCATCATAATATTCGTCCTAAGAGTGGCTGCGTAGTTATTAAGATCGCAGCGCCTGATCTGATAGAAAGTATCAGCAAAACATCTGAGAAGAATCTGCTAATTGACGGTGGCAGTGCAATTTCATTAACTTCAACTTTATCCGATCGCCGTCTAAATGCTCGATGGTTATTTGAGAGTATAAATTCTTCATATAATCTCATTTATATTATTAATGCAGATGAAAATGGTATTTTCTACTTGAGTAGGTTTGTGGAGGATTTTGCTAATTTAATTAACCCACCTAAGATTATATATATTTTGAATAATGCAAAATTTGACCGTTATGGACGGATGATTCAAAAAAAATTTATAGAACTAGTAAAAAATTTCTTAAATATTCAAATCCCGTATGATCCGAAGGTGCAGGTGGCAGGTATTTATTCACTTCGGAAGCAGTATTTCTGGCAGAGCACGTCCTTCAGCAAACAGATCGATAAAATTGGTAACCACCTGATATAGAACTGCCCCTACGATTGACCCATGGCCACCTTTGCTGAGTTAATCTCTGATAACTCAAAACTAAGCGCTGATGAAGCAGATCATCTTGCTGAGTTAGTCGCTGAATGGCGTTTGCTTGCCGATTTATCATTCGCAGATTTGGTTCTGTGGTTACCAATTAGACGAGATGAAAAATCTTGGCCAGAGGGCTACGTCGCGATAGCTCAAATCAGACCTACTACAGCAGCTACCGTTTTTAGTAATGATTTAATTGGCTCAAATATTAATTGGGGCGCAAGGCCAAGAATTGATCAAGCATTATCGGAAAGTGAAATTGTTAGAGACACCCAACCAGAGTTAGTTGGGGAAATTATGATTAAAGAAGAGACAATTCCAGTAAATTTCAAAGGCAAGACTTTGGCAGTAATTTCACGGCATCGTAACTCAGACTTAATGCGACTACCTTCAAAGCTAGAGTTAAATTATCGAGAAATTGCCCATAAAATTTTTCAAATGGTGGCTGAAGGTAATTTTCCAATTCGAAATAGTATTTACAGTTCAGAATCAGCACCCAGAGTTGGTGATGGTTTAATTAGATTAGATGTTAATGGAACAGTTTTCTTTGCATCACCAAATGCTAGATCAGCATTAAGCAGAGTTGGATTTCAGAGCGAGCTAGAGCAGCAAAAATTAGGTGAGATATTTGCATCACTACACAAGGGTGATAATCAGCCAACTGATGAGTCGTGGCAGACTTTGCTCAGTGGAAAATTTTTGCGCCGGGCCGAGTATGAAAGCCCGGATGGTGTAATTGATATATTAGTGATTCCACTAACCCAAGGCGAAGATCGAATTGGTGCAATTGTTTTGCTTCATAATGTAACCGAACTTAGAAATAGGGATCGAGCATTAGTAACTAAAGATGCCACTATTAAGGAAATCCATCATCGAGTAAAAAATAACTTGCAAACGGTTTCAGCGCTGTTACGTTTGCAGTCTAGGAGAGTAGAAGATCCAATTGCTAGCGCCGCACTCTCCGAAGCAGTTCGAAGAGTTGCTTCAATTGCGCTAGTTCATGAGACGTTATCTAATCAGTCAACTGAATCTGTTGAGTTTGATCATATTTTTGAGCAAATCATTAAAAATGCAATTGATTTAAACCCTAGAGATATTAACTATACAAAAACTGGCGAGTTTGGCTCATTTGACTCAAAAGTTGCAACTGCGCTCTCATTGGTGATTACTGAGTTAATCCATAATGCACTTGAGCACGGCTTATCTGAATCTGGTGATTTGTTATCTATTGAGATAGTTAAAAATAGTAATTCTTATAAAGTTACAGTTATCGATAATGGCGCTGGATTACCGGCAGAGTTTAATCTTGAAAAATCAGCAAATTTAGGGCTGCAAATCGCAAACACTCTTACAAAAAATGAATTACAGGGAAATATTAAGTTGTTTCGGGAAAATGGTTTGACTAGAGGTGAAATAACTTTTAATACAAATTAGAAGCTGTTTTGGCTTTCTATTTGGCGGGCACGATTACGGGCTGCTCTACGTTTCATTGCACGACGCTCATCTTCAGATAAACCGCCCCAGACTCCAGCATCTTGACCACTTTCAAGTGCCCAAGCAAGGCATGGCTCTTTAACTGGACATCTTTCACAAATCTTTTTTGCCTCTTCAATTTGAGCTAAGGCAGGACCGGTGTTGCCGACTGGAAAGAAAACCTCTGGATCTTCTTCGCGACAAGCAGCTTCATGTCGCCAATCCATAGGGCAGTCAACTCCTTCAGTAGAAAGTTTGGAATTCAATTAAAATTACGTGGCTTATTCTCTCCTTAATTTAATTAATAAACAAGGATATTCTGCTGAGAAATATAAATATTTAAAGATTTATCTCACACATTCTCTAATCAAGTGCCCCCGGCAGGATTCGAACCTGCGCACCCGCCTCCGGAGGGCGGTGCTCTATCCCCTGAGCTACGGGGGCTGATTAGCATCTAACCGTCAAAGGTTATCAGTTGAGCAGCAGCACAAATTAATTTAATTGATTTTCAGATTGCAGAGCGCTTAGTAATAGGAGAGAATTAGCAAATGAGCCAAGCCGCATACTTCGCAACCGGTTGTTTTTGGGGTGCAGAGCGCAGATTCTGGCAACTAGAGGGTGTAACTCAAACTTCAGTTGGCTATATGGGTGGAAGTAAATCAGATCCAACATATGAAGAAGTTTGCACCGGCAAAACTAATCATGCCGAAATAGTTGAAGTAATTTATGATTTCTCAATAATTTCTTATGAGAAGTTATTGGCAGAGTTTTGGGTAATGCATGATCCAACATCCCTAAATCAACAAGGTGGAGATATTGGAACACAATATCGCTCAGCCATCTATACAACTTCGGCTGAACAACTTAATGAAGCATTATCTAGTAGAGATATCTATCAAAATGAGTTAAGCAATAATGGGATGGATAAAATTGTTACTGAAATTTTACCTGCCTCTGGTATCACCTATTGGCTGGCTGAGGATTATCACCAAAAATATTTAGTTAAAAATCCAAACGGATATGATTGTCATTCTTCTACTGGAGTTGCATACCCTCTAATAACTTCGAGTGCTGATGAATGAAATAACTCAAATTAATTCAAAAGGTGTTGCCTACCCGATTAAATTAAATGAAGAAGAGCTAAAAAATAGGGTTGATCCGCTTTCTTTTGATGTTTTGCGTAAAGCAGCAACTGAGGCTGCATTCACCGGGGAGTACACCGACAGCGAAACTATTGGGGTCTATAAATGTAAAGCGTGTGCTGCCGAATTGTTTAGATCTGACACAAAATTTCACTCTGGATGCGGTTGGCCATCTTTTTATGAACCAACTAAAGAGGATGCGGTTGAATTAATTGAGGATAGATCATTGTTTCCAAGAGTAAGAACTGAGGTTAGGTGCGCAGCATGTGGGTCTCATTTAGGTCATGTTTTCAAAGGTGAGGGTTATGCAGTGCCAACTGATGAGCGTTGGTGTATTAATTCAGTTGCACTAATTCTTGAACCCAAGAAGTAATACTGTTTTTATGAGTTAGGCTTACTCTTATGAATCAAGAGCATGATTGGAAAAAACTTTCACTCGAAACAAAGGTTGTTGCTGCGGGACGCCCCACAAAAGAATCTGATGGAGCTTTGAATCCACCAATTGCCCTCAACTCAACTTTTCATGCTGGTGGCCCAATTGGTTATGGTCGATACGGTAATGAAACATGGAGTGCTTTAGAAGAAGCTATTTCAGTACTTGAAGGTGGTCAAACTTTAATATTTTCATCTGGCATGGGAGCAATTAGTTCAGTGTTTTCATTATTACCAGAAGGCTCAGTAATTGTTGCAGCCCACAATGGCTATCAAGGCACTACAACAATGTTAAAAAAGATGAATGAGGTCGAAAGATTAAAAGTTAGATTTGTTGATTTAGCTGATACCGATGCTGTGCTTGCGGCGATTCCTGGAGCTTCAATGGTCTACCTAGAATCTCCAACAAATCCTGCTATTGAAGTTGTTGATTTACCTAAAATTATTTCTGCTAGCAAGGCGAATGGTTGTGGTGTTGCAGTTGATAACACGCTAGCAACTCCATTGATTCAGAATCCCTTAGCATTAGGTGCTGATATCAGTATTCATTCAGTGACAAAATATCTTTCTGGACACAGTGACATAATTCTTGGTTCAGTCAGCACAAATGATCAAGCACTTTATGGGAGATTAGAACAGGCTCGAAGATATGGCGGAGCAATTGCTGGGCCATTTGAAGTTTGGTTGGCACTACGAGGATTACGTACCTTTGCCCTTCGGATGCAGCGCTCACAAGAAAATGCGATGGATTTGGCAACGAGACTTTCAAAAGATGCGAGGATTTCAAAAGTTAGGTACCCAGGTCTTGCAACCGATCGTTACCATGCCCGGGCTAAATCATTTATGAAGGGCTTTGGGGCAATGATTTCATTTGAAGTTAAAGCGACTGCTGCTCAAATAGATTTAATGTGTGATTCATCCAAATTAATCACTAATGCAACATCATTAGGTGGAGTTGAATCAATTTGGGAGCGTCGTCGCAGGTGGGCAACTGAGAGTCAGACTATTCCAGAGAACTTAATTCGTTTTTCAGTTGGTATTGAAAATGTTGACGATCTATGGGCAGATATAGAGTCTGCTTTTGCTGCTGCAAAAATTAGCTAAATGTCAGTGATTGTTCGCCCGGCAACTCTTGCCGATCTGCCAGAAGTATTTAGATTTATTCATGCACTTGCTGAATATGAGAAAGCACCACACGAAGTAATACTTTCAATTGATGATTTAAAGCAATCATTTTTTTGTGAAAATCCACAGGTGCACTGCTTACTCTCTGAGGAAAGTAGCGTGGTAACTGGCATAGCGATTTGGCATTTAAATTATTCAACTTGGCTAGGTAAACATGGTTTGTATTTAGAAGATTTATTTGTCGATCCAAAGTATCGGGGCGCAGGTCACGGCAAGGCATTGTTGGTCAGATTGGCACAAATTTGTGTTGAGCAGGGATACCCAAGATATCAATGGTGGGTTCTTGATTGGAATGAGCCCGCTATTGATTTCTATAAATCATTTGGCGCCGTTGCGATGAATGAGTGGACGGTTTTTAGACTCTCAGGTGATCCACTGAAAAAACTCGCCGGTGAAGGTTTCTAGCAACCGGAGTTTGTAAGTAGTAGTAGATTTATCCCATGATCAAAGCTTTTAAAAGGTTAATAGCATTTCTTGCCGGGGTATTAATTGTCTTTGGTGCGGCTAAAACTTTATTTAATTGGCTTGCTCGCTCTGAGAGTGATGAGTATGAAGTTTGGAATGATGATGAAGAAAAAGAAGAAGCTTAAGTGAGCAGCGGGTATATCCCAGGCACCTGCAACATTGGTAAAGGTGAAATTAGGCAGCGCCAATTAGTTGCCCTTCTCGGAATTTTTCTAACTGTATCTTCTGCAACAGCACTTTTCGCAACTGATCAAAGTAGAACTTCTCGTCTGACGATTTTTATACCAGCACTAGTTTTTTCAATTGGTTTTGTGCAATCTAGAAGTAAGTTTTGTCTAGCTTATGGGTTGGCAGGAACATTTAACTTTGAAAGATTGGGAAAAATTTCTAAAGTTCAGTCTGCTGAAGATCGTAAGGCAGATCGCAAAACTGCAATTTCTATTTTGCTTAAATCAGTCGCTCTAGCGGCATTAATTACTGCTGTATTTTTTGTGTTACCGTTATAAATCTTGATAGCTAGTGTGTGTTAACTAACATTTAAAAACTTAAATTATTGCTAGTTATTTCTCTGGTTTGCCAGAGGCAAGTATTTTTTATTTAAAAAGCTATTCTGCGACCTTTGATTTAGAACTAACGAATAGACTTGCAATAGTTGTAGTCACCAAAGTTCCAACAATTACTATAAGAGAGAATTGAGTGGAAATTTCTGGGATTTCAACTCCAAGAATTTTGTGGGTGCCACCACCATGAATGGCTTCAATGATTAGCTTTACGCCAATAAATCCAAGAATTATGGCTAACCCTTGAGTTAAGTAAATTAACTTATTCATTAGCCCACCAAGTAAGAAGTAGAGCTGGCGAAGGCCCATTAGCGCAAAGGCGTTGGCTGTAAAAACTATATAAGGATCTTTTGTTAACCCAAAAATAGCTGGAATTGAATCAAGCGCGAAAATTAAGTCTGTAAAGGCAATCGCAACTAAAACAATAGTTAAAGGAGAGGCACCTTTTGTTCTAAACCAAGTTATTAGTTTACCTTCCTTCCATTCCTTTTCTCCAGATTCGCTTATTAGTTTATAAGCGGTAAAGAGTAGAAATGCACCGAATATATAAAACACCCAAGAGAATCTTGAAATTGCAGCACTACCTAACGCGATAAAAATTCCGCGCAAAATTAAAGCCATAATAATTCCAATTAACAAAACTAATTGTTGCTTTGTTTTATCCACTTTAAATCGAGCAAGAATCAAAATAAATATAAATAGATTATCAACTGATAGTGAGTACTCAGTTATCCAGCCAGCAAAGAACTCACCACGCGCTTGAGTTGTGCTCCAAATTCCTAACGAATACCCGAAAGCAATTGCTGCACTTACATAAAAAATTGTCCAGGCCGCAGCCTCTTTTATAGAGGTTTCTTTGTTTCTTCTAATTACCGCTAACGCAAGGTCAAAAGCTAATACTGCAAGGAGGGCTGCAATCGTTACTTCCCAGACTGTAATACTCATTAGTTAAAAACCTTTCCTGGATTTAAAATATTGTTAGGGTCTAAAGTTTGTTTTATAGATTTCATAATATTAACTGCTGGGGCACCGGTTTCTGCAATTAAAGCCTGAATTTTTCCTGAGCCTATGCCATGTTCACCAGTGCAAGTGCCGCCCATCTCAATCATTTTCATTGTGATCTCATGAGTAATGTGTCGCACATCCTCTAACTCTTCTGGCTTTGCTGGATCTGTGACTATAAAGCAGTGAAAGTTTGCATCTGCAACATGACCAAGTATTGAGTAGGGGTAAGGATGTTTAGCAAGTATTTGATCTGCAACAGCTACTGCATCTGAAAGTTTTGATAGTGGCACAGCTGCATCAGTACTAACCGCACGCTTTCCTGGATTTGCTGCGATACCAGCCCAATAAGCATTATGACGTGCTTGCCACAATTTGCGACGAGCACCTTCATCAGTTGTCCACTCAAACTGTGAGCCGCCAAACTCTTCAACAATACTTTTAACTGAAGCAGCATCTTCGGCAACTCCGGCTGGTGAACCATGGAATTCAAAGAATAATGTTGGAACCTCAGCCAGGCTTAGCCCATCATGTGCATTTACATTCTTAATGCACTTAGCATCTAAAAATTCACATCTTGCAATAGAAATTCCAGAACGAACTATTGCTGTTGCAGCGGTTACTCCATCAGCTAAAGTTTCAAAGCGAACTATCGCAGCAGCCATCTTTTCTGGAATACCAAACACTCTAAGTGTTAATTCTGTAATAACTGCCAAAGTTCCCTCTGAACCAACTAACAATCTAGTTAGGTCATAGCCAGCAGATAGCTTTCTAGTCTCTCGACCAGTTTGAATAACGGTGCCATCTGCCATTACCGCTGTTAGTGCTAAAACATTATCGCGCATAGATCCGTAGCGAACTGTGGTTGTTCCAGCTGCGCCAGTTGCTGCCATTCCACCTAATGTGGCATCGGCGCCAGGATCAACAGAAAAGAACAAACCTGAGCTAGAAATTTTTTCATTTAATGCAACTCTATGTACACCTGGCTGAACTCTTACCAACAGATCATCGGGGCGGATCTCAACTATCTTATTCATTTCAGTTAGATCAAGTGATATTCCACCAAATAATGGAAGAACATGTCCTTCAAGGGATGAGCCAGCACCAAATGCAACAACTGGAATTTTTTCAGTATTGCAATAAGCTAAAACTTTAGAAACCTCTTCGGTGCTTTGCGGCATGACCACAGCTGAAGGCCTAACTGGTGGAATTGCAGATTCATCTCGCCCATGTTGATCAAGCACAGTTTCATTTGTTGAAACTAATCCAGTAACTAAACTTTTTAAATGTTCAATTTGTCCCGGCGAAAGATCAACCCGCTTATTTACCATTTGTAGATCTTACCTTTTAACAGTATTACTTGTTAAAACTTTGACATTTTTACGCATGTTTTATGGGGGTTGAAAGTAATTTTGGTTCTGCTAAACTACCTAAGTAAGACAACGTTTGACTAGGAGAGTGCACTTCACACATTGGTTCTATTTGAACCCTTATGATTGTACAAATCCGCATGAAAACACAAACGCATCACCCTCAAACCTTCCGCGCGGTACCTACACATTCAAAACCGCTAGATAGCGCTAGATTAGAAAAACTTTTACAACAACAATTAGATTTATATAAAAGTAGATTACTTAGTTCAGGCCTTGAGCATCAATTAGCTGTTCAGAATATTCCGCTGGGCGCTCACTCAACCTTCCAATCATTTGAGCCATACCCAATCGCTATCGTCTCAGCGCAAGGAGCTTGGATGACTGATGTTGATGGCCGCAAGATGCTCGACCTTTCTATGGGATTTGGTTCGATGTTAGTTGGGCATTTAAATCCAGAGGTGGTTTCAGAAGTTAAAGCTGCCTTAGCTGTCGGAACTCTATATACAGCGCCATCTCCAATCTCACGAGATGCTGCTGAGAGATTATGTCGCCGATTTGGAATTGAACAGATTCGCTTTACCAACTCTGGAACTGAATCAACGATGTATGCAGTTAGAACTGCCCGTGCTTACACCGGCAAAGAAGGAGTGGTTAAAGTTGAAGGTGGCTACCATGGAAGCGGTGACGCGGTCATGGTTTCAACCAAGCCTTCACTTGATAAAGCTGGCCCAGCAGAGGCACCAAACTCTGTAATTGGAAATGCATCGATACCAGGTGAGTCATATGTTGTGCCATTCAATAATATTCAAGCATTAGAAAAAGTATTTTCAGAGCATGCAAATACAATTGCATGTTTTATTGTTGAACCAGTATTAGAAAATATCGGAATTGTTTTGCCTGATGAAGGTTATTTAGAATCGGTAAGAGCACTTTGCGATCAATATAAAATTGTTTTGATTTTTGATGAAGTAAAAACTGGATTAACCGCTGGTCCACAAGGTGCAGCGCAAAGATTAGGTGTAGTTCCAGATTTAATTTGTCTTGCTAAATCGATTGGTGGCGGTATTCCACTTGCAGCTTTTGGTGGTAAATCTGAGTTTATGAAACCAGTTACTGATGGACGCATGCCTCACCTAGGAACATTTAATGGACACATTTTAGCAATGGCTGGAGTTAGAGCGGTAGATAAAGTTTGTACACCAGAAGCACTAGAAAAAGCAGAGTCATTAAATATGCAAGCACTTACTCGTATTAGTGAAATTATTGCCGAGTATGAACTTCCTGCCCACACAGTTGGTTTTGGTGTTAAAGGTTGTGTTACTTGGTCTGATAAACCAGTTAGAAATTATCGCGATTACAAAGCCACTGATTTTCTAGTAGCAGAAACATCATTCTTGTGGGCGTTAAACCATGGAATTATGACTCCACCGGGATTAGATGAGCAGTGGCTAATTAGTTTGGCCCATGGCCAAGCCGAGGTTGATTTTATGGTTAATGATTTTGCGGAGCTTGCAAAAAATCTTCGCGGTTAAGTATTTTGTGGAAAGCCTAAATTAATTCCACCATGGCTTGGATCTAACCAGCGAGAAGTAACAACTTTTCCTCTGGTAAAGAAGTGAACACCTTCAGTTCCATGGGCATGAGAATCTCCAAATAAAGAATTCTTCCAGCCACCAAATGAGAAGTAAGCCATTGGTACTGGAATTGGAACATTTATTCCCACCATTCCAACCTCTACTTCATTTTGAAACCTACGTGCTGCTCCACCATCATTTGTAAAGATTGCAGTTCCATTTCCATATTGGTGACTATTAACCAGGTTTAAAGCCTCGTCATAGCTTTTAACTCTAATTACACTTAATACTGGCCCAAATATCTCCTCTAGATAAATACTCATACTTGGTTTTACTTGATCAAACAATGTTGGTCCTAGCCAAAAACCATCACCAGCAACATCAACATTCCTGCCATCAACTACAACCTTGGCGCCCTCTTTTTCACCTGCAGTTATATATGAAGCAACTTTGTCACGGTGTACTTTCGTAACAAGAGGTCCCATATCAGCACCTTTTGTGCCATCACCAGTCTTAATCTTTAAGGCACGCTCTTTAATCTTTTCAATTAATTGATCTGCAATTGGCTCAACTGCAACTATTGCTGAAATTGCCATACATCTCTCACCAGCTGAGCCAAAACCAGCATTAATGGCAGCATCAGCAGCAAGTTCTAAATCAGCATCAGGTAAAACAATCATGTGGTTTTTAGCGCCACCTAATGCCTGAACACGTTTTCCAGATTTTGTGCCAGTTTCATAAACATATTTAGCAATTGGTGTTGAACCAACGAAAGAGATTGATTTAATTCCTGGATGGGCCAAAAGTGCATCAACTGCAACCTTGTCGCCATGGACTACGTTAAATACGCCGTCGGGTAAACCGGCCTCTTTTAAAAGTTCGGCAATAAACATAATTGCACTTGGATCTTTTTCTGAAGGTTTAATAATTACAGTATTTCCACAAGCAAGTGCAATTGGAAAGAACCACATTGGCACCATTGCTGGGAAATTAAATGGAGAAATAATCGCAACTGGTCCAAGTGGCTGACGAATTGAATAAACATCTACGCCAGTTGATACCTCTTCAGAGAAACCACCCTTTAACAAATGAGGAATTCCACATGCAAACTCAGCAACCTCAAGTCCTCTAGTTACTTCACCTAGGGCATCACTTAAAACCTTGCCATGCTCTTGCGTAATTAACGCTGCTATTTTTTCTTTGTTTTGATTAACTAATTCTCTAAATGCAAATAAAACTTGGGTTCGTTTAGTAAGGGAGCTATGTCGCCAACTAGCAAAAGCTTCGGTTGCAACGGTTACCGCTTTATCAACGGTGGCTGGTGTTGCGAACTCCACAGTTGCACAAATCTGACCAGTTGCTGGGTTGAATACCTCACCAGTTTTGTCGGATTTCTCACTTACAACTGCGCCATTAATCCAATGCGAAATACTTTTCATATCGCAACAATACTTCAGGTTTATCGCCTTCTCCACCCTGCTAGGAAAACCTTTGTTTAAGTGATTAGATTGGCTACCAAAGCAAGGGATAAGGGAGTGGCGTGAGTACCCCAATTAATGACCCAGAGAAAGCGGCAAAAGTATTTGCTGATGACCGGGCAAATGTTTTCCACTCTTGGTCTGCCCAGGCTCAAATTTCACCAATGGCAATTGCTGGTGGAGCCGGCTCTTATTTTTGGGACTTTACCGGCAAAAAGTATTTAGATTTTTCCAGTCAATTAGTTTTTACAAATATCGGGCATCAGCATCCCAAAGTTATTGCTGCCATAAAAGAGCAAGCAGATGTACTAACTACTATCGCTCCTCAACATGCTAATGAGGCACGTAATGAGGCTGCAAAAAGTATTCTAGAAATAGGCGGAGATAAATTTAAGAAAGTTTTCTTCACGAATGCTGGAGCTGATGGAGTTGAAAATGCCATCAGAATGGCCAGGCTTCACACGAATAAACATAAAGTGCTCTCAACTTATCGTTCATATCATGGCAATACTGGATCTGCGATAAATGCAACTGGAGATCCAAGAAGATTTCCTAATGAGTTTGGTTTTGGACATGTGCATTTTTGGGGACCATATCTATATCGAACTGCTTTCTGGGCAACAAATGAGGCAGAGGAATCACAACGGGCATTAGAGCATTTAGAGCAAACAATTATTTTTGAGGGCCCCAAAACTATTGCAGCAATATTAATTGAATCAGTACCTGGAACTGCTGGCGTATTAATGCCACCGGCTGGTTATCTAGATGGGCTTCGGGCACTTTGTGATAAGTATGAGATTTTATGGATTGCAGATGAGGTTATGTCAGGTTTTGGTAGAACCGGTAAGTGGTTTGGATATCAGCACTCTAAATCAACTCCAGATTTAATTGTTTTTGCTAAAGGTGTTACCTCTGGTTATGTACCACTCGGTGGAGTTGTGATTTCAGAGCCAGTAGTTAAAACCTTTGACGAACGAGTATTTCCAGGCGGCCTTACCTACTCTGGCCACCCACTGGCTTGTGCAACGGCGGTTGCCACAATTGATGTTATGAAGAGTGAAAAAATGGTAGAAAATGCAGCAATGATTGGCGAAAAGATTTTAGGTCCTGGATTACATGAGTTAGCTAAGAAGCATCAAGTTATAGGCGACATAAGAGGTGCTGGAGTTTTCTGGGGAATTGATATGGTTACAGATCGCAAAACTCGCGAACCACTTGCACCATATGGCGCGTCTAGCGCCAAGATGAATGAGATTGTTGCAACATGTAAAAAGAATGGGCTAATGCCATTTAATAACTTCAACCGAATTCATATGGTTCCACCATGTAACATCGGTGAGAGTGATGCAAAGCTTGGTTTAGAACTTCTTTCTAAATCACTTACTGAGATCGGTTTATAGCGCGTTTAATAGTTGTATAGACAACTTTTAGGATTTTAGGTACGCTCTATCAAATGAATCAAAAAGTAATTATTACTGGCAGCAGGGGGATTGCTGCTGGGCTCGCACAGGCGCTTAATGAGCGGAAGTATGAAATTTATTTAATTGGCGGTGAAAAGTCAGATTGTGAAGCATTAGAAAAAAGTTGCTCAAATATTGTTGGTTTCAGTCCAATTGATTTGCGTGATGAAAAGCAAACCGAAGAGGCCTTTGCACAAGCAATAAGTAAACTAAAAGGCTTAGATCATGTTGTTTCCATTGTTGGTGGATCTGGAAGATCTTTTGGAGATGGCGCAATTGAAGATATTACAAAATCTGCTTGGGATAAGACATTAGAATTAAATTTAACTACAGCTTTTTTGACTGCCAGAGAGGCTATTAAATACTTTAAAAGTAATGGCCCAGGCTCTTTGACTTTAACCTCATCGGCACTTGCAATCTCACCTTCACCTGAGCATTTCAAAACACATGCTTACGCCGCAGCTAAGGGTGCAATAAATACCTTAGTTACAACTCTTTCCAGCACCTACTTAGACAAAAACATACGAATTAATGCAGTTTCACCAAGTTTGGTGGCAACACCAATGGCAGCTCGGGCAGCAGAAAATAAAATTATTAGTGAGTTCACCAGCCGAAAGCAGCCGTTAATTGGTAATCAACTACCGGTAGAAAATGTTGTTTCTGGATATATCTACTTAATTGAGAATCCAGCTGTAACTGGCCAAATTTTAGAAATTGATGGCGGATGGTCCGCTATCTCTGGCGTTTGATAATAAAGGAGCAATAAATGGCACATCCAAAGTATTCAATGAAGCAGATAGCAAAAACTATTGATCACTCATTACTAAAACCAGAGATGACTAGAGATGAAGTAAAAACTGGGTGTGAGATTGCTAAGAAGTATGATGTGGCATCAGTTTGCTGCAAACCTGCTGATGTTAAGTTTTGTGCTGACTTACTTAAAGGTACTGATGTTGAGATTGGCACAGTAGTTGGTTTCCCACACGGATCTTCTACTACCGAAACTAAGGTATTTGAAACCAAGCAAGCTGTCGCAGATGGAGCTACTGAAATTGATGTAGTGCTAAATATTGGATTGCTTAAATCTGGCTTAAATCAACAGGTGCAAGATGATATTGCAGCAGTGGTAAAAGCAGCAGGTGATAAGACAGTTAAAGTTATTTTAGAGAATGCATATTTAACTGAGGCAGAAAAGGTGACCGCTTGCAAACTTACCGAGGCAGCCGGGGCGCATTATGTTAAAACCTCAACCGGTTACGCCCCAACGGGTGCGACTATTGCTGATATTAAGTTAATGCGTAGTAGTGTTTCGCCTAAGATGAAGATTAAAAGTGCAGGCGGCGTTAGAACTCTTGATGCATTAATTGAGTATCTAGATGCTGGCATCTCTCGCAGTGGCGCAACTACAACTGCAATCATGATTGATGAATATGTGGAAAGATTTGGCCGTGACTAAATATCTTGGTTTAGACCTTGGCGGCACAAACATTAAAGTTGCTGTTATTGAAAAAATTGATAACAAGTGGCAAGTAATAAAAAAAGATGATCAGGCAACTGAAGCTGAAGGCGGACCCGCTCACGTCGTGAGTAGATTAGCTAAATTAGCAAAAGATAATTTGGCAGAGTTCCCAGATTTAGCTGGCGTTGGTGTTGCCGTACCTGGGGTTTTTAACGCAAAAGATGGAACTATTGTCTTATTTCCAAACCTGCCTGGACCTTGGAAAGGCTTTCAAGCATTAGCTCCAGTGGCAGATGCAGTTAAATTACCAACCGCTTTAATTAATGATGCTCGCGCTTTTACATTAGCTGAAGCAATTATGGGCGCAGCACATGGTAAGAAAACTGTTGCCTGTTATGTAATTGGCACCGGCGTTGGTGGTGGAATCGTTATCGATGGAAAGATTCACATGGGATCAACCGGTGGTGCTGGTGAAATTGCACATCAGATTGTTAAAGTCGATGGCCCACTATGTGGTTGTGGTAGCAGAGGATGTGCTGAAACACTTACAAACTCAGCAGCAATTGCAAAATTAGCCGGAACAAAAACTTCTGAAGAGGCTTATAAAAAAGCAGTTGCCGGTGATGCTCAAGCATTAGCTGCATTTAAAGAGGTTGGCTACTGGATTTCTATTGCACTAACAAATGTAATGGTGGTGCTTGCACCAGACACAATAATTATTGGTGGCGGGGTTGCTCAATCTGGTGATATTTTGTTAAATGAGATCCGTAAAGAAATGGCTAAACAATCAAATATTTATCCAGAATCTGCAATAAATATTGTGCCAGCAACTCTAGGTTTTTATGCTGGTGCCATTGGGGCTGCCTTAAATGGCGCCATTACCGCTGGTGCACAATTAAGTTTAATGTCCACTACGTAACGATTGGCCGCATAAGCAGTTTCAGTATGTTCAATTGCTAAACCATTTTCATCTTCAATTACTCTAGTTTCAACTAACAGTGGAGATTTTGAAGGTAGATCTAATTTTCTTGCCTCTTGGGCGGTAGCAAGCCGGGCCTTAAGCCAACCACTAGCTACAGTTGGTTGAAAGCCGATTTTACGTAACCCATCATGTAGTGATCCATTCTCAAGATCTTCATTTAAGACTGCTGCACATTGCGTTAGAAGTGCTACTCGCTCAAGGGCTAATGGTGTGCCATCTGCGATTCGAATTCTTTTAATAACAATAACTGAGGAAGGATCTTTCAGACCAAGTGCGTTTCTATCCTCTGAGGTTGCAATCTCTTTTTTACTTGAAATCATTGTTGAAGATGGTGTAAGTCCTCGCCGCTTCATATCCTCAGAAAATGAGAGTAGTACGCCCTCTCTGCGGTGCAAGGGGTTATCAGCAATAAATGTTCCAGCACCTCGTCTTCGATCTACTAAACCTTCTCGCATTAAATTTAAAACTGCTTGTCGGGCTGTCATTCGACTAACCTCAAAGTTAGTTGCAATCTCAACCTCAGAGGGAAGCGCCTGTCCAGGCCGGCCGGCCATGATGATTTCTCTTAGCCAGGCCTCAATTTCTTGGTAGCGCAAAGCGGCCTTTTCGCCAGCTTTGCCTTGACCTGCCCGCATGATTGGACTACCTTCTATTCAGAATTGGTATAGACATTTAAAGTACAACGTACCAGTTCATTGGCTTGAGGGTAAGGGGGCGGTTATGTCAGATAAAGCTGCGCTCGCGGGTAAATGGACTGAAGGTGCAATTCAATTGCTCAAAGATTTATCCAGCCAAGAGGGTGCAAACATAGCCAAAGCCTCTCAATGGTGTGCAGATTCAATTTTGGCAGATGGTGTTGTTCACCTATTCGGCACTGGCCACTCTCGTATTCCACTTGAAGAGATGTTCCCACGTTACGGCTCATACCCAGGCTTTAATCCAATGGCTGAACTATCAATGACCTTTCATACCCAAGTTGTTGGATCAAATGGTCAGCGACAAGCAATGTTTATCGAACGAGTTGAAGGCTTTGCCGAAGAGATTTTAAAAAACTGGCAATTTAGCAAAAATGACATATTGATTATTTTTAGTGTTGGTGGAAAAACTGCGGTGCCAATTGAAATGGCCATCGGAGCAAAAAAACGTGGTGTAAAAGTAATCGCAGTTACATCGGTTGCTAGTAATAAAACTGGAAAGCCATCTCACTCATCTGGTACAACACTTTCTGATAATGCAGATTTAGTAATTGATTTAATGGTGCCAGTAGGGGATGCATTAGTTGCAATTCCTGGCATGCAAACACCAGTAGGTCCTGGTTCAACAATTACAGCAATTGCAGTTGTTAATGAAATTAAAGTACAAGTTGCCGAAAAATTAGTTAATGCCGGATATATTCCACCTGTTATTACTAGCTCCGCTGTGGTAGGTGAAGCCGAAAGTAAGAGACTTTTCGATGCTGCCTACGCCGAACATGCTCGGCGCCTCTCATCTCGACTAACCGGATCCACATCTCCTAGGGTGGGTACGGATTAATCGAGATATTTACCCCCGGGTAGATATCAATTTGGTATCAATACAAAAAAAGGGTTGTAGATCTTGACTATTTCGTCAAGGATAGGCCCATAGTCGATCGACTATCGGAATGGAAGGAATGCAATGAAACTAAGTTCAAAGCGTATTAAAGCTGGCTTAGCAGTTGCTTCATCAATCTCACTTGTATTGGGTGCTTCTTTAATTGCAGCCCCAGCACAAGCGGCAGGTACGTACAAGATTGGTGTAAGTAATAGCTGGGCTGGAAACTCATGGCGCGAAACAATGGTTTGCGCTATTAAAGCTCAAGCAGCACTTTCAGGAAAAGTTGCAAGCGTAACTGTTCTTTCACGTAATACAGATGCAGCTGGTCAATCAGCTGATATCCGTACCCTAAAGACTCAAGGTGTTAACGCAATTATTGTTAACTCAGGAGATCCAGCAGCAAACAACGCTGCAATCGCAGAGGCTGTTGCTGCCGGAATTAAAGTTATTGCAGTTGATAACGCAATTACCGCACCAAACACAACTCTTGTTTCTAACGATCAGGTTGCATATGGTCGCGTAGGCGCAGAAGCACTGTTTAAGGCAATGGGCAGTAAAGGAAATGTTCTTTACATGCGTGGAGCTTCAGGTGCTGGTGCAGATACCGATCGCGATACTGGTTTCAAAGAAGCACTAGCTAAGTATCCAAAGATTAAGGTTACAAAAGAAGTATTTACTAACTGGGATTGGGCAACTGGCGGAACACTTGCTAGCCAATTGCTAGTACCAGGTAAGTTCCAAGGAGTATGGACTTCAGGTATCGATTACAACGTCGTTACTGCTATGACAACCAAGCTAAAGGGTAAGTACATCCCAGTATTTGGTAGTGATAACAATGAGTTCCAACGCCTAACAGCTTCTCTTGCACCTAAGGGATTTGTTGGAATTGTTGTACCAAACCCAGCAATTATTGGTGGTTATGCAGCACAGGTTGCAATTGACTTGCTTGATGGCAAGACAGTTCCAGCAAAGAACCTGCTAACTCCAAAGGCGCTTACATACAAGACTGATAAGGCAGCAATAACTGCTAACTATGTACCTTCACAAGAAGCTACATTCTCTGCAACACTTTCATTGCCTGGTATCACCACATTTACACCTGCGCAATTGTTCCGTTGCAAGGCACCACAAGACTCTGATGATGGATCTCGTTAATAATTAATAATTAATTATTAAAATAGATTCCATTAGAACTCGCTTTAAGGCTTGAGGGAAACCTCAAGCCTTAAAGTTTAAAAAAGCGGATTTCGACGATTAGCAGTTTGGAGGAGTCAGTGGCCAGCAACTCCTCACTCTTAAGCATTAAAGGATTAGAAAAATCGTATGGCTCAGTAATTGCCCTTAAAAATGCCGACTTTGAAGTCAGCCCAGGTGAAATTCACGCACTACTTGGCGCAAATGGTGCCGGAAAATCTACGCTTGTAAAAATATTAACCGGAGTTATCACAAGCAATAGTGGAACAATTTCTCTGAATGGAAAGCAACTAACTTTTTCTTCTCCAGATGATGCTAGAAAAAATGGTGTTGCACCAGTTTTTCAGGATCCAGCCTTAATTCCAGATATTTCAATTCAAAGAAACCTAACTCTTACCGGTACAAATGAGGCTAGATTTATTTCTGAGCTTGCCGCAATGGGCTTAAAAGTAAACCTTAATGAAATTGCGGCAAATATAGAGTTGCCATTGCTTAGAATGATTGACTTAGCTCGTGCGCTATCGCATGACCCAGAACTTCTAATTCTAGATGAAATTACTGCAGCCCTACCAATAGATTTAGCAGAAAAAGTTATTGCTGTTATGAATAATCAAAAAGCAAAAGGTAAGTCAATCATCTTTATTTCTCACCGACTTGCAGAGATTGAAGAGATTTGCGATCGGGCAACGGTATTAAGAGATGGAGTTAATGTTGATACCTTTGAAGCTTCACAGGGAAGTGAAGAGCGGATTGTTCAAGCAATGCTGGGTGATAAAAATAAGGGAAATTCAAATGATTCTCGGTCATCTAAATCAAATATAAGTAGTGAGACATTTCTAGAGATTAAAGGGATATCTGGCGGTAAGCATCTAAAGGATTTGAGCTTTACGATTAAGAAAGGCGAAGTACTTGGTGTAGCAGCCCTTGAAGGGCAAGGACAGGATTTATTATTTGAAATATTGGCGGGGGAAAGTAATCCAGAGTCTGGTGACATTTTAATTAATGGTAAAAAAGTAATATTTAGCCATCCAAGTGATGCAATTAAATTAGGCATTTCGTATGTACCGGGAGATCGTAAGTCTGCACTTATGCCGCAACGATCTATTAGAGAAAATTTAGCGTTAACAAGATTTAGAGGAATTTCAAAGTGGGGATTTATCAATTCGAAAGATGAAGAAGTTCGAGTTGATGATGCGGTTTCAAGTCTACAAATTGATACTCGCGCTAAATCTCAAGTTAAGAGATTATCCGGTGGTAATCAACAAAAAGTAACTATTGGACGTTGGGTTACCACTGGTTTTGATCTTCTACTATGTTTTGATCCAACTAGAGGAATTGACGTTGGAACTAAACAACAAATTTATGAATTAGTACGTGATTTTGCTAGTCAAGGAAAATCAGTTTTGCTCTTTACATCTGAACTACGTGAAATTCAACTAGCGTGCGACCGTGCAATAGTAATTTATGAAGGTAAAGTTCAAGCAGACTTACCGATTGATAAGTGCGATGAGGAAAACTTGTTAAATGCCGCTCACGGAATTGCGGTAGCCAAGTGAATCTAATTCAGATTAAAAGACAAAGTTGGAATCTGGCAATTATTCTTTTAGCTTTTGTTTTAGGCGCTTGGCGTATTAGTCAACTGCCGCAATTTGGTGCATATGAAGCCCGTACATTTGTACTTGGAATTTTACCTATTGCACTTTTGTCGATGGGGCAGGCGTTAATCATCATCGGGGGTGGAATCAATTTAGCGATTGGTGCTGAAGCGGTCTTAATTAACTGCTTGTCAGCTAAATACTAGTAAATCTCTTATGCTTGCATTTGTTTTCATTATCGTTGGCGTCCTGATTGGAGCTTTAACTGGTTGGATAATTTCCGTATCTGGAATCGCAGATATTGTGGTAACTCTGGCAACAAGCTTTTTGCTAGTGGGAGTTGCGATGTATGTAATGCCACAGCCCGGTGGCGGAATTAATCAGACTTTAGCTGACCTAATCTCTGGAAAAGTTCCAAACTTTATTCCTCCACTAATCTGCCTAATACTTCCAATTTTGTTGATTTGGATTCCGTTATACCGCAGCAAACTTGGAATCTCTATGTATGCAATAGGTTCAAATAAAGACGCAGCATTTTTATCTGGAGTAAATGTTAATTTAACAAGAATAAAGCTTTATGCTTTTGGTGGTTTATTCGCCGCCCTATCTGGATTAGCTTTAACTGGTATAACTTTAAGCTCTAGTCCATTCGCAAATATAAGTAACACAGCGACATTAAATTCAGTAGCTGGAGCTGTTTTAGGTGGAGTGGCACTCTCCGGTGGAGTTGGTGGATTAGTTGGACCAGCCCTAGCGGCGTTAATTCTTTACTTTATTCCAACAATTTTACTTGCATTTGGTATCGATCCTGCTTATAGCCAGATCGTAACTGGAGCATTAACGATAGTGGTTGTGTTACTCGGCGGATTACTTCGCAAACGGACGGCGGGAAAAAAATGATTAAGCTAAAAATGTTTGACGAGTCACGAATTTCTAAATCTATGCTGTCACTTACTGGAATTTTATTTGCCCTTTATATAATTACTGGGTTACTAGATTCTTATAACTTCTCAATTCCGGCTATTGGAAACATATTTTATTTAGGTGCAGCTCTTGGGCTTTTGGCAGCCGGTCAAACAATTTGCATGCTTACCGGTGGAATTGATCTATCCCTAGCAATGATCGCTACCGGCGCAGCATTTATTGTTAGCGTTAAATCTTCCTCTGGTTTATTGGTAGCTCTATCTCTTGCACTTTTATACTGCGTGGTGATTGGCGCAATTAATGGCTTGGCAGTCGGCTTATTAGGAATGAATCCACTGATTATGACGCTGGGTATGAACGCAGTTCTGATTGGTGTATTTACTGTAGGAGTAACAACTTTCTTGCAGGGAAGTTCAACAGTTCCGGAAGCGCTTGTCACACTAAGTACTGCATCAATTATTGACACTAGTGGCTGGGTGTTTGAATCTGCGACGGCAGATCCAAGATCTTGGCCATTTTTTGCTTCAATTGTTGACACTTTATCTTGGCCATTTTTTATCTGGCTGCTTGTCAGTCTAATTGTTCTCTTTATATTAGCTAGAACCGGTTTAGGTAGATTGATCTATGCAATTGGAGATAATGCACAATCTGCAAGACTTGCTGGCGTAAAAGTTTGGCAGGTTCAAGTTACTACATATGTAATGTGTGCAATTCTTGGCGGTATTGGTGGAATTATATTAGGCGGCCAATCCGGCGCTGTTGCACTTAGTTTGGCAAACTCATTTCTACTCCCATCAGTTGCAGCCGTTGTTATCGGTGGTACATCAATTATGGGTGGAATTGGTGGGTACAAAGGAACAATGATGGGAACACTGATCCTTACCTTGCTGTCATCACTGTTAACAACTATCAACTCATCTGAAGCAGTGAAGCAAATGATATACGGAGCAATTGTGCTTGCTCTTGCTTGGACTTACGCAAAAATATCTGAGAAATCATAATTTTATGAAAATTACTTCAGCAGCGGTTATTGGTACTGGGTTTATTGGCACAGTCCATGTTGAATCAATTCGAAGAACTGGTGTTTTAGTTAAAGGTGTTTTATCGGGGAGCGCTGAAAGTACTAAAAGAGGCGCTGAAAATCTTTCAATCAAAACGCAATACCAATCTGTTGCAGAGATTGCTGCTGATAAAGATGTGACAGTTGTTCACGTAACCTCACCAAACGCACTTCACTACCCACAAGTTAAAGAATTGATGGCTGCCGGTAAGCATGTCATTTGTGAAAAGCCGTTAGCACTTTCGGCAAAAGAGGGTATTGAGTTAGTTGAACTTGCAGAAAAGACTGGCCTTGTAAATGCAACTTGCTTTAATACTAGGTTTTATCCAATGGTTCATGAAGCAAGATCGTTAGTTAAATCAGATTTAATTGGTACACCAAGATATATCAAGGGTCACTACCATCAAGATTGGCTGACACTTGATACTGATTGGAACTGGCGTCTTGAAGCAGAGCAGGCCGGTGAATTACGGGCGGTAGCAGATATTGGGTCTCATTTAATTGATCAAATTGGTTTTGTTACCGGCTTAGAGATTGTTGAGGTAATGGCTGAGCTTCATACGCTAGTTAAAACCAGACAGAAGCCAACTGGACCAGTACAAACTTTTACTATTGATAAAACTTCTAAGCGAGAAACCGTAACTATGTCATCAGATGATGCAGCCGGAGTATTAATCAGGTTTGCAAATGGCGCTCGGGCAACTATTTCAATTTCACAAATCTCATCCGGTCGTAAGAACTCTATTAACTGGGAGATTTCAGGGCCTAAAGGATCATTAGCATTTGATGCGGAAAATCCAGAACAACTTTGGATTGGACATCGTGGTCAAGCAAATGAGGTACTGCATAAAGATCCCAGCATGCTTTCACCGGAGGCAGCAAAGATTTCCTTTTATCCAGGCGGGCATGTGGAAGGATTTTCTGAAACCTTCCGTGGTCTTTTTGAAAGAGTTTATTCAGATATTGAAACTGGCAGCCGCTCTGGTGCCTACCCAACTTTTGCTGACGGAGTTCGCAGCTTAAAAATTACCGATGCAATCGCAGAAAGTTCTAAAAAATCCTCTTGGATTAAGGTAAACAAATAGATAATCTAGGCAATCAAAGGAGAAGCAAATGAAACTCGGACTACTAACTGCACCACTACCAGATGTCCCATTGCTTGAAATTGCAGAGTGGGCTGCGGCGGAAAAATTTGAGATGCTAGAGGTTTGTTGTTGGCCAAAAAGTTCTGGTGCTAATCGCAGATATGCCGGCATCACCCATATCGAGGTTGAAGATCTAAGTAAAGATCGTGGCCAAGAGATTGTTGGTCAATTAAAAGAACGAAAAATTGAAATGTCTGCACTTGGTTACTATCCAAATAATTTACACCCAGATCCTGAGCAACGAAAGCTAGTTAACGAGCACACCAAGAAAGTTATTAGAGCAGCTGGTGTAATGGGTGTTCCAGTAGTTAGCACTTTTATTGGAGCTGATGCATCTAAATCTCAAGACGAGAATTGGGCCGAGGCACAGAAAGTTTGGCCAGATATTGTCAAAGTTGCAACCGATAGTAATGTAAAGATTGCGATTGAAAATTGTCCAATGATTTTTAGTAAAGATGAATGGCCAAGCGGACATAACGTTGCCTACTCTCCAAGAATTTGGCGAGAGATGTTTGATAAATTTGGTCCAACCGTCGGATTAAATCTTGATCCATCACATTTACTTTGGCAGATGATTGATATTGAACGAGTAATTAGAGAGTTTGGTTCTCGTATTTATCACACACATGTTAAAGACATGGAGATTGATCGCGAAGGTCTATATAACAACGGAATTATGTCTGGTGGAATTGGCTGGCAACGACCAAGACTTCCAGGTTATGGTGAGATCAATTGGGCAAACTTCGTAGCTACTTTGTCACAAGTTGGTTATGAGGGCGTGCTTTGCATCGAGCATGAGGATCGTAGATTTGAAGGCACAAATGAAAAGGTTAAGCAGGGCTTTTTGATTGCACGCAATCAGATTGCTGCCCTACTGCCAATGAGCTTGTAGTTGCTTTAAGCGTTTACCGTTGCAACTACTCGATCACTAAAATCATTTGTCTTTGGATCCTTTAGGATCAATTTAACTCGGCCATCTGGCAAAGTTTCTTGCTT
>JAPLBB010000045.1 GCA_026392945.1 Actinomycetota bacterium | reverse complement strand
ATCCGCCGTACCGGCAGTTAACCCATTAAATAAAAAATCAGAACGAATTCACCTATCAGGTGATGTTCCTAGTCCAATTGATCCACCATCTGGCTGCCGCTTTAGAACTAGATGCTGGAAAGCTCAAGAGATATGTGCAACTACGCCACCAGCACTTCTTCAAGTTGGCAAATCATCTGTTGCCTGCCACTTTCCAGAGTAATTACCAGATTCGAACGCGCTGATCCTCTGGCATAAAGTGTTTATCACTTTGCTTAACTGCAAAAGCATCATAAAACTCACTTAGATTTGCAACTATTTGATTGCACCTAAACTCATCAGGGGAGTGTGGATCAGTTGCAATCCGCCGCTTAACCTCCTCCGGCCGATACTTACCCCGCCAGGATTGGGCCCAGCCCATAAAGAATCTTTGGGCGCCGGTGTAGCCATCAATTTCAGGTGGCTGCTTTCCATTAAGTGAAATCTCATAAGCTTTATAAGCAATAGTTAATCCGCCCAGGTCGCCAATATTTTCACCAATTGTGAGCGCGCCATTGACCTTAACCTCAGGGGCAGCAGATGGGGAGAGTTGGTCATACTGCTCAATTAGTTTTTTGGTTCGCTTTTCAAACTCTGCTCGATCTTTATCACTCCACCAATTAACTAGATTGCCATCACCATCATATTTAGAGCCCTGATCATCAAAGCCATGGCCAATCTCATGCCCAATCACAGCCCCAATTCCGCCATAGTTGGCTGCATCATCATCTGCTAACACATCAAAAAATGGTGGTTGCAAAATAGCGGCTGGAAAGACAATCTCATTCATCCCTGGGTTGTAATAAGCATTAACTGTTTGCGGAGTCATATACCACTCAGATTTATCAACTGGCTTGCCAATCTTGGCATACTCATAATCTTGGGAGTACTTAGAAATTTGAGCAAGGTTGCCAATTAGATCCCCTGGGTTAATTTTTAGTTTTGAGTAATCCCGCCACTTATCTGGGTAGCCAATTTTTGGGGTGAACTTATCTAATTTAATAAATGCTTTTTCTTTTGTCTCATCACTCATCCAGGTAAGAGCTTTGATATCAACCCGGTATGCCTCAATCAGATTGGCAACTAAACCAACCATTCGCTCCTTTGCTTGTTTGCCGAAGTGGCGATCAACATAGATCTGACCAACTGCTTCACCAAGTGCGCCCTCCACCAAGCCAACTGCCCGCTTCCACCGCTCCTTAAGCTTTGGAATCCCAGAAAGGGTGGTGCCATAAAAACTAAAGTTTTCATCAACTAATGCTTTATTCAAATATGGACTGGCGCCAGAGATGATGTGCCAGGTAAGCCAGCTGCGCCATTTATCGGTGTCAAAGCTTTGGATTAATTTAGATAATCCTTCAAAGTAAGAAGGCTGTCTGACAACGACCTGCTCTAAAACATGAGCTGGGGTAGTAGAGGCGGTGATCCATAACTGCCAATTAAAGGCAGGGGCAAGGGATGTTAATTCGGTAAAACTCTTTTTGTTATAGGTAGCTTCAGCATCTCGATCCTTAACCTGATCCCAGTGGCAGGCTGCGATCTGGGTTTCAAGCTCGAGTACCTGTTTGGCTGCAGCTTTGCCTCCAGGCAGCTTTGCTAACTCAAAGATCTTTTCTACATGTAATAAAAATGCACCTCTAACCTCTTGATACTCACCCTCGCGGTAGTAGGCCTCATCGGGAAGTGATAATCCAGATTGACCTAGGTAGACAATGTTTTTACTTGAGTCTTTATTATCAGTTGAAACGTATGAATAGAAAAGACCAGAAGCCCCACGGCTTTCTAACTCACCTAATATTTGGAAAAACTCATCGGCAGTTTTAAAAGAAGCAGCAGCTGATAAATCTTTTGCAATCGGAGTGATCCCTAACTGCTCAATTTTTCCCTCATCCATAAATGAGTTGTAGAGATCCCCAATTTTTTGGGCATTACTGCCACCAGCTGCATTACTTGCGGCCTGATCTAAAATGATTTGTTTAACCTGTTTTTCAGCCTGCTCATATAGCCAGTAAAAAGCACCATCACTTGCTCGATCTTCTGGGATAACTGATTCTTTAAGCCACTTGCCATTCATAAATCTAAAGAGATCATCTTGGGGGCGAACGGATGAATCAATGTGGTTAAGGTCTAGGCCGCTTCGCATAATGGGCAAGCCTATCTTTTATGAAAATTAATTTTGGGCAATAAAGAATCCCGCCATTTGACTGGCGGGATTTTTTAGTTAATAACTTACTTTGAAGCTTTTTTACGACGACGACGCTTTGGAGCAGCCTTTGCTGCTTTCTTACGACGACGCTTTGGAGCAGCCTTAGCAGCCTTCTTACGACGACGACGCTTTGGTGCAGCCTTTGCTGCTTTCTTACGACGACGACGCTTTGGGGCAGCTTTAGCAGCAGCCTTACGACGACGACGCTTTGGTGCAGCTTTCGCTGCTTTCTTACGACGCTTTGCAGCCACGTAGATCTCCTATCAAAGTGGTTCGATCCGTCACCGAACCTGTTTCATGGATAAGCGTGTCACTAAATGGCAAAAGTTTCCACTTATTTGGCAATATATTTCAAGCGTGTCGCAACTTTCTTTTTTAATATTTTATGCATTTTTTAATAAATATTGGCAAATATTTGCCGAAAATTACCAAACACCTACTGGTGAGTTAATTATTTGGCGCCGTTTTACGTTTTTTTGCTTCCAAAATGGCAAATTTATTGGTTTCACTGTCATATTTACGAAAATCTGGCAGTAAAGCGGTAAATAGCGTGACAAAACCGATGCAAAGTAGGCCACCAGATACAACTGAAGTGCGAAGTGAGGTGCGCTCTGCAGTAAAGCCGGCACGAGTTTGCCCACCTAGTGGTCCAACGGAGTAAGAAATAAGTTCCACTCCTGCCAATCTGCCCCGGAACTCATCTGGAATTGATTGGTTCCACAAGGTAGAGCGGAAGAGGGCAGAGACCATGTCGCTAGCTCCAGCCAGAATTAGAAATAGCAAAATTAAAAATAGATTATTGGTAACCCCGGCCAAAGTAATTGCTACTCCCCAACCAAGGGCAGCTAAAAAGATTGCCCGACCATGCTTGGTATAACTTTTTACCCAACCACTAGTCACTGTTACCAAAATAGAGCCAATAGTTCCGGCGGCATAGAACAAACCAAGTGCCCAAGGGGCACCTACCTGCTCTGCCCAAAATGGAAAGAGTGCAGTTGGCATTGCAAAAAACATTGCAGCTAAATCAACTAGGTAAGTACCCATCAAATCCTTACGACTAGTGGCATATTTGACTCCAGCCACCAGGCTGGAAAATGAAGGTTTTTCACTCTCTTTCATAGGTGGCACATTCTTAACTCTGATCAAAATAGAGAGTGCTAAAAAGTAGGTGAGAATATCTAAGATAAATCCAGCACTAACGCCAGCGATTGAAATTAAAACACCAGCAAGGGCAGGGCCTGTGACCATTCCGATCTGCCAACGCAAACTCATTAGCGCACTAGCTGCCGGCAGATCTTTATGCTCTACCAACCTTGGCAAAATCGCATCAGCACTTGGTCTTTGCAAGCCATCGACTGCTGAGAAGAGGGCGGCGACAATATAAATCACCGCTAATTTTGGTGAGGGCAGCAAAGAGTTGATTAAAAGGATTGTCGATAAGAAAAGGGCGGCAAACTCAGTCATCCAGATCATCCGCTTTCGATCCATGTGATCGGCTAACACCCCGCCATAGAGGCCAAAAACCACCAATGGAATAATTTCAACTAAACCAATCAAACCAACTGCTAGATAGGAGCCAGTTAACTCTTTAACTTGAAAGGGAAGGGCGACATAGGTGAACATCGAGCCGAAGTAGGAGATTAAGCCAGATAACCAAAGCCGGCGAAAATCTGGGTAACGCTTTAAGGGCGAGAAATCAATCGCAAGATTTGCTTTCACAGCCCTCCTAATAATTAATTAATCAAAGCTCTGTTCTTTAGTCGGAAATCTACTCGCTGCCACATCAGAGGCAAACTCAGCCACCGCATCTAGCATCTCTTTTCGCATATTTCGATACGCCTTCGCAAGCTTTGGCATCTTCTCGGTAAGCCCCATCAAATCTGTCCACACTAAAACCTGACCATCACAATCTTTTCCAGCACCAATTCCAATAGTTGGAATCGAAAGTTGCGCAGTTATTTGGGCTGCGAGTGAAGCAGGGATGGCCTCTAAAATAATCGCAAAAACACCAGCCGCCTCTAGTGCTTTGGCATCTTCGATAACTCGGGCTGCATCATCGCCCCGGCCCTGCACCTTAAAACCACCTAAGGCATGGACAGATTGGGGGGTAAGACCAATGTGTCCCATCACTGGAATGCCAGCATTAATTAACTTCTTTATTTGCGGTACTACTTTGACGCCACCTTCTAGTTTTACCGCGCCCACCTTTGCCTCTTTAAAAAATCTAACTCCAGTTGCAAGTGCTGCCTCAGGTGAGCTCTCATAGGAGCCAAATGGAAAGTCGGCAATCACCATCGCATTTTTACTAGCATTTACTACCGACCTAGCCATTGGGATTAACTCATCAACGGTTACGGGAATTGTGTTTTCAAATCCAAGAAAGTTATTACCGGCCGAATCTCCCACCAATAAAACTGGAATACCCGCCTCATCAAAGATGGCAGCGCTCATCTGCTCATAACTAGTTAGCATGGCAAACTTTTCACCCGCCGCTTTTTTGGCAGCCAAATCGGCAATTGAGATACGAGAGGTTTGAGCATTGCTCATTGATACTCCTTAAGATCAAGGCCTCTACTAGGTCCCTGTCTTTGCTAGGTAGAGAATACTTTAACTCAAACTGCGCCAAGTTGGCTACCTGAGGTACTCTTGAAAAGTGAGCCAAACCGGTCAGATCAGAGTCGCGCTAGCGCAGATCAATCCCACTGTTGGGGATTTGAAAAATAATAGCGATCTAATATCTAAGCACGCCTTTGATGCGGCCAATGCTGGCGCAGTTGTAGTTGTATACCCAGAGATGATTTTAACTGGCTATCCAGTTGAGGATTTAGCAAACCGACCCTCATTTAGAGCAGCCTCCATTAATGCAATTAATGAGTTAGCGACGCGAATTAATAATGAAGGAAATGGTGATTTAACTTTAATCGTTGGCTTTTTAGGAGAAAGTGAAGCGGGCAAACCACAAAATTGTGCTGCGGTAATTCATCAAGGCGCGATTGTTGCCACCTACATCAAACACCACCTGCCTAATTACGGCGTCTTTGATGAGTATCGAAACTTCACACCAGGAAATCACTCATTAGTTATTAGAGTTTGTGGCGTTGATATTGGAATTGCAATTTGTGAGGATATTTGGCAATCAGGTGGGCCGGTTGCAGAGCTAGCAAAGCGCAACATCGGCTTGATGCTAGTTCCAAATGGTTCACCCTTTGAGATAAATAAATATGATGCAAGGTTGGCACTTGTGCAACAGCGGGCAATTGAGATCGGCGCACCACTTGCTTATGTAAATATGACTGGCGGGGCTGATGATTTAGTGTTTGATGGCGACACCATCGTGGTGGGATCAAAGGGTGAGGTAATCGCCCGCGCCCCACAATTTGAAGAGGGCTTAATGGTGATTGATCTAGATGTGCGCATATCCTCTAGTGATCCAGATTTGATTATCTCTAATCCACCAATTTTAAAGTATGAAAAGATTAAAACTGGTGTGGCTAGAAGGCTTGGTGAAAATGATGAGATCTGGCAGGGGCTAGTGCTTGGCCTGCGAGATTATGTTGAGAAAAATAATTTTAAATCAGTTCTTCTTGGAGTATCAGGTGGAATTGATTCAGCCTTAGTTGCCGCCTTAGCAGCTGATGCGATTGGGGCAGATCGGGTTTATGGTGTGGCACTACCTAGCAAGTACTCATCTGAGCATTCATTAAGTGATGCCAAAGAGTTAGCTTCAAATATTGGTTTAAATTATCGAATCATTGAGATTGCCCCGATGGTGGCAAACTTTATTGAGAATCTAAGAGTTGATGGGGTGGCAGAGGAAAACCTGCAGGCCAGAGTTCGCGGAACTACCTTGATGGCGCTTTCAAATCAAGAAGGACATCTAGTACTTGCCACCGGCAATAAATCTGAGTTAGCAGTTGGTTATTCAACAATGTATGGAGATGCCGTCGGTGGCTTTGCGCCAATTAAAGATCTCTATAAAACTCAAGTTTGGCAGCTAGCTAAGTGGCGTAATCAGTTAGCAGTTCTGCAAGGAGAGATTCCACCAATTCCAGTTAACTCAATTAATAAGGAGCCAAGTGCTGAGCTTCGCCCAGATCAAAAGGACAGTGACTCACTTCCGGATTACAAAGTATTGGATCAGATTCTTACTATTTATATAGATCAAGATGGGGGCAGGCCTGCTGCGCTCGCGGCCGGCTTTGATGCTGATTTGGTAGATAAGGTGGTTCGGTTAGTTGATCGGGCTGAATATAAGAGAAGGCAGTATCCACCAGGAACTAAAATCTCAAGCAGGGCTTTTGGTAAGGATCGAAGGTTGCCGATTACCTCACATTGGAATGAGTCTTAATTAATTTTAAGCGTGGTTTAAGAACACGCAAACTGTTTGCAATTAGTGATTAATAAAGATCTTTCCTACTATTTACCCATGGCACACTCAACTAACCAACTTATTACAATCAAACGTTGGTACTTCACCCGCTGCCGGGTAGTTGATTTCGCGCGCGTAACCTCAACTAGTTGCTAAGTTATAAACCTTTTTCTTGGGCATAGCCCATCTGTTTTACCTGCCTTAAAAATTACTTAAATCAAACCTACAAGGAGAAAAAATGAAGATTTATAACAATATAACTGAAGTTTTTGGTAACACCCCGTTAGTAAAGCTAAACAAGATTATGACCAACTCAACTGCAACTGTGCTGGCAAAGCTTGAGTTTTATAACCCAACCTCAACCGTTAAGGATCGCTTAGCGATTGCTATGGTGGATGCGGCTGAAAAATCAGGTGCACTAAAGCCTGGTGGCACAATTGTTGAAGCAACTAGTGGAAACACCGGCATTGCACTTGCAATGGTGGGAGCAGCTCGCGGTTATAAAACTATTTTGACGATGCCTGAGTCAATGTCTAGTGAGCGCAAAGCATTACTTAGAGCATTTGGCGCAGAGTTGATTTTAACTCCAGCAGCTGAAGGCATGAGGGGTGCGGTAGCGCAAGCTGAAACCTATAAGGATTCTGGCGCTGTATACGTTAGCCAATTTGAAAATGAGGCAGGTCCTGAGATTCACCGCCGAACAACTGGGGAGGAAATTTGGCGAGACACCGATGGCACAGTTGACGCCGTTGTTTCTGGTATTGGCACAGGTGGAACCATCACTGGCGTTGGACAATTATTGAAATCTAAAAATCCTGCAATAAAGATATTTGGTGTTGAACCTGCTGCCTCACCAATTTTAAATGGTGGCGATCCTGGTAAGCATCCTTTGCAAGGTATCGGTGCAAACTTCATACCACCAGTTTTAGATAGAAAAATCTATGATGAAATTTTTGATGCCGATGCTGATATCGCAGTTAAGTATGCTCGCGAGGCTGGCACCAAAGAGGGAATTTTAGCTGGGCTCTCATCAGGTGCTGCGCTTTGGGCTGCGCATCAAGTAGCACAACGGCCAGAGTTTGCTGGTAAAACTATTGTGGTAATTATTCCTTCCTTTGGCGAGCGATACCTATCCACAATTTTATTTGCAGATTTGAATGCCTAAATTGCTGCATCGAATTACTGAAGATATTAAGGCCGCACTTAAACAAGATCCAGCTGCGCGCAATTGGCTTGAGGTGTTACTTACCTATCCCGGTTTGCACGCAGTTTGGGGATATCGGATTGCCCATTTCCTGTGGAAATTAAAATTAAAGTTAATTGCCCGGATCTATTCAAATTGGATAAGGGCGGCAACCGGAGTAGAGATTCATCCCAACGCAAAGATTGGTAGAAGATTTTTTATCGATCACGGCATGGGGGTAGTAATTGGGGCAACTGCAGTAATTGGTGATGATGTAATGATTTATCACGATGTAACACTGGGTGCTCGAACTAATGATGCTGGAAAACGCCATCCAACTATTGGAAATAATGTGGTGATTGGATCTGGGGCAAGAGTTTTAGGTGATATTAATATTGGCGAGGGTGTTCGGATTAATGCCAATTTAGTTGTCACTAAAAGTGTTCCGGCCCGCACGATGGTGGATTCATCGGAGTTTTTCGCGATCTAACTACGCTTAAATTAGTTAACATAGCCGTAATCATCACAGGCTTTAATATCCCTATGACCTCCCCAAGTGATTTAACAAAACAACAAGCTTTTGTGCAGCGCACCTTAGAAGAGCGCAACATTCGATTTGTCCGTCTTTGGTTTACCGATGTTTTAGGTTTCTTAAAATCTGTTGCAATTGCCCCTGCTGAGTTAGAAAATGCTTTTGCTGAAGGTATTGGTTTTGATGGCTCTGCCATTGAAGGATTTGCTCGAGTGACTGAATCAGATATGTTGGCAAAACCAGATCCAGCAAGTTTTTCTATTTTGCCTTGGCGAACTGAATCTCCAGGAGCTGCCAGAATGTTTTGTGATATCACCATGCCAGATGGCAGCCCAGCATCAGTTGATCCAAGAAGAGTATTACGTCAAACTTTAGAAAAAGCAGCAAAGCTTGGTTACACCTGTTACACACATCCTGAGATTGAATTCTTCTTATTTAAAGATGAACCAAAAGCTGGTGAGGTGCCAGTGCCAGTTGATTCTGCTGGCTACTTTGATCACACTCCATCTGTTGTTGGTCATGATTTCCGTCGCCAAGCAATTACTTTGCTAGAAGCAATGGGTGTATCGGTTGAGTTCTCACACCATGAAGGCGCCCCAGGACAGCAAGAGATCGATCTTCGGTATGCCGATGCATTATCAACAGCTGACAACATCATGACCTTTAGACATGTAATTAAAGAGGTGGCATTAGATCAAGGATTTTTTGCCTCCTTTATGCCAAAGCCATTTACAAACCATCCAGGCTCTGCGATGCATACCCACATCTCTTTATTTGAGGGTGAGAAGAATGCGTTTTATGAAGAGGGTACGCCAATGCAGTTATCTAAAGTTGGCCGATCATTTATTGCTGGAATTATTAAACATGCACCAGAAATTACTGCAATTACAAACCAATGGGTTAATTCATATAAGAGATTAAGTGGCGGTGGGGAAGCACCAGCATTTGCAACCTGGGCACAAAATGATCGCAACGCAATGGTTCGTATTCCAACCTATAAACCAAAGAAGGAAGCATCAACTCGAATTGAGGTTAGATCTCCCGATTCTGCTTGTAATCCATATTTAGCATTTGCGGTAATAATTGCCGCCGGTCTTGCTGGTGTCGAAGGTAAGTATGAACTAAAAGAAGAAGTAAATCCCACTCCACTTCCAACAGATTTAGCTGAGGCAATTAGCGCAATGGAGAAGAGTGAATTAGTTAAGAAAACTCTAGGTGATGATGTATTTGAGTATGTATTGCTTAATAAGCGGGCTGAATGGGATGAGTATCGCAAGCAGGTCAGTGCCTATGAATTAAACAGGTATTTACCAGTTCTATAGGTATGCTCAACCTATGAGCAATCAAATTCGTACTGAAATACATGTTGATTTAGATAACCGCGATAAAAACACTGCGCTGTTTAGAATTTTCATTGCCTTTCCAGCCTTAATTTTCCTATCTAGCTTCTCTGAGTTCTCTGGCGACATGATGGGGGTAGTTGGCGGAATTTTTGTGCTTCCAGTTGTGCTGTCGCTGTTATTTAGAAATGTTTATCCATCATATGTTTTAGCCTTCAACAAGGCATTACTAGAGTTAAGCAACCGCGTTACTGCATACTTATTAGTACTTACCGATGATTACCCATCGATTGAGGCTAATCAAAAGATTAAACTGCTTTATCCAGAAATTGAGGGTGGTAAGAAGTTATCGCCGTGGAAGCCGTTAGTTAAATGGTTTTTAGCGATTCCACTTTTCTTACTTGGAATAATTTATGCAATCTATGGCTTGGCACTAACTCTTATCGCTTGGTTTTCAGTGGTAAGAAATGGTGTCTATCCTGAGGATAAGGCGGAAGAGGTTATTAAGGTGATTGCGTATTGGAACCGTCTATATGGATACGCACTCCTATTAGTAACTGATGAGTACCCAGCTTTTTCACTTTAGTTAACGAGTTGTAACCTTATTTTTAACGGT
>JAPLBB010000024.1 GCA_026392945.1 Actinomycetota bacterium | reverse complement strand
GCTAAAGGACTTGAATGGAATCACCTGTTTTTAATTGGGGTATCTGATGGCGTGCTACCGATGGGTAATGATTTAAATGAAGAGCGCAGGCTGTTTTATGTCGGAGTTACTAGGGCTAAGCAGCGAATCCAAATTACCTATGCGGGCAAGCCCAGCGTATTTTTAGCGCAATTTAATTAAGTTGCATCAAAGCAGGCCCATGCTTTACCCTTGCCACATGGCAAAGTTAATTAATCAGATCACAGTTGCTGCACCTGCAGCCGCTGTTAATTGGCCTGCCATTTCATCCGCTGCTGCGACCTCTTCATATCGCACAGACTGGACCAATAAGCGCTCTAATAAGGGTTTTTATACCTTTACATCAGATCGCACCCCTGGGGGCTATATCGGTTAATCCGAGATAGAAGCCAAGGGGCCCGCGAATCTTATGATTCGGGGCCCTTTTTCTTTTATCTAAATATCTTCTAAATAATAAAAAGCCAAAATGGCAAAGCAAAAAGAACCAAACAAATGAATGACAACCGAAAGGAAAGGTGAGAACGATGACCGTTCTCTTCAGCGAACTACTTATCCCAGGTTGGGCAGAAGGCCCAACTGCAAAAATTGGATTAGGTGATATCACCTGGGCTTTTGACGATGCCCCAGTTATCTCCTATACCGATTACGCCAGCAACTCCTCTACTACCCATGCCGGTAATAAGAGTAATAAGGCTAAGGATGGATATAAGCGCGCTGATAATCCTTTCGTACCTACTATTACTGAGCCCGCCAAGCTGAGCAGCCTGCCTTGTCACTCGGCCGATCCAGAGCTTTTCTTCAGCGAGGAAGTTCCAATGATCGCCAAAGCTAAGGCGTTATGTGGCGGTTGCCCAATGCAAGCAAAGTGCTTACAGGGCGCACTCTCCAGAGCTGAGCCATGCGGAGTATGGGGAGGAGAGTTATTTGATGAAGGTCAAGTAATTCAAAGTAAGCGACTTCCGGGCCGGCCAGCCAAGATTGCGGTTGCTAGTTAAATTAAAAAGTTAATAACAACTGTTAACTAGAAAGGGTTAACAAAAAAGCGGCGAAAGTTGGGATTAAATCCAACCTTCGCCGCTTTTACTTTTGGTTACCTGCTTATTTATTAAGCCTTACCAAGAATACGATTTACTTTTGTGCCACAAACTGGGCAAATTCCTTGCGCCATCCGGCGACCTGAATCAGAGACCTTTACATGTCCTTCAAAAGCGCGCTTCTCTTTGCACTTAACGCAGTAAGCCTCACCCTTGTATTCTTCAGCCATTTTCTTCCTCCATCCGCCGTACTCTTGGGAGCATGCCGGACAGTTCCCGCATGTGAGTACGAATAGCAACACCATACCCCCCGCGCCACGCTCAACTGGCGTTTTCCACGCGTAAAATCTAAAAAATTACTCAATAATCTAAAAAAAAGGGGTAAAACTAGATATTTACCGCCGGGATAACACCAGATCCCCCGCTTTGGCAACCAAGTTCAAAACCTTCCAAAAATGCTTCGGCTCTACCTTGGTCTGGATATCTAATTAAGTAATCATTAAATTCACTGTCATGGCCTGGAACTCTTAAATGAATTAGCTCATGAAAAATAATGTAATTTAAAACGTAGGCAGGTGAACCAACTAATCGATCTGAGATTCGAATTGTGCGATCTACCGTGGTGCAAGATCCCCATCGCTCACTCATATTGTGCCAATTAATACTTGCTGGGTGCACATCAAAATCAGGTAGGTATTGAGTTAGCAGTTGCATGCCAATCTCCATTAATTGCAGATCGGTTTTGCGCTCTCTTGCCTCCCGGCGTAAGACCATTGAAATCATCTCAGGGATCATTTCGATTTCCTGGCGCCTACTCATCTTGGCTGGAATGTGAATCTCTATGACTCCGCCTTGCCGGTATGCGCTAACACTGCGCCGCCTGCGCTCTTTTCGAATTACGCGAAACGGGGGTAAATCAGCAGGCAGCTGATCGGTAATCCTTTTCTTCCGGGAAGAAATTTGGGACACGGGCGGCAAAATATCGGTAAAGAGGATTTGCTGTTCAAAGTTATCCACCATTACCTCTACTTATCCACCATAATTAGGTTATCTCCACAGGTTAATCCACAGAGCACGAGTTAAATTTTACGCGCTCGCTCGACCTATCCCTATTAACTGCCACCGCGTGGTTTGTAATGATTTTTATTGAAGCAATTTAACGGGTAATTGCGAAAATATCTTTTGAGATTTACTTCCCAAAACACCAGATTAAGTTGATTCTCACCTTTTATTAACATAGGTTTGCGCTACGAAGTCCCCGGATAACCGTTTCATATCTGCAAGGGGAAGGCAGATAAGAAATTGTGCGCCCGGGGATTTCGCTTTTTAACTTTTGGCTTAAATCAATCCAGATAGATCATCTGGCACCGTCACGCTATTTAAAAATGCCGCCACATCAGCTAGATCATCTGGCATTGGCAAAAATGCTGGATCTTCCCAGCATCTATCGCGACCATCAGCGCCTCTAATTTTCTTAACCTCACCCCAAAAAGCAGATGCCTCCCGCATTTTTCTTGGCGACACTTCAAGACCAAGTAGGTTTGCAAATAATTGTTGCATCGGTGAGTTAGTAGCACGGCGCCTTCTAGAATTTTCAATCAAAGCATTAAATGCTGGGATTCGATCGGAAGCAACCTCAGAGATAACATGATCAATCCAGCCTTCTATTAAAGCTAGTGCCATTTCAAGTTTGGTTAGCGCTAACTCCTGCGCCGGAGTTTGTTGTGGTGTGAACAAGCCAGCATTGAGGGCAAGATTTAAAGATTCTGGATTATTAATATCGATTTCACCACTAGACATTGCCTCTTCTGCTTGGCGAGTAATTGAATCAACATCAATAGTTATGCCTTTTCCATAAGAGATAATTGCATCTCTAAGATAGGAATTTAACCAAGTGGTATTTGCAAATAACCGAGCAGCTGCTGCTTCGCGAAGTGCTAGATAAATTGTTACTTGCTCCAAATCAATGCCCAGTCCCTGCGCCCACTCATTAACATTTTGAGGGATTAGGTGGGAGCCAGAGTCAGTTTTTAATAGTGGTATCGCAACATCATTTGCACCAGTTATTGAGTTTGCTAGTAAGCCGATTCCTTTACCTAAGTGGGTTGCAATTAAGGTGCCCATAAAACCTCGCAGCAGGCGAGCCAGCATCGCCTTCATCGCATCTTGTTGCTCAGGGCTTTGATTTACCTCTCCAGTGAATTCGATTGGCAGTGAGGATGATGAACTTGAGATTACATTTGCCAGCGCATCTGCCATACCAACTGCTAATGGCTCAATTAATTGCTGCCAACCAGCTAGTGATTCATCAAGCCACTCTCGCTTTGCCCAAGCACTTTGAGTTGGAGCAGTTGCTGATGGAAAAAGAATCTCTGGATCTAGCCAAGTATTAGCAATTGCTATTGATTGACCAAGACGGTCTTGATCTGCGGTACCAACTGGCAGGTCACCTTTTGCTGAGATAATTTCTTTAGCAATATCTCTAAGTGCTGCTACCGTAATTAGATTCTGATCACTTCCAGTTTTAGCAGATCCCATACTCTCTAAAAAAGATTTGGCGCCAGCTAACGCGCCAGGATCAATTCCCATTTCTGAGAATTGCTTTAGCAATGCTTCAAAATCTGGTTGTCCTTCATTTGGTAAAAAACCGAAACTCATTTACCCAACCACCCTCATCGCTTGGACCTTAAGATATCTGATTCTAATAGAACAATAATGACACCATTTTTCTTCCCTGCTCATTAAGATTACCTATATGAACTCAGCCTCGGCCGCCGCCCTGATTTGGTGGGTTATTCCGATCGGTGCCGTACTTTGTGCAATCGGCTATGGAATCTGGATCTCAAAATATAAATCAAAGTATGACAACCAGACCAACCGTTCAGTTAATAGCTTTAATAAATTTCAAAATACTTTTAAGAAAAAGAAGAGTAACTAGATTATTTAAATGAAATCCATTCTGCCAGTTAGGCCAAAATTACCTACCCCTACCAAAATAGCAGTACTCCTCTTACTTGTTGCTGCCTTTTTCTTGCCTTCACCATTTGTAATACTTTCACCAGGTACACCACAAAATATTTTAGGTTCAGCCATTACTATCAGTGGCACAAAAAGTTATCCGACCACCGGAAAGTTGTCAGTTACATCAGTGATGGTTACCGACCCAGATTCTTATATAACCGGGTTTGATGTTTTGTATGGTTGGTTTGATAATAATCGAGCAGTTCTGCCTCGCGCTGAAATTTATCCAAAGGGTGAGAGCACTGCCCAATCTATTAAAAATGGCACAGATGAAATGAATGGATCTCAAGTTAACGCAACCGCAGCCGCACTTTCATACCTTGGCTACCAGAGCACTTCTAAGTTAGTAATAGTCGAAGTTAATGAGAAATCTAATGCTTATAAATCACTTCTAGCAGAAGATGAGGTGATATCAATCGATGATAAGAAATTTACTTCCCAAGCAGAAATCATAAAGGTTTTAGATCAAAAAACACCAGGTGATTTAGTTAGCATTAAAGTGTTGCGTTCTGGCAGCGAGATAATAACTAAGCAAGTTAAACTTTCAGCCCGAGATGATGGATCAGCTTTTATTGGCATTAATATTGAACAAAAGTTTGTCTTTCCAATTGATGTAAAGATTCAACTTGCTGAAACTGGCGGACCAAGTGGTGGCTTGATTTTTGCATTGGGTGTAATTGAGAAGTTAACACCAAATGATTTAATTCATTCTAGAAATATTGCAGGAACTGGCACAATTACATCCGAGGGTAAAGTGGGTCCAATCGGAGGAATTGCTGAGAAAATAATTGGAGCGAAAAGAGATGGCGTTAAAATCTTTTTAGCACCGATCCAAAACTGTAGCGACATAAAAAATCAAAGCCAGCTAACAAATAGCGGTGGATCTGGGGAGATGAAAATTGTGCCGGTCGCCACACTTGCCGAGGCAATTTCAGTACTAAACCTGCCAGATAATGGTAAATATCCAAGTTGTGGAGTGATTTCCTAGAAATAGATAAGATCGGCTTATGAGCAACTCGGGTTTTGGTGGCGGCGGATTTAATCGAAATAACAACCCATTTGGCGGAAGTGGTTTTGGTGGAAATTTCCCAAACCCATTTGGAAATCGTGGACCTGGAAAGCGTCGAGTAAGTCCACTAACAATTACTGCCGTTGTCTTATTTGTTTTAAGTAGCATTTTAATTTCTTCAAGCGGTTTTTATGCAGACTTACTTTGGTATCGCTCAGTTGATTTTGTAAACGTTTGGCAAACAACTCTTTTTACCAAGATTTATCTATTTATTGGGTTTGGATTCGTAACTTCACTATTTATTACATTAAATATTTATTTAGCTTTTCGTAAGCGTCCAATTTATGTTCCAGTCGCAGTTGAAGCAGATAATCTTGAAAGATATCGGGCCCAACTTGAGCCAGTTCGCAAGCTTGTCGGTGTCGGCGTATTTTTAACACTCTTCTACTTTGCTGGAACTGCTGGCTCAAGGCTTTGGCAAGAGTGGTTGTTGTTTAGGAACTCAACAAATTTTGGAACTGTAGATCCACAATTTGGCAAAGATATTTCATTTTTTGCCTTCAAGTTACCGATGTACCAATCGCTAATTGGTTGGGGAATATCAACCATTATTTTGGCATTACTAGCTGCAGCTGCTGTTCATTACATCTATGGTGGTATTCGCACCCAAGTAAAAGAAGATCGAACGACTGTTGCCGCTCGGGTCCAGCTTTCAATTTTGCTAGGTCTTTTAGTATTACTCAAAGCTGTTGCATATTGGTTTGACCGCTACGCCCTTACTTTGAAAGAGGGTCGATTAATTACCGGACTTACCTACACAGATGTAAACGCGCTCCTTCCTGCCAAATCAATCTTGGCTGCAATTGCAGTTGTCTGCTCCTTGCTATTTTTTGCCAATATTGTTCGCAAATCATGGTTATTACCAACTGCTGGTGTGGCATTAATGGTGATTGCCTCAGTGTTAATTGCCGGTGTCTACCCAGCAACAATCCAGCAATTTCAAGTTAAACCATCTGAATCCACCAAAGAAGCTCCTTATATTCAGAAAAATATTGATGCAACCCGTATTGCTTATGGCTTAGATGGCGTTGAGGTTAAAGATTATCAAGCAACAGTTACTACTTCAGCTGGCCAGCTAGCAAATGATGCAGCAACAATTGCAAATATTCGCTTAATGGATCCAAATGTTTTGTCGGCAACCTTTAGACAATTGCAACAAATTAAGCCGTATTACAGCTTTGCCGATTCACTAGATATTGATCGTTACACAATTAATGGCAAAGAGCGAGATGTAGTTGTTGCCGTTCGCGAATTAAATATTGATGGCAATCCATCTCGAAATTGGATTAATGATCACTTGGTATATACCCACGGGTTTGGAATGGTTGGCGCGTTTGGAAATACTGTTGATGCTGATGGCAAACCAAGCTTTACGGTTGGTGACATTCCACCAACTAATGGCTTAGGTGAATTTGAGCCTCGCGTTTATTTCGGTGAAAATGTTCCAGACTATTCAATTATTGGTGGACCAGCAGCAAGTAATCCAGTAGAGCTTGATTACCCTGATGACAAATCCGCAAATGGTCAAAAGAACTACACATATACCGGCAAAGGTGGCGTGCCGATGGGTTCAATCTTCTCACGCTTATTATTTGCGATTAAATATCAAGAGCAGAGAATTGTTTTATCTAATTTAATTAATGCTGATTCAAAGATACTTTTTGATCGTCATCCACGCGATCGAGTAGCAAAAGTTGCGCCTTGGTTAACGTTAGACGGGGATCCATATCCAGCAATAATTGATGGCAAAATCCTTTGGATAATTGATGGATATACAACTAGTGCCGGATACCCAAACTCTCGATTAGTAAATCTTGCAAATACTGGTGATGCACTAACTAGTAGATCTAATGCGGTTGCATCATTAGACGATAAAAATGTTAATTACATTCGTAACTCAGTTAAAGCAACTGTTGATGCTTATGATGGAACCGTCTCTTTATATCAATGGGATGAAAAGGATCCAGTATTAGCAACATGGAGCAAAGCGTTTCCCGGCACCGTTCAGCCAAAGAGTGAAATTTCGCCAGCTTTATTAGCTCATGTTAGATACCCAGAGGATATGTTCCGGGTTCAAAGAGATATTTTAAGTGCTTACCATGTCACCACAGCTGATGCTTTTTATGGTGGTCAGGACTTCTGGCGCGTACCACTTGATCCTTCTAGCTTTGGATCAAACTCTGGAAACCAACCTCCTTATTACTTAACTATGCAAATTCCTGGTCAAACCAAGCCCACATTTTCTTTGTACACACCATTTGTACCAAGAGGTGGACGTGAGAACTTAACCGCTCTTGCAGTTGTTAACTCTGACGCTGGTGATGAGTACGGAAAAATTACTGTTCTACAACTTCCACGATCAACAAATATTGCAGGTCCATCCCAGGTTTCATCTAACTTTGAGGCAAAGCCTGAAGTAGCAACCTCACTTTCACTGCTGCGCCAAGGTGGCTCTGATGTAGTACTAGGTAACTTATTAACCCTTCCAGTTGGTAAGGGCTTACTTTATGTGCAACCAGTTTATGTAAGAGCAACCGGAAATACTGCTGCTTACCCACTACTACAAAAAGTATTAGTTTCTTTCGGAGATCAAATTGGATTTAGTGAAACCTTACAAGGTGCGCTAGACCAAGTATTTGGTGGCAACTCTGGAACTACAGTTTCGGACAATCAATCTAATGCGCCAATAAATGGTGGGGTTGGTAGTAGCCAAGTGATTAGGTCTGCGATTGCTTCTCTACAATCTGCATATGCAGATCTTGAAGCTGCACAAAAACGTTTAGATGGTGCGGCCGAAGATAAAGCAAGAGCAAGAGTTAAGGCAGCAATTAGTGCATTAGTTTCTGCTCAAAATAGATAATTAATACAACCCATTTGGGTTAATTGCCCATCTGCTCTAAGATTTCATTACCGACGCGGGGTGGAGCAGCTCGGTAGCTCGCTGGGCTCATAACCCAGAGGTCGTAGGTTCAAATCCTGCCCCCGCTACCAATTTTTACTTGATACGTAAACTATTTAAAACCACAAATAGTGAAGAAATCGACATTGCACCAGCTGCATACATTGGTGCCAAATTTCCACTTGCAGCAACTGGTATGCAAACAATGTTATATAAAAAAGCCCAAACCAAATTAGATTTGATTATCTTTGTTGTTTTATTTGAAATTCTCAGGGCATCCAGGGCAGCATTCAGGGATGGCCTGATCAAGGTTATATCTGCTGCAGCAATTGCAGTATCTGTGCCAGATCCCATGGCAATACTTAAATCAGATTGGGCAATAGCCGCAGCATCATTAATTCCATCACCAATCATTAGAACCTTACCTTTTTCTTGAAGTGATACAACAAAATCTAATTTGTCACTAGGAGAAGCAGAGGCAAAGATATGGTCAATTGGAATTCCTACTTGAGCGCCCATTGAGATTGCGGCAACCTCACCATCTCCAGTAACCAACCAAGTATTTAATTTGGCAGCATGTAATCTATTTATTGCCTCCTTACTATCAGGCTTAACTTGATCACCAACTTCAAATACTCCATATGCCAATCCATCGATTGCAAGAACTGCAACTGAGTTTGCTCTTGCTTTAGCAGCCTCAATTGCAGCGATCAACTTAGGTGAAAATTCAGTAGTACTTCGAGCAATTGAGATTGGTGATCCAATTAAAACTGCTTTAGAAGTAGCTGATCCAACTGGATGAACTCTGGCAGCAACACCAACGCCTGAAGTGTGCTCAAAATCAGTAACAGTAAATGATTCGATACCTTGTTTTGATAATGCATTTGCAATCGCGACTGCAATTCGATGTGAGTCAAGACTTTCAATGCTTAATGCGTAACTCATCAGATCAGAAGTATTGATGGCAGTGCTCTCTGTCGAAAGTGGATTATCAATCAAAACCATCTCTTGTAGGAGCATTTGACCAGTAGTTAAGGTTCCAGTCTTATCAAAGACCACATCGGTAATTCCAATTGCCTTTTCAATTGATCTCGGTGATCTAATAACTATGCCGCTCTTTGCCGCTTTACCAGATGCAACTAGAAGTGCAATTGGAGTTGCTAGCCCAAGTGCGCATGGGCAAGCTATAACTAATACTGCAACCGCAGTAGCGATTGATTGAGCTAGTGCAGTTCCATTTAAGTACCAGGCAATAAAGGTCGAAATTGAAAGCACTAAGACAATAGGTACGAACACTCTACTTACGCGGTCAGCTAATTGCTGAGCAGGTGCTTTCTCAGATTGTGCGGCAAGTACCATTCGAGTAATTCGGGCTAACTCTGTATCTGATCCAATTCGATTGGCTCTGACAATTAAGTTACCGTTGTTATTAATCGATCCAGCAAATACTAAATCATTTATTGCTACTTCAATAGGTGTAACTTCGCCAGTTAAAAATGAGTTATTAATTGTGCTAAATCCAGAAACCACCTGTCCATCTGTTGCAATTGAGTCACCGGGTTTTACAACAAATAAATCACCGATCTCAAGCTCATCGATGGATATTACTGAAGTGATCCCTCCACGCTTTACTTCGACAGTGCCGGCAGATAACTTAAATAGCTTAGCTAATGCCGAGCCCGCTTTGCGCTTTGCTCGATGCTCTAAATACCGGCCAAGCATTACAAAGAATATTACCGCTGATGCAACTTCAGCATAAATTGCAGGCATTACATTATCTTTTACAACATATGTTGAGGCGGAGTAGATGCTCCAGCTAATTGAAACAAGTGATCCCAGTGAAACTAATGTGTCCATAGTTGGGTGGATCAAATTTTTAATTGCAGCCCTGTGAATTGGCCAGGCTAAAACAAAAACTACTGGCACCGATAAACTAATTAAAAACCATGTTGCAATTGGAGCAGTTGGGTAAGAAATGGCAAATTCCTGACCATTATTTGCCAATACATTGTTAAAACTATCTAGTGCTGATAAAAGCCAGGCATCAATCTTCATATGCCAACTATGAAACATCGATATTAAAATTACTGGTGCAGTTAGCAGGAATGTAATTAGGAGCCTAACTCCTAATCGATTTGATCTTTCAAATGATTCGCGCTCACCCTTAAAAGCAGTTGCTTGATACCCTGCTGAACTTACTGCTGAAATTAATTCTTTCTCAGTGATATTTAGAGGAGCAATTACATGCGCAGATTCCATTGCAAGATTTACCGCAGCTCTTACTCCGGGAATTTTATTTAATGAGCGTTCGATTGTGCCAACACAAGAGGAACAGGTCATTCCGGTAACGCTTAAATCAACCTGCCGAGTTTTTAATTGACCGGATTCAATGTTGGTACCCATATAGGCAGATTACTCTTACTTTTACTCGACTGATAACACCCGACGAAGACTTGCCAGTCTTGCAAGGTTTTGGTTTGTAAAACCTGGCCAATTATTTAACGCGCACTCTGTTTCATTATGCGAGCAATTCTTAGGGCAGTGTGCGATTGCCTCACTAAATTCAGCAAAGGCTGAGATAACTCTAGAGGGCTGGACATGAGCAATACCGAAGGACCTAACTCCTGGTGTATCAATGATCCAGCCAAACTCTTCACCCTTAAAAGTTTGCGATAAAGGTAATGCGATTGCACTAGATGATGTGTGACGGCCTCTGCCAGTTACCTCGTTGACATCGCCGGTAGCGCGGTATGCATTGCGAATATCAGAAGTTGATTCAGGGTTTTCAGTACTACCCAATAGATTATTTACCAATGTAGATTTACCAACTCCAGAGTGGCCGAGTAAAACAGTTGTCTTGTTACTTAACACCTCTTTAAGAGTTGTTAGATCAGATTTACGGTCAATCTTGTAAATAATAATGTCTAAATCCGTATAAGTTTTTAGAAACTCATCACCACTAGCCAAGTCCTGCTTGGTCATAATAATTATTGGGGTAATTCCTTGATCAAAGGCAACAACTAAAGCTCTGTCTACAAAACCTTCTCTTGGTTCTGGATTAGTAGTTGAAATAACAATTGCAATCTGGTCAACATTTGCCACGATAACGCGCTCATCATTTTCATGATCATCAATAGTTCTAGTAAGAGAATTTCTGCGAGGTAGAACTGCAACAACTCGGGCAAGTGAACCATCTACGCCAGATATATCACCAACAATAGAAACTAAGTCTCCGACCACAACTGATTTTTTACCAAGCTCTCGTGCTTTCATGGCAGTGACAATTAATTTGCCATTATCAGTTTCAATTAAACATTTGACTCGACCTCGGTCAACCTCAGTAATTGTTGCAACTTGTGCCTTTGAATAATCTGGTCTGTCTTTAGTGCGTGGTCGCGCTTTATTGCTAGATCCGAACTGGCGAGATTTATTTACTCGAACATCATCCTCATCCCAATTACCTTTTTTACTTGCCATTAAGCATTTCCTGCCACATACCTGGAAAATCTGGCAATGTTTTCTTAGTTGTCTCTATATTTTCAACAATCAAATCCTTAACCGCTAGACCAATAATTGCCCCAGCCGTTGCCATTCTATGGTCTTCATAACTCTTAAATATCTGCGATGCAACTAACTTTGCTGGCTTAATTAATAGTTCACCTGGCCCTTCAGTTACATCACCGCCTAGGTTATTGATCTCATTAGCTAGTGCTGCAAGTCGATCTGTTTCATGTAATCGCAAATGTGCGATACCGCGCAATGTTGATGGTGAAGATGCAAGGGTGGCTACAGCAGCGATTGATGGAGTTAACTCACCAACATCATGTAAGTCAATATCTATTCCACTTATCTTTCCACTTCCGGATATTTTTAAACTTTCTTTACTTTGTTCAACTCTTGCCCCCATTTTTGCAAAAATATCTCGCAATTGATCACCAGGCTGTGAAGTTGATTTTGGCCAATCTAGAATTTCGACAGTACCTCCACAAATCATTGCAGCGGCCATAAATGGCGCAGCATTTGATAGATCTGGCTCGATTGTTAAATCTTGACCCAATAAATCACCAGAGATAACTTTCCAGGAATTTTCATTTACCTCAACAGTGGCGCCAAATTGACGAAGCATTTGAATTGTCATTTCGATATGAGGCATAGAGGGAAGTGATTTACCAATATTTCTAATTGTTAAGCCATTTTTAGTTGCTGAGCCTAATAACATCAGGGCAGATATAAACTGACTTGAAGCACTTGCATCTACCTCGACCTCCCCACCCTTAATTTCTCCTGAACCATTAATTGTTAAAGGTAAACGGTATTTATTTCCATGTTCAATCGAAGCACCAAGCTGTTCTAAGGCTTTAATAACTGGTTCAAGTGGTCGCTCATGTGATCTAGCATCCCCATCAAAGTGAACTAATCCAGTTGCAAGAGATGCAATTGGAGGCAAGAAGCGCATCACGGTTCCAGCGTTACCAACATCTATTTGAGTTGGTCCAGATAACTTTTGTGGTGTTATTTGATAATCAAAACCTTGTTCTGTTTTAATTTCATCAATTTCACAACCTAAGCTTTGCAATCCTTTAACCATTAAATCTGCATCGCGAGAAGATAAAGGTTTGCGCAATCTAGATGGGGTTTTAGCAATTGCAGCTAATATCAAAGCTCGATTAGTTGCAGATTTTGACCCAGGAATGGTTATTTTTGCATTTAATGGCTCACCAACAGAGGTCAATCCACCCCGAAACGGTGCGCTCCAATTAGTCATATGTACCAGTCTACCTTCCATCAACTAAGGCAGATTAGGCATTTAAGCGGGGATATGGCGGTTGATGGCGGGAATAAGATGGCCGAAAACTAGGTTCTTTAGGTATGAATGCTACGCGCCAGAACATTGGCTCAAACAAAAAATACACTCAGATTCCTAAAACTCCATTCGAGGTAGCCTTAGCACAGATGAGTACTGAGAATTTGTTACCGGCAGTTATTGACCGAGAAAAAGAAACCTTAGCGCAACGAAAAGCTAGGTTTGAAAAAGATGCACTTGTTTTTACATCTCAACTGTATGGCGCAGCACTTCGGTATACAAAAAATCCACATGATGCCCAAGATTTAGTTCAAGATACATATGCAAAGGCGTTTACAAGTTTTCATCAATTTGAGCCTGGTACAAATTTAAAAGCTTGGTTATATAGAATTCTTACAACAACATTTATAAATAATTATCGAAAAGATCAACGTCGACCACAGATATCTGCAGGTGAAATTGAAGATTGGCAGATCGCTGATGCATCATCACATACAAGTGACCAAGGTAAATCTGCCGAAGATGAGGTTTTAGAAAATATCGCAGATAAAGATATTAAAGATGCATTAGCTGCAATGCCGGAAGAATTTCGGATGGCAGTTTATTTGTCTGATGTAGAAGGTTTTGCCTACAAGGAAATTGCAGAAATTATGGAAGTACCCACTGGAACTGTCATGTCTAGATTGCACCGGGGCCGAAAATTACTGCGGGCATCGCTCTCTACATACGCAAAAGATCGTGGGTATGGAAAAGATAAGGCAGGTGATCAAAAGTGAGTATTAATGAGAGTAATTTGATTCCGTGCGAGCAGGTCCTTCCAAATATAGTTCTCTATATCGATCATGAAATTTTTGATAACGAACAATTAAGTGCTGTAGAGGTTCATTTTGGGGAATGTCCACCTTGCCGAACACAACTAGAACAAGAAAACAGCACAATAATGTTGATGAGAAATCTTCTATGTAATGCATTAAATGAATCAGCGCCAGAGGAGTTAAATCTTCGGATAAGTCATCAAACCCAAGAACTTTACAATCAAATGATGCAAGCAGGTGAGACGCAAGGAATTACTGAAATTACCTATACTCAAACCACTTATACGGAGATTACCTCTGAAGGTGCAACACAAATCGAAATTACTAGCGAAATTCGCAGGCAATTCCCGCAAGAGTAATTAGTTAATCACTAATCTTGTGATTATGAAACCTGAGCAAGTAATAGGTGCGATCGGTATGGCAACGATGACAATTCGCCCTGGCGATACCTCAGTTGCGCAAGGTGTAAACGACTTACCAGTTGTTGGGTCTAATCAGCTGTTATCACTTATGGAAAGCGCAAGTAGTACAGCAATTATTGAGTTCTTAGATTTTGGTGAAACAACTGTTACAACTCAAACTCAAGTTGAAGTATTTAGTGCAGCTGGAGTTGGAACTGAAATTCATGCCACTGCAAGATGTCTCGGGTTATCTGATGGGATATTAAAATTTGAGATCGAGGTTCATCAATCATCTAGATTAATTGCCTCTGGTTTAATTACTAGAAAATTTGTTGAAAGAGTTTCTTTTATGGCTAGAGTAGCTGCCGAAACGATGGTTGCTGAAAAAGGAATTCCGCTTAAAGAAAATAAAATCGCTAGCAGCTTAAACTTTTAAGCCACTAGCGAAGATATTAAATTACTTTTTTGTAGCCCAGAAAATCTCTGCAATTTCATCAATCTTGCCAATTAGCTTTTCAGCAACCGCAACATCATTTGTTCCTTTGCTGCCACCTGCACCGGCTAGCTTGGTAGCTTCATTAAATAGTGAATGAAGTTGTGGGTAGGCTTCAAAATGGTTTGGCTTGAAATAATCAGTCCATAACACCCAAAGATGGTGCTTCACTAACTCAGATCGCTCTTCTTTAATTGCCACTGCGCGAGATTTAAAATCTATATCGCTGCTGGCTGCATACTTTTCCATACAAGCCTTAACAGATTGCGCCTCAATCTTTGCTTGAGCTGGATCGTAAACTCCACATGGTAGATCGCAGTGCGCAAAAACAGTTTCCTTAGGTGTAATTCTTGCTAGTAATGTATTTATCATTGTTCTCCCTAGTAGTTTTAAAAGTAATTAATAGTGGGAGAATACTCCCCATGTTCGCTTTTAGCACGGTGGTCGTTTCTGGAAACTCCATGTCACCTTCTTATCGAGAAGGAGATTGGCTGATTATTCGAAATTTAAGTGGCAAAAAGCACACACTCAAAATTGGGGCAGTCTACTTAATTCAGGATCCAAACCGACCAGGGGTTAAATTACTAAAACGGTTAAAAGAGAGCCGAGTAGAGCATGGTGTTATCCGGTACTGGGTTGAAGGAGATAACTTGCTAAGTGAAGATTCTAGAAGTTGGGGTTGGTTAGAAACAGATCAATTTTTAGCCAAAGTAGTGCTTAAATATCGAAAAGGAAATTAACGATTAAAGGCCTCGGTCATTAAAGCTTTTTCTTCCTCTTCATGCAAATGATGATTTCCAGTTGCAGGACTTGCAGTCGCCCGTCGCGAAACTCTTCTTAGTGTGCGACCTGACAATTCTTCGTGTGCAACAAATGCTTCTGAAGTTGCAAGAGCAACAAATGGCCAAGGACCTTGGTTCGCTGGCTCATCTTGCACCCATAGCAAGGTTGCCTTTGGATGTTTTTTTGCTTCAGCAATAATTTCTTCAATTGGTAATGGATACAACTGTTCCACTCTTGCAATTGATGTTGAGTGCTCATTTAATTTTTCACGTTCAGCAATTAAGTCATAGTAAACCTTGCCGGAGGCAAAAATTAGGCGAGTCGCGTTACCAACTTTTTCATCTGCAATGAATGGTTTAAATGTTCCAGAGGTAAAATCCTTCAAGCCACTTGCTGCGGCCTTTAAGCGCAACATAGATTTTGGTTCAAAAACTATTAATGGTCTGCGTGCTGGATTCTTCATGTGCCAGCGAAGCAAGTGGAAGTAAGAAGCTGGAGTTGATGGCTGAGCAACTGTCATGTTTTGTTCAGCACATAATGTTAAGAATCTTTCAATTCGGCCAGAGGAGTGATCTGGTCCTTGTCCCTCATAACCATGAGGTAGTAACAAAACGATAGAAGAACGCTCACCCCACTTTTGAAGTGCGGATGAAATGAATTCATCAACAACAGTTTGAGCACCATTAGCAAAATCGCCAAATTGAGCTTCCCAAATAACTAACGCGTTATCTCGCTCAGCTGAGTATCCATATTCAAATCCCACTACTGCATACTCAGAAAGGAGTGAGTCATAAATATGGAATTGATTAGGATCTTTAACTAAAGATCTAAGTGGGAATAAATCTTTTCCAGTTTCTTTATCAACAATTACTGCATGGCGATTACTAAATGTTCCGCGTCTAACATCTTGTCCACTCATGCGGATTGGATAACCCTCTTGTAATAGTGAGCCGAATGCAAACATTTCGCCAGTCGCCCAATCAACTGTTGCCTCATCTAGCATTTCAGTTCGCTTTAACAATTGTGGCAATAATTTTGGATGAACGGTAAATTCAGATGGGAATGCAGATTGAGTTGCCGCAATCTTTCTTAATTCGGCTTCAGATACCGCAGTGTTTACGGTATGTGGAGCAGGAACAACTGGTGCTCTCCAATTCGGATCACTTTCTGGCTCAGTGTTGTGGACTGAGGTAAACACACCCTCTAACTGTTGCTGATAGTCACGCAGAACCTCTTCTGCCTCTTCGACTGTTATATCGCCACGACCAATTAATGCTTCGGTGTAAAGCTTTCTAGTTGATCGCTTTGCATCAATTAATTTATACATAAGTGGTTGAGTAAAGCTTGGCTCATCACCTTCATTATGTCCTCGACGACGGTAACAAACCATGTCGATTACAACATCTTTGTTAAATGCCTGTCTATATTCAAATGCAAGGCGCGCAACACGAACACAAGCTTCTGGGTCATCACCATTAACGTGAAAGACCGGAGCCTGAATCATTTTTGCAATGTCAGTTGAGTAAGTTGATGACCGAGCAGCATGCGGTGAAGTAGTAAATCCAACTTGGTTGTTTACAACAATGTGAATAGTCCCACCAGTTCGGTATCCCTTTAAAAGTGATAACGAAAGTGTTTCAGAAACAACTCCTTGCCCAGCAAATGCAGCATCGCCATGTAAAAGAATTGGGAGAACTGGATAGGAAGATTGTTCATCAATAGATGTATCACCAGCAGTAGCTCTTAATTTATCTTGCTTAGCGCGAACAATTCCTTCAAGTACTGGATTTACTGCCTCTAAGTGGGATGGGTTTGCTGCTAAATAAATTTTGGTAGTCGCCCCTGATTCAGCTGTAAATGTCCCCTTAGTTCCTAAGTGATACTTAACATCGCCAGATCCATGCACCTCATTGTCATGGTAATTTCCTTCAAACTCTTGAAATATCTGCCCATATGATTTACCAGCAATATTTGCTAAAACATTAAGACGCCCGCGGTGTGGCATTCCAATACACACTTCATCTAAACCAGAATCAGCTGCTGATGAGATCATCGCATCAAGCAATGGAATTACCGACTCACCACCTTCTAGTGAAAATCGCTTTTGTCCGACATATTTAGTTTGTAAAAATGATTCAAATGCCTCTGCGCTATTTAATTTTCGTAATATTCGCAGTTGTTCTTGGCGAACAGTTCTTGGTGCACCTACTTCAATGCGCTCTTGAATCCATTTACGTTCATCTGGATTGGCAATATACATATATTCAACACCGATTGTGCGGCAGTATGAGTCGCGAAGTACTCCTAAAATTCTACGTAATTTCATAAATGGTTTGCCACCAAATCCACCAGTTGCAAACTCTCGATCTAGATCCCATAGAGATAAACCATGATTTACAACATCTAAGTCCGGGTGAGATCTTTGTACATAAGCTAACGGCTCAATATCAGCCATTAAATGTCCAGTTGTGCGATATGCGTCAATTAACTTTTGTACTCGTGCTGTCTTACTTACATCATCATCTTTTTCAAATTGCATATCAACGACCCAGCGAATTGGTACATATGGAATCCGTAGGGCTTCAAATATTTCATCGTAGAAGTTTTCTTCACCAAGTAAAATTTCGTGAATTCGGCGAAGGAAATCACCAGATTGGGCACCCTGAATAATTCGGTGATCATAAGTACTAGTTATTGTTACCACCTTGCTAATTGCTAATTCAGCAAGTGTTTGTTCATTAGTTCCATGGAATTCGGCTGGATAATCAAGTGCGCCAACACCAAGAATTAATCCTTGTCCTTGCACCAATCTTGGGACGGAGTGAACTGTTCCAATTGTGCCGGGATTTGTAAGCGACAGTGTTGTGCCGGCAAAATCTTCAACTGTTAACGCGCCAGTCCTAGCTTTTCTAACCATATCTTCATACGCAGACCAAAATTGTGCAAAATCTAAATCTTCGCATCCCTTAATTGATGGAACCAATAATTGTCTAGATCCATCTGCCTTTGGTAAATCAATTGCTATACCTAAATTAATATGTTCTGGATGTCCAACTGCTGGCTTTCCTTCTAACTCAGTAAAGAAGGCATTCATCTCTGGCATTGCTCTTGCTGCTTTAATCATCGCGTAACCGATTAGGTGGGTAAATGAAACTTTGCCACCACGACCACGCTTCAAGTGATTGTTAATAACAGTTCGATTATCAATCAATAACTTCGCCGGGACGACTCGCACGCTTGTTGCTGTCGGTACAGAAAGTGAGCCTTCCATGGATTGCACAACTCGTGCAGCCACACCGCGAAGTGGTTCAACAGAAGAAGCATTTGGGGTTATTAAAGTTGGAATCGGTTTAACAATTGGGTCCGCTGGCTTCATTGTTGTCACTGAATTACTAATTGGTTCTGAAATCTTTTCAATAATTGGTTGAGAAACTTCTACTTTAGGTTGTGGTGTTACAACCGGTGCTGGTTCTACTCGTTTGGCTGATTGTGATTTAGGAATTGGTGGAACTCCAGGTTTTGATGAACCAGAGTTTGTAGAAGTACTTAACGATGGTGTGCCCTTAAAATCGGCAAAGAAATCCCACCAAGCTTTATCTACTGATGCTGGATCTACTTGATATCTTTCATACATCTCTTGAACTAACCACTCATTAGGACCAAAGGAGCCACCAAAGTGATTAGCGGGCGTATTCGCTCCTGCTTCGCTCACTTATCGCTCCTTATTTTGCCCAAATAGACTTTGTTCAACAGATTAATCTTAACTCTCACGCCAACCTTGTTTAACCTTATAGGTGTTGTAACCAAGGAAAGTGGCCACCAGCACATATTTTAGGCTGGTAAGAACCCTAAATTAACGGCAAGGTTGCGCCTATGAGTGATTCGAAAAAGTGGGCGATTGTTACCGGGGGATCTAGAGGCCTTGGATATGAAACCGCCAAAGGCTTAATTGCCGCCGGCATATCTGTTTGCATAATTGGTAAGGATCAGGAGCGAATTGAAGAAAGTGCGAAAACCCTTGGCTGCAGTTATCGGTCAGTAGATGTTTCAGATAGCAAGAAATTTCGTGAAGTGTTAACTGAGATAACTCAGGATGCAACCAGTAAAGGTTTTGAAGTTTTAGATGTATTAGTTTTAGCCCATGGAGTGATGAGCGACAAGATGTCTAAAACTCTTAGAACAAATGATGAAGAATGGCGCCGGACATTATCAATTAATTTAGATGCAGTGTTTACAGCAGTCAATCAGTTAGCACCAGCGATGGCAGAAGCTAGAAAAGGTAGAGTCGTTGTTTACTCCGCTTGTCTTGGCAGAATGAGTGGACCAGGAACACATGGTGGACTTGCGCCATATCGAATTAGTAAAGCAGGAGTTAATGCATTTGTTAAGAATCTTTCTTACGAAACTGGACTCGGTGCACGTGGCTTCCTAGTTGATGCTATTTGTCCAGGCCATTGCCGCACAGATATGGGTGGTGAAGACGCACCACGAAGTGCGCAAGAAGGTGCTGAAACTGCAATCTGGTTGGCCACTAGAGATTTTGATGCTACAAAAGATAAAACCGGATTACTTTGGGAGGATCGAACAGTAGTTGATTGGTAGTTACTCTGAATAACCTAAGGCAGATGAAACTAAAGTAATTGTTGCCAGTATTAATAATGGAATACCAACTATTAACAAACTACCTGAGATCATGTAGTAAGAAACTCCAAGTGCAATCAGATTTGCAAGAACTGCAGGTGCACGGCCGTAAGATTTCTGATCCTTAAAGCCCTTTGCGCAAAACCAAAGTCCAGTCGCACCAAGTAATCCAAAAACTATCTCCGCAGATAATGCTGATGGAACTGATACATCTGAGACAAGTGGAGCCAGGATCAAATAAACAACGAGGGCAAGAAGCAACCCACTCTCTGCCTTAAGTAGAAAAATTGCACGCCTTCTGCAGTTTTCGGTGGCAAAAACACTTTTCAGATTCACCTTTAAATACTACCCTCTAGCCCCATAATGAATGATCACTCTGAGATAACAGATCAAATATTTTTTGCTAATAATGGTGCGATTGACCTATTAACTGGTGCAATATCACAAAGTAGGTTTGATCAGATTATTAAGCGGGATCTGCAACTTTCTGACCGAAATCAAAATCAGCTAATCGTTATTAGCGTCAGGTTTAATCTAAAAAGTTATCTAGCAAACAATAATCAAATTGACACAGATCAGGTGAAAATTGAAGTTGAAAGCGAATTAGTAAAAATATATTTTGATCTGCAAAATATATTTAGGCAATCAGATTGTATTTGCAGGGTTTCAACACTGGGGTTTTGGGTATTTTTAACCGGCATGAGCAAACCTGATGGAGAGTTACTTTTAACGCGAACTAGTGATTTGCTATCTAAATATCTAGAACTCGCGATCTCTTATCACAATTCTGGTGAAAGCCAATTAGATTGGTATGCTGAAATAGATAAACTCCATTTTTTAAAGTAACGCAAAGTATTTTTACTTAGCCATATAGTTATATTCACACCCCGGCATATTGATGCGCGTATTTTCAATAATTAGCAGATGGAAAACAACCAATTACAAAGTTTTGGCCCGCTACAAAAACTAATCGAGGATGATTCAATTGAAGAGATATGGATTAATACCCCAAATCGAGTATTCATAGCTCGCGCCGGAAAAAGTGAATTGACTAATTTAGTTTTAACAAAAGAAGTTGTGCACGATCTAATTGAAAGATTACTAATCTGGGGTGGCAGGCGCCTGGATGTGAGTAATCCATTTGTTGATGCACGATTGCCAGATGGCAGCCGATTGCATGTAGCAATCCCTGAGGTAACTGCTACTCATTGGGCGGTTAATGTTCGAAAACATCTAAATTACGTAAACTCTTTAGCAGATTTATTGAAGATTGGTTCAATAAATAAAGAGATCTTAGAGATATTAGTAAGTGCAATTGACTGCGGATTTAATATATTAGTTAGTGGTGGAACTCAAGCTGGAAAGACCACATTTTTAAATGCTTTAATTTCACAAGTATCACCAGGTGAGCGAGTTATAACTATTGAAGAGGTTTTTGAATTAAAGCCAAACTTGCCGGACTGGATTGCACTACAAACAAGGAATGCAAATTTAGAGGGGGAAGGTGAGATATCACTTCGTAAATTGATTAAAGAATCCCTGCGCATGCGGCCAAGCCGAATAATTGTTGGTGAGGTTAGGGAAGCAGAGGCACTTGATCTATTAATTGCGTTGAACTCTGGCCTGCCAGGTATGGCAACTGTGCACGCAAACTCTGCCAGAGGCGCAATAAGTAAATTGCAACTTCTACCACTGTTAGCTGGTGAAAATATTGCACAAAGTTTTATTACTCCCACAATTGCAAGCTGTATTGATTTAGTTGTGCAGTGCAGCCTTGATACAACCGGAGTAAGAAGGGTTGTAGAGGTTGCTTTTGTTACAGGACGGAGTGAAGAAGGAGTAATTGAGGTAGAGACATTATTCAAGTGGGATGGCACAAAATATGTAAAAGGTCTAGCTTCTCTCGCAAATATCTTAGCTAAGCGAAGTCTTTAAAGATGCAACCAATTACTCTATTAATATTATTCACATTATTTACACTTGCACTCTACCTGGCAATCATCTCCTATAAGGCAAGTAAAATAAGGGTAAAGCGGGCAGAGGCTTGGCCAGAAGTTTTAGATTTACTTATTTCATCCCTTCAATCCGGGGCATCTATATCTGAGAGTTTGGCAAATCTTGCTACGGTGGGACCTCAATCGACAAGAAATGAGTTTGATAGATTTTCTAAGCGACTAATAGCTGGAGAAAAATTTGAGGTTGTCCTTAATGATTTAAAGGAAGAGTTTGCCGATCCGATTACCGATCAACTTTTTGAGACTCTTTACTTTGCAACTAAGTTTGGTAGTAAAAACACAATTAAAGTTTTAAGAGAAATATCTGAGTATGTATCAGCAGATCTAGCGCTGAGAGCTGAAATAAATACCAGATTTGGCTGGATCAAAAACTCTGCAAACTTAGCAGCGTTAGCACCATGGCTTTTATTTGCTATTTTGCGGACCCAAGAAAATGCCAGAGTTGCCTATCTACAACCAACTGGACAATTACTAATGATTTTTGGTGTGGTTGCGACTCTACTTGCTTACCTTTGGATGAGTAAGATCGCCAAACTACCAAAGCCTAAACGCCTATTTACAATGCAGATTAGTACAAAATGAATCGAACACAATTTTATATTTTGATTTTAGTAGCACCAGCAATTATTTATTCGATCAGATTAATCCTAATAGAGATCGCTAATCTGCTTTCAGTTTCGAATTATGCAAAGCAACTAAGTTGGCTTAAGCAGTTGATGCGGAAATTAACTGGCAGTGAAGTAAAAGAGAGTGAGGTAAATGAAGAATTAGTAAATATCTTACAAATGCTTTCAATTATGATTTCAGCAGGTGAAAGTCCGATGATGGCGCTTCGGTATATTTCACAACGCTCAGTCGGACATATTCCGAAGTTAATTGACCAAAGTTTTTCAAAGTATGAAGGTGGCAGAAACCTGGCACAAACGTTGGAGCAGATTGCGGTCGCGACCGGCTCATCCCAGGTAAGGCGGCTAACTAACTCAATCCAAATCGCAATCCAACGCGGTACACCGATTTTAGATGTTTTAAATAATCAGGTTCAATCTTTAAATAAACAGATAAATCTGGCGCTCTTAAGAAATCGGGTAAGAGTGAGATCGCCTTACTCATCCCGGTAGTCTTTTTAATCCTGCCGGTGTCGATCAGTTTTGCTATTTGGCCCTCGATCTATGGCTTAAACCAAGCGGGGATTTAATCTAAAAGGTTAGAATGGCACTATGTCTAAGGTGCTTTCATCTCTGCCAGTTGGCCAAAAAGTTGGCATTGCATTTAGTGGTGGATTAGATACATCAGTTGCAGTTGCTTGGATGAAAAGTAAAGGTGCAACTCCTTGCACATATACCGCCGATCTTGGTCAATATGATGAACCAAATATTGAAACTGTACCAAGCCGGGCAAAAGAGTATGGCGCAGAAATTGCTCGATTAGTTGATTGCAAAAGTGCTTTAGTTGAAGAGGGATTAGCAGCACTTGCCTGCGGTGCATTTCATATTACAACTGCCGGAAAAGCCTATTTTAATACCACTCCACTTGGCAGAGCAGTTACTGGAACCTTATTAGTAAGAGCAATGATGGCTGATAATGTTTTAATTTGGGGAGATGGATCTACTTATAAAGGCAATGATATTGAACGTTTTTATCGTTATGGATTACTAGCTAATCCAAAGCTTAAAATCTATAAGCCATGGCTTGATAAAGATTTTGTAAATGAATTAGGTGGCCGTAAAGAGATGTCGAAGTGGCTAGCTGATCACAACCTGCCTTATCGAGATTCAACTGAGAAGGCATACAGCACCGATGCAAACATATTAGGGGCAACTCATGAGGCTAAATCACTTGAAAACTTAGACTCTCATATTGAAATAGTTGAACCAATTATGGGAGTTAAATTTTGGGATCAATCAGTAAAAATTGATAGTGAAGATGTAACTATTGAGTTTGCGCAAGGTCGGCCAATTTCAATTAATGGCAAGGTAATAAAAGATTCAGTGGCGCTAATTAAAGAAGCTAATGCAATTGGTGGCCGTCATGGGCTTGGCATGAGTGATCAAATTGAGAACCGAATTATTGAAGCTAAAAGTCGTGGCATCTATGAAGCACCAGGAATGGCACTTCTATTTATTGCTTATGAGCGATTAATCAGTGCAATTCATAACGAGGACACCATCGCTACTTATCATGAGCAGGGACGTAAATTAGGAAGATTGCTATATGAAGGTCGTTGGTTTGATCCACAGGCCCTAATGCTTAGACAATCATTAACTAGCTGGGTTGCATCGGCAATTACTGGTTCAGTAACAATCAGATTGCGTCGTGGTGATGATTACTCAATTATTAATACGAAAGGTGCGAAACTTTCATATTCACCTGAGAAATTATCAATGGAAAAAACTGAGGATGCTGCCTTCGGACCAGCGGATCGAATCGGCCAATTGACTATGAGAAATTTAGATATTGAAGATACCAGGGCGAAATTAGAACTTTATGCATCACAAGGCCAACTAGGTAGCAGCGATTTTGATTTAATTAAAGAGATCGGTAACGATAAAAAATAGTTGGTATTTGAGGCCGCAAGTACTTATCTAACTGATTTAACTCTCTTGTAACTCTTCCGGAGTTCCATGAACACCCTTTAAATCTCCACTTAACTTATAACCAATACCATCTCTGCTTACTGGTCTTACTTTCTTACTCCAATCAGGTGGCACAATTCCTAATACACCTTTTTGGAAATCATCAAAGGCTTTTAAAACCTCAGTCTTTGTGTTCATAACAAATGGGCCCATCCAGGCAACTGGTTCTTTAATTGGTAATCCACCTAAGATTAAAACATCCATAGCTGGTGAACGTGACTCTTGATTTAAATCTGCAGTAATCACAATGACATCACCATCACGATAGGTAACAAGTTGACCAGTTTTAATTGGGTGTTTTTCATCGCCAACTGTGCCAAAACCATTTAATACATAAGCTAGCGCATTGTATGAAGCATTCCATGGCAAGCGAAGTTCAGAACCAGGTTGTAATGTGGCATGAACTAATGTAATTGGCGTTTGAGTAGAGCCAGGACCGGTATGACCAGCAACCTCGCCAGCGATTACGCGAAGGAGTGCGCCACCATCACTTGATGAAAGAAGTGAAACATCTGATGCTCGCAAATCTTGATAAGCAGGTGGTGACCATTTTTTTGCCGCCGGTAAATTTACCCAAAGCTGAAAGCCATGAAATAAACCACCACTAACAACTAAATGCTCTGGTGGAGTTTCAATGTGCAAAATTCCAGCACCTGCAGTCATCCATTGAGTATCACCATCAGAGATAGTTCCACCGCCACCATGGTTGTCATAGTGATCAAAAATTCCATCAATAATGTAAGTAACAGTTTCAAAACCACGATGTGGGTGCCAAGGAGTTCCCTTTGGTTCACCTGGTGCGTACTCAACCTCACCCATTTGATCTAAGTGAATAAATGGATCTAAATCTGCTAAATCAACACCAGCAAATGCTCGCCTTACTGGAAAGCCTTCACCCTCATGACCTTGTGGGGCGGTAGTAATACTTTTTACGCGACGAGGTCGCAAATTTTCATCAGCAACTACGCGCGGAAGGACGGTGATATCACGAACGGTTATTGCTGGCACATATCTCCAATATTTGTATTAAGTAAGTAGTTGTATAACTAATTTTAAGTAAGTTTTATTCCTTACAAAGCTTTTAGGGCGCTAACTACTTTTGTTAGCGAATCCTTCGCATCACCAAATAGAAGTGTGGTTTTCGCCTCATATAAAAGCTCGTTTTCAATACCAGCAAAGCCTGGGCGCATTGATCGCTTTAAGAAGATCACATTGCCTGCTAGAGCAACATCTAAAATCGGCATGCCGTAAATAGGGCAACCAGGTGTGGTCTTTGCTGCTGGATTAACCACATCATTTGCACCAACAACTAATACAACATCTGTTTGTGGGAAGGTTGGATTTATCTCTTCCATCTCAACTAATTGTTCATATGGAACATTTGCTTCAGCAAGTAAAACATTCATATGTCCTGGCATGCGGCCGGCAACTGGATGAATTCCATATGCAACCTCAATACCTTTTGATGCTAATAAATCTGCTAACTCTCTAACTGTGTGCTGGGCTTGTGCAACTGCAAGACCAAAGCCAGGAACAATTACTACTCGCTGTGAGTAGTTAAGAAGTATTGCAACATCATCAGGTGACCCAGATTTAACTGGGCGAGCATCTACTGCTCCTGTGCTTGCTTGTGCTTTGGCGGTAAATGCACCAAACAAAGTTCCAAATAAAGATCGACCCATCGCATCTGCCATTAAGCGAGTCAGGATTGTGCCTGATGCACCAACTAAAGTTCCAGCCACAATTAATAATGTAGTTTGTAAAACATAACCAGAGGCAGCAACTGTTAAACCGGTAAAGGCGTTAAGTAGTGAGATAACAATAGGAACATCTGCGCCACCTACTGGAAGCACAAACAAAATACCAAATAATAGTGAAAGTAATCCGTTTACCAATAGTGGCGTTGAACCACCGGATGAGATAACCCAGCCACCGCTGGCTAGTACACCAATTAAAGTGAGTGCAATTAATTGACGACCAAATGGAAATATCACTGGCCGGGTTGTCATTAACTCCTGCAGCTTCATAAAGGTAATTATTGATCCAGAGAATGAAACACAACCAACGATTACAGTAAAGACTGTTGCAATAACTTCAGCAGTTGTCGCGCCATCACCAAGCTTTAAGTACTCAACAATTGCTACCAATGCTGCAGCGCCACCGCCAACACCGTTAAATAGCGCTACTAGTTGTGGCATCTGAGTCATCTGTACCTTGCGTGCTGCTGGAACGCCAACTAATACACCAAATGCAATCGCAGCTAAAATTAAATTTTGATTATGTAATGCTTCTCCATCATTTGCATAGAAAAATACAATTATGGTTGCAATAGTTGCGCCAACTGCGCCAATAAGATTTCCGCGACGAGCAGATTTTGGTGAAGACAATCCCTTTAATGCCAAGATAAAGCAGATGCCGGCGGCTAATCCAATTAGATCATAGAGATTACGACTCATTTGCTCTCTCCAGAATCCTTCTTTGCCCTTGGCTTTCCTTTAAACATCTGCAACATTCGATCGGTAACTACAAAGCCACCAACCATATTTATAGTGGCAAGAATAACTGCTGCAAGTGCAAGGCCTAACTCAAGATTTGTATTTGCATGATCTGCTACCACAATTGCGCCAACTAAAATAACGCCGTGGATTGCATTCGCTCCACTCATCAAGGGAGTGTGAAGAGTAGTTGAAACTTTAGAGACTACCTCAAAGCCAACGAAGATCGATAATAAAAATATCGCAAGTAAGGCAATTTCATTACTCATAACTTCAGTTACCATTACTTACCCTTCTCTCTTTTTGATCCAGCGTGTGTAAGAGTTGCAGAATCAATAATCTCATCTGAAAAATCAGGTTCAATCACGCCAGTTGGTTTGCCATCAGCAGTTTTACTCATAAGCAATAGCAGATTTACAACATTGCGTGAGAACAACATTGAGGCATGAAATGCTAATTGGCTTGGTACATCTTTACCGCCCCAAATTCTTACGCCACCACTTGTAGTGGTAATTTCACCAGCTACAGAGCCCTCAACATTGCCGCCACTTTCAGCAGCTAGATCAACCACAACTGAGCCAGGTGCCATGTGCGAAACCATTTGCGCAGTTACTAATCTTGGCGCAGTTCTACCTGGAACAGCGGCGGTGGTAATTAATACATCTGCAGCTGCAATATAAGGAGTAAGTAAGTCACGTTGTTTTGCCGCACGCTCTTCAGTCATCTCTCTGGCATAACCACCAGCACCCTCTAATGCTTCAAGCTCTAAGGTAATAAATTTTGCGCCCATTGATTTAACCTCATCAGCAGATGCTGGACGAACATCATATGCAGAAACAACTGCGCCTAATCTTTTTGCTGTTGCAATTGCTTGAAGGCCGGCAACGCCTGCTCCTAACACCACAACCTTTGCTGGCGTAACAGTTCCAGCAGCAGTCATAAGGAGTGGGAAAAACTTTGGTGATAACTCAGCCGCAACTAAAGATGCTTTATAGCCAGCACATAATGCTTGCGAAGTTAGTGCATCCATTGATTGAGCACGGGAAATTCTTGGCACCATTTCAAGTGAGAGGGCAGTAACGCCAGCTGAAACTGCTGCATCGATTGAATCAGTCGCAGTCATTGGTGATAAAAACGAGATAGTAATTGCACCTTTTTTAAGGCTCTTTATTTGGGTAGGAGTCAGTGGCTGAACTGAAAGCACAACATCACTGTTTGCTAATACATCACCAGATTTAATCTGCGCTCCAGCATCGGTAAATTGCTTGTCAGAGTATTCAGATGCAACGCCAGCGCCAGACTCAATTACAACTTCAAGACCGGCTTTGGTTAATTTTGAAATGATATCTGGGACTAAAGCAACTCGCTTCTCACCGGTTTTAATTTCCCTCGGGACGCAAACACGCATTTGCTTACTTTACCTAACTTTCACTCTATTTATTACCCTTTAAATCACCTTTAGTTAGGTGATAAAGCAGGGCCTGAATAGTGGTGCGACGATGAAATGCCTGACGCCAGACTACAGATTTAGCACCATCAATAACATCAGTTGCTACCTCTTCACCACGGTGTGCTGGTAGGCAGTGCATAAAAATAGAATCCTTTGCTGTTAACTTCATTAAATCATTTGTTACCGCAAACGGAGAAAGGGCTGCGATTTTTTCAGACCGATCAGCTTCTGAATCACCCATCGACATCCAAACATCGGTGTAAACCACACTCGCACCAGTTACAGCTTCTTTAGGATCGGTTACAACTTCAATCTTTGCGCCCGATTGTTTTGCAATTTTGTTGGCTTGTTCGACTACTGAAGATTTAGGCGCCCACTTGCCACCAGGAGTTGCAACTACAACATGGGCTCCCATTGTCGCTCCCATGATTAACCAAGCAGCTGCCACATTATTTCCATCACCGACATATACAAATTTACGATTTTTAATATCTTTTCCAAACTGTTCTCTGATAGTCAACCAATCAGCTAGTAATTGAGTTGGGTGATCATCATCAGTTAAAGCATTAATTACTGGAATGCTTGCGTACTTTCCTAATTCATTAACATCGCTTTGAGCAAAAGTGCGAACAATTAGAGCGCTGCAAAAGCCAGAGATAATTTTTGCAGTGTCTGAGATAGTTTCACCGCGACCGATTTGCAGGTCATCACCGCGTAAGAAAATTGGTGTGCCACCAAGATGGGCCACGGCAGTTTCGGAGGCTAATCTGGTTCGAGTAGAAGACTTCGTCATATAGATAGCAACAGTGCGTTTAGCCAATGCTTTCTTGGCACGAAGTGGATTTTTTGCAAACTTACTTGCAGTCTCAAGCAGAAGTTCAATATCTGCTTTAGAAAGATCTGAGGTACGAAGCAGATCTTTAAGAGGTGCGCTCATTGGTAAATGGTAGGCGATAAATTTAGATTAAGATTTACCCATGGGTTTTCTCGATGATTTACGCGGCAAATCAAGCAAGGGTGGTCTGCTTGAGAAAGAACTTCTTGCCCCAACTGATGAGGGTGATCATGAGCGATTTTCTCACTACGTAGATAAGAACAAGATCACCGAATCTGCCGTTACCGGTAAAACCGTCAGAGCATTGTGTGGCAAGAAGTGGATACCAAATCGTGATCCACAAAAGTTTCCTATCTGTCCAACATGTAAAGAGATTCACGCTCGCTTAAAGTAATTTCTCAGTTAATACCGATACCCTAAAATATATGAGATCGCGTAAATTTCTAATTTCTGTAATCTCTTTTACCCTTTTACTCTCATTATTAACGCCAGCTAAGGCCGATAATCCACCACGGAAAATTCTCTCTGGTTGGTTGCCAGATTACTCACTCGCAAGGAATCTGCCAACAGTTGAGGGCAATTTAGATTTGATCAGAGATATTTCTCCATTTTGGTATGGGTTAACCGGTGCAACGACTATCAAAGATAAGTATGCAATTGGAAAATATACAACTCCGGTTGAGCAGGTGATTGCAAGATTAAAAGCAAACGGATTATTACTACTACCAACTATTACAGATGACAATCCAAAATTTGCATTAGCTAATTTGTTAGCCAATCCAAACACTCGAACCAGCATTGTGCAAACAATTAAAGCCTTAGTTCTTAAATATAATTATGATGGAATAGATCTAGATTTTGAAACCTTTTACACCCAAGATGGCAGATCTTCTTGGCCAGCTCTAAAACCAAATTGGATTGCTTTTATAAAAGAGTTATCTACCGCGCTGCATGATCAAGGAAAACTCTTATCTGTAACAACTCCGCCTGATTTTGCACCAGAGACTAAGCGAGCTGGAAACTCGGTTTACTCCTGGGCAGAGATTGGCCCGTTAATTGATCGCCTTCGAATAATGGCGTATGACTTTTCAACTACATCACCAGGGCCAATTGGGCCACTGCCTTGGAGTGAGGATGCAGTTAAGTATGCAGTTACTCAGATGCCAGCCTCAAAGGTTTACTTAGGAATTCCAGGTTATGGCCGGGATTGGATTACCAAAGTAGAAGGTGTTTGCCCTAAAGATTTTGCTACCTCAGTTGTTGTTGGCGCAAAGGCAGCAGTGGTAATGCGGGAGGCGTTAACACTTGCAAGTAGTAACAACGCCACCCCTACCTACAACACCACACATGCTGAATCAACATTTACCTATAAGAAAACATATGTAGATCCAACCAACTCAGCAAGCTTTTGTACTGCAAGTAGAACCGTTTGGTATCCAGATGAACGCAGTTATACCGCTCGCACAAATCTAGTTGGAAAGTATCGCCTAGGCGGAATAGCGGTTTGGACATTTGGCATGGAAAATACCGCTGCTATTGCCACAATTAGAGATATCGCAAAATCTATTGCGCCAGACCAGGTATTAGGAACAATTGCAACTGATCTAGAACAGATTGGTTACGGCTCAACATTTAATCTAACTGGCACATTTAAATTGCCAGATAAAACTCCAGTTTCATCGCTCAACGTTAGATTTGAAATAAAGAATAGCTCTGATAACTCCTGGCGCACCTTAGCTGCCGGCACAACCGATGCCAATGGTGTGATCGCAGTTCCAGTAATCATTGCGCAGAAAAGTCAGGTTCGATTAGTTTCAGAAGGAAGCTGGGAGAGATCAGAGGGTAAGACTGCTGAAAAAATTATTTCAGTAGTGCCAAGTGTTTCGCTCTCACTTCCAGCCTCGGTTAAAGCAGCGGCTACTTACGCTGTCACCGGACAAGTGCTACCAAAGGCTGCCGGGGTTAAGTTAACAGTTAAGCAAAATGGTAAATCACTAGGTGAGTTCATAACGGACGCGATAGGTAGTTTTACCTTCAATATCGCACCTGCTGCAACTGGATTAGCCACATACCAGGTGATAATTGCAGCGGGAGAGAAAAATACTGCTGGCTTAAGTGATGAGATAACCGTTTTAGTTAGATAATTTGCCTATGAGTTCTCAGACCCAAATGGAAGAAGAGTTAGATCTGAGTAAATTTTTTGACAACCTTTGGATAACTATCGTTTGGGATGATCCAGTTAATTTAATGAATTATGTAACTTATGTATTTACCAAACTATTTAACTTCTCACCAGAAAAAGCTCATAAATTAATGATGCAGGTTCACACTGAAGGTAAAGCGGTTGTGTCATCTGGTACTAGAGAAGAGATGGAGCGAGTAGTTCAGCAACTTCATGAACATGGACTTTGGGCGACATTGCAAATGGATGATCATGGGCGAGTTTAAAGGTTCATCTAAAGCAGGTGATTTAACTGTTGCACTATCTAATGACGAGTTGCATATTTTAATTAATCTAGTTGAGCAATTACTTGAGTTATTAGGTGAGCGAAACTTTATTCACCACTATCAAAGTGATGATCCATTTGCACAATTAATGGCAGCCTCAGTTGGAAATCTTGAATCAGCGATTGATCAACCAGAAGATCCAGTGCTGCGCAGGTTATTGCCAAACGGATATGCAGACCCAGAGAGTGCGGCTGAGTTTCGTAAATACACTGAAAGCTCACTTAGAATGGTAAAGCAAACCCACTTAATGTATTTACGGGAGCAGTTAGTTTTTCCAGTTGATCATGAGCTACCTAAGGCAGATATTGCCGTCACTGACCCAACTCAATGGTTAATTGCAATTAATGATCTTCGTCTTGCCCTTGCTGTTCGGTTAGATATTAAGCAAGATTCTTATGAGATGTATGAGTTAATGAAAGATAGTGATCCGCAGAAGCCACTTTTTGCAGTTTACTTCTGGCTGGGCGGCATTCAAGAGAGTTTAATCAACCACTTATAACAAGTATTTAGACATAAAAAATGGGGCCAATCTCTTGGCCCCATTTTCTAATTAACAGATAATTAATCTGCGTCCTTCATACCTTCTGCTACGGATTTCATCTTTGCAATCTTTAGGATTGTTAGACCAAATACGCACTTTGCCAATACATCTGCAATTGTGTAACCGATTTGACGGTTAACAAATGCACCTGGATCTGTTGCTGATTGACCAAGGATTGGAAGTAGGTATGCAATTGGGTATACGCCCCATGTTGCGATCAATAGAAGACGTAAGCGACCTACGGTTGCTGCAACGCCTGCTGGTTGACGATCAAGAGACTTTGAAAGCTCAACGAACAATACATAAAGAATGTATAGGAAAGGAATTGTTGAAAGAACACCGAAGATTACTTTGGTGTTGTTATCTGAAGAAATCTCACCTGGGTAACCAAGTGCGATCATCGCAGCAGATGCTGGTACTAAGCGGTTGATCAATGATGATGCAGCTGCTTTAGCAAGACCTAGAACTGCAATTACCTCTACTAGTAGAAGAGGTACAGTTAAAATCCAGTCAACGTAGCGATATCCTTCGTTGAATGCACCTTTACCGGTACCTGTTGCTACTGCGCCGTTTACAAAAGAATCATCAAATGAATTGAAAATTCTGAAGTAGTGGTAACCAGCAATGAATGTAACCATTGATGACATTACAAGGGCGCCACGGTACTTAGGTAGTACGCGTGATTGTGAAACTAGTGTGTAAACGGTACAAGCCAACATTGATACAAGTGCGAAAGAAAGCACGTTGTATACGATGCCGAATTGATCGTTTGATAGCATGATTGAATTCATCTAAATAAGCCTCCATAGGCATTTAGGTTGCTCATATCCTTTTGGACACAAGCCAGCGATTCTTCGTAATTTCATATGCAAACTACGACTAACCGCCTGGATATATAGTGGCTGTTACCGGCCAGTCAGACAATTGCATCCACGCTGAATTCTCATAAATTCTTGAGAAATTTTCCCCAAAAAAGGGCTAAATCGGACATTTTCTGATGATTTGGCTTGGTCAGGCGATATCTGCGCTCGCCATTTACACTTACACAAATGGCCACTACCTCAATAGATAAGAAGAGCGCCCCAATTGGCATCTTTGACTCCGGCGTTGGTGGCTTAACAGTTGCCCGGGCAATTATTGATCAACTACCAGGGGAATCAATTCTTTATATCGGCGATACCGCTCGTGGCCCTTACGGACCAAAATCATTAGCTCAAGTTCGCACCTATGCCCTTGAAATTATGGATCAATTAGTTGCAGCTGGGGTTAAGGCAATTGTGATTGCTTGTAATACTGCAAGTGCTGCGATGTTAAGAGATGCTCGCGAGCGCTATCAGATCCCAGTTATCGAAGTAATCCAACCCGCAGTTAGGCGAGCGGTCGCTGCAACTAGAAGTGGCAAGGTCGGCGTAATTGGAACTGCTGCAACAATTGAATCAATGGCATACCTAGATGCATTTGCCGCTGCCCCACAATTAAAGATAACCGCAAAAGCCTGTCCATTATTTGTTGAGTATGTTGAGGCCGGAAATACCAGTGGTGATGAGATCACCAAGATCGCCCAAGATTATTTAGCGGAAATGAAAAAAGCAGATATTGATACCTTGGTTTTAGGCTGCACCCACTACCCACTTTTAACTGGCGTGATCTCCTATGTAATGGGAAATGATGTCACTTTAGTTTCAAGTGCAGAGGAGACAGCAAAAGATTTATATCGCAACCTAGTCGAAGCGGATCTTCTAAATACGCCAGGGGCGCCAGTAACCCACCGGTTTGTGGCAACGGCAGATGCCGATAAGTTTGCCACCTTAGCTCGCCGGTTTTTAGGACCTGAGGTTTTAAAAGTTACCACGAAGATTTAAAGGGAGAAGTTATGAGCAGATTAGATGGGCGAAGTAATGATCAACTGCGAGCGATTAAATTCACTCGTAATTGGCTAAATAATGCCGAAGGCTCAGTCTTAGTTGAGTTTGGAAATACCAGAGTTTTATGTGTTGCCTCCTTTACGCCAGGTGTGCCACGTTGGTTAGTTGGTAAAGGTGAGGGTTGGGTAACTAGTGAGTATGCAATGTTGCCTAGAGCAACTCACACAAGAAGTGATCGAGAGAGTGTTAAAGGAAAATTAGGCGGGCGAACCCAGGAGATATCAAGATTAGTCGGCAGATCACTTCGCGGTGTGGTGGATATGAAAGCTTTGGGAGAAAACACAATTGTGATTGATTGTGATGTGTTGCAGGCAGATGGTGGCACTAGAACTGCTGCAATTACTGGTGCATATGTTGCACTGCAGGATGCGATCACTTGGGCAAAAGAAAAAGGACATATCACTGCTACTGCAAAGCCACTTAAGCAATCAGTTGCTGCGGTCTCGGTTGGAATTATTAATGGCACGCCAACCTTAGATCTTTGTTATGAAGAGGATGTTAATGCCGGCACAGATATGAATATTATCTGCACCGGTGATGGTAATTTTATAGAGGTGCAGGGAACTGCTGAGGGTGAACCATTTGATCGCGCGTTACTAAATCAACTTTTAGATTTAGGTGCGGCTGGGTGTGCCCAACTTACCAAGCTGCAAGCAGCTGCCTTAGCTAAATAAGTTTCCGTAAATCAATTTAGATATGCGCCAATTAGTACTTGCCACTAAGAATTCAGGAAAGATCGCAGAGTTTGATCGCCTGCTTGCTGAATTTGCCAGTGATATTAAAGTTTTAGGATTAAATGATTATCCAGATATGCCAGAGGTTGAAGAAACCGGTAAAACCTTAAGTGAGAATGCCCGGCTTAAAGCGAAGGCGATCTCGCAATTTACTCACCTGCCAGCCCTAGCTGATGACAGCGGT
>JAPLBB010000038.1 GCA_026392945.1 Actinomycetota bacterium | reverse complement strand
CCGGTCCAATTACACGGGCAACTCTTCCAGTTGCTGTTTTAACTGACATTATTCGCTCCCTGCGCTAGCTGAGGCGAGCGCATCTGCGCCGCCTACGATTTCACTGATCTCTTGGGTAATTTCGGCCTGACGAGCCGCATTCGCAAGTCGAGTTAACGACTTAATTAATTCATCAGCATTGTCAGTTGCTGATTTCATAGCACGACGCCGAGCTGCATGCTCACTAGCTGCAGATTGCAACATCGCGTTAAATACTCGAGCCTGAATATAGCGAGGTAGTAATGCATTTAATACCTCACCAGCATTAGGTTCGAATTCATACATCGGCAAAACAACTGCCGGACCTGTTGATTCCACAACCTCAAGAGGCAACATTCGCTTTGCATCAGGAGTTTGTGTGATCATCGATTTAAACTCGGTGTAAATAATATGTAATTCATCAACCCCATTTGGATCAATCTGCGCATCTGCAATAAAAGCGGCAATCAACGCATCTGAGACCTCACGGGCGTGGGCATAAGTTGGGTTATCTGAGAAACCACTCCAGGAGGCAGAAATCTTACGATTTCTAAACTTATAGAAGTTAATGCCTTTTCTGCCAACCAAGTAAGTATTTACTTCAAGGCCGCGAGATTGCAGAAGAGCTGTTAACTGATCTCCCTCTTTAATCGCCGCATTTGAGTACGCACCTGCCATACCGCGGTCTGCGGTAATAATTAAAACAGCTGCTCGCTTTGGATTAGCAGATGCAGTCGTTAATGGGTGGTTAGTGCTTGATAAAGAAGCAACAGCAGATACTGCCCGAGTTAATTCGTTGGCATAAGGAGATGAGGCGGCAACCTTTTGTTGCGCCTTAACAATGCGAGAAGCAGAAATAAGCTCCATCGCCTTGGTTATCTTCTTAGTCGCCTTTACCGACCGCATTCTGCGGCGATAAATACGAAGTTGGGCACCCATTTGTTTGTCTTCTTTCTTTTATCTTTTAGCCGGTACTTGACGAGTAATTTGCTCATTATCTTCACCAGTTAATGCATCAGCTTTTTTCTCATTAACAGCTGGAGCAACTGATGATTTAAATTGAGTCTTAAATGTTGTAATCGCCTCTTCTAGTGCTTTAACAGTGTCATCTGTTAACTCACGAGTTGTTGAAATTACATCAAAGATTTGCTTGCGCTCACGAGCAATGAAATCTAAGAACTCAGTTTCAAAGCGGCGAATATCTGGCACTGGAATTGAATCCATCTTGCCAGTTGTTCCGGCCCAAATAGATGCTACTTGGCGCTCTACGGAAAATGGTGAGTACTGACCCTGCTTTAGTAATTCAACCATTCGAGCACCGCGCTCTAATTGTGATTTTGATGCTGCATCTAGATCTGAACCAAATGCTGCGAAAGCTTCTAGCTCTCGGTACTGAGCAAGATCAAGACGTAGACGGCCAGCAATTTTCTTAATCGCTTTGGTCTGTGCAGATCCACCCACACGAGATACTGAAATACCAACGTTAATCGCAGGGCGAACGCCAGCGTTAAACAAATCAGTCTCAAGGAAGCACTGACCATCGGTAATTGAGATTACGTTTGTTGGAATGAAAGCTGACACGTCATTACCTTTAGTTTCAATGATTGGAAGTCCTGTCATAGAACCGCCACCTAATTCATCAGATAACTTCGCACAGCGCTCAAGTAAGCGAGAGTGTAAATAGAACACATCTCCTGGATATGCCTCGCGACCCGGTGGGCGACGCAGCAACAGCGATACGGAACGATAAGCCTCTGCTTGTTTTGATAGATCATCAAAAACGATTAATACATGTTGTCCTTTATACATCCAGTGCTGACCAATTGATGAGCCGGTGTATGGAGCTAAGTATTTAAATCCAGCAGGATCAGATGCGGGAGCTGCCACAATAGTTGTGTACTCCATTGCACCTGCTGCTTCTAATGAGCCTTTAACTGCTGCAATTGTTGAACCCTTTTGGCCAATTGCAACATAAATACATTTAACCTGCTTCTTGGGATCCCCACTCTTCCAGTTCTCCAATTGGTTAATAATTGTGTCAACTGCAATTGCAGTCTTACCAGTCTGGCGATCACCAATAATTAATTGACGTTGTCCGCGGCCGATCGCAGTCATTGAGTCAATTGCTTTAATTCCAGTTTGCATTGGTTCTTTAACTGGTTGGCGCTGAACTACAGATGGTGCTTGAATTTCAAGCGCACGAGTTGCTTCAGCTTTGATCTCGCCTTTGCCATCAATTGGCCGGCCAAGTGCGTCAACTACCCGACCAAGGAAACCATCGCCAACTGGAACAGAGAGAATTTCTCCAGTGCGGCGAACAGTTGTTCCTTCTTCAATTCCGGTGAACTCACCCAAAATAACTACACCGATTTCGCGAACATCTAAGTTCAGCGCTAGTCCTAGTGTGCCATTTTCAAACTTTAATAACTCATTTGTCATTGTTGATGGCAGACCTTCAACACGAGCAATGCCATCACCTGCCTCAGTTACGCTACCAATTTCATCTTTAACGGCAGCGCTTGGTTTGTATGCAGCGACATGTTTTGCCAGTGCATCCCGAATCTCGGTCGGGCTGATCTTAACTTCGGCCATCTTTTCTCTCTTCTCTTGAAAATAACAGATACTTTCGTATCTGTTAAAACTAACTTACGAGCGCTCTGCCCGCTTCTGCTAAACGATTAACCATGGTGCCATCGATAACATCATCGGCGTATCTAATTGAGATACCGCCTAAAACCTTTGGATCAATCTCAATATTTACATGAACATCTTTACCCATTTGCTTAGTAAGTGCTGCGACTAACTTCTTTTGCTGGTCAGCATTTAATGCAATTGCACTCTTTATATGAGCAACTACTCGGTTATTACGAGTTGATACATAGTGTGCGTAAGCAGCCAGAGTGGCATCAATACTGCGGCCACGGCGAAGGGTTACTACCTTTTGTAGCAAGGTAACAGTTGAGGATGAGTACTTTCCTTTTACAACTGAATCAAGCAATGCCAACTTACCTTCGTCAGTATCGGCTGAGGTATTTAGCGCCTGACGAAAATCTGGGTTAGCAACTAATGCGCGAGCAAAATCAAAAAGCTCATTCTCAAGTGATTCTTGTTCATTACTTTTCTCAGCAGCTGCACTTTGGGCTTCAACTGCTAAATGTTCTACGGCATCTGCTAACTCGGCAGGGCTAGACCAGCGAAGTGAGGCAGCGGTAGCAAGAAGTGCTTGGGCATCAGCTTTAATATTTTTACCAAATAAGTTAGATATCAACTCAGCTTTAGCACTTTTATCTCGTGCGTTATCAGTTAAAGCGCGACGCAATCCAACTGATGAACTTAGAACGGTAAGAATTGTAAATAGATCTGAGGCAAAACTGGCAGCATCACTTGCTGATTGCTTACTTACCGCATCAGCTAATGATTTACGCAGAGTTATTACTGAAGCTCTGCTGGTGCCGCCTAATACCTTCATGATTACTTACTCTTCTCCAGATCTGCAATAAAGCGATCGACAATTCGAGATTGACGGACCTGGTCATCTAATGCTTCTCCGACAATCTTTCCGGCTAACTCAGTTGCAAGTGAACCTACTTCATTACGAAGTGAGGTAACTGCTTGTTGGCGTTCTGCTTCAATAGATGCAACTGCTGCAGCGGTAATTCTTGCTGCCTCTTCCGCTGCCTTATTTCGCAGATCTTCAATTATCGCTGCCCCTTGAACTCTGGCATCTTCGCGAATTTTTGCAGCTTCACCACGTGCCTCATTTAACTGAGTTGTGTATTGCGCAAGTGCTTTCTCTGCTTCTAATTGTGCTCGCTCGGCTTTTTCCATTCCGCCTTGAATTGCTTCAGTGCGCTCGGAAAATGCCTTTTCAAACATTGGCACAACTTTGGAACGAAGAACTAAGAAGAGCAGTGAAAAGGCAACGAAACCAACAACTAATTCTGCGGTGTGCGGAATTAACGGATTAGCGCCCTCTTCTGCTGCTGCCCAGTTACTAATACTCATTAAAGACATTGTTTATCTATTCTCGCTTTTAATTACAGTACGAAAGCTAGAACTAGACCGAACAATGCCAAAGCTTCAGCTAATGCGAAGCCTAGGAATGCGATCGGTTGCAAAACAGAACGTGCCTCAGGTTGGCGTGCTACACCGCTGATGTAAGCAGCGAAGATCATGCCAGTTGCGATTGCAGGTCCGATTGCAGATAGGCCATAACCGACCAGGTTGAGTGTGCCTGTCATTTTCTTTTCCTTCTTTCTTTGTTGGTGGTTTGTTATTTTTTTCTTTTAGTGCTCATCTGCTAACGCGCCCGCTATATAGAGAGCAGTCAACAGGGTGAAGATATATGCCTGAAGGCATTGGACCATAAACTCGAAGAATGTAAGCCCAATTCCAAAGGCAAATGCAAATGGTGAGACCAGTTTTAGCCCGATCGCTCCTTGCAAAAGATGCTCACCTCCCAAAATGAAAACCAACAGCAGTAGGTGGCCAGCAAACATATTTGCAAATAAACGAAGCGAAAGTGTGAGGGGGCGAACTAAGAAGTAGGTCGCAACTTCGATTGGGGTAAGCAGGATATAAACCGGCTTTGGCACTCCAGGCATAAACATAATTTCCTTTAGGTATGCAATTAATCCTTTATGTTTAACGGCCACGTAATGGAAGATCACAAAGGTAAAGATTGCTAATACATACGGAAAGCTAACTCTAGACATCGTTGGAAATTGTAGGAATGGAATAATTCCAAACAGGTTATTGGTTAATATGAATGTGAAGAGAGTAAATAGGTATGGCACAAAGCGCATGAACTCATGTCCAATGACATCTCTTGCTAAATCATTTCTCACAAAGCTATAAATTGATTCACCGGCAAATTGCAGCTTGCTTGGCACCACTGCAGCTTTACGGGATGCGAGAATAAAAAATACTGAAACTAAAATGACTGAAAAGAAAACTAAAAATACTGGTTTAGTTGTATAAGGATTGTCACCAAATACTGGCGGTAATTCAAAGTCGGCTGTGCTTGGTGGCTTAAAACCACCTTCACTTGCTAGTCGCACGCCCACTTAAATCTCCAAAATGTTAGAACTGCAGATGCAATTTCTTCTTAAAGCCTTTGGTACTTACCTAGCCGGCGGGAATAACGGCTACGGGCGAAACCCTATTAGGTAAGGCTGAGTTGCGCGAAATTTGCGGGGGTAAAAACTGCCCGAATGCTGTCAAAAGGTAGGTTTTGGTGATCTTAATCGCGCCCAAAGCGCAGCCATACTAAATACAAAGAGGCCCCAGCCCCCAGGAGTAATCCGACCAGTAAGAAGTAGGTAGTACCAAGCCATTGATCAAAGCCCCAGCCAATTCCACCCCAAATTAATAATCCAGATAAGAGATAGCCAACAATTGACCAAAGTGCATTCTCTTCATTTTGAGAATTACTTAGATCATCATTATTTGAATTTGGACTCATCACCTATCCTCTTCCCGTTTTGGTAGCGGTAAGTTAACTCGCAACTTAAGAAAGCTGCGAATCTCACCAAATAGCCACGCCATGGTAATCAATATTGCGCAGATGGCAAAACTTGGGCGATCAACTGTGCTGCGATCGGTAAATTTGGTGACTAGAAGCAAAAATACGCCCATAAAAATTACCTTCGCAAAATAGGAGAACATAGCCAGAGCCATAGTTGCCATTGGATCTAAATCTCTTGAAATTCTTGCAACAAGTAGGTGAATACTAAAGAAAATTATTACGGTAATCGATGCTAGTAGCGCACCCAACAATCCAGCTCTGCCATTAACAACACTCATAGTAATAATTAGAAATATTGCAACCACTGAGGATGGCAGGATTGCGCCTTTCCAAAGAGTGGTATCACTAGATACATTTTCCTTCATCAAGCACCAACCTTTTGCTTATTTGTTTTAATCACAAGGAGTGAAATTAGGAATATAACTACCCCAGAAATAATCGCTATCCATAGTGGCACAAATGCTGAGATAACAGTTGGAAGTGCGAACATGGCGGTCCAAAGATATAAAATTACAGTTGTTCGTTGCTGGCTAACGCCCATTCGCATTATTCGATGATGCAAGTGCTCCCGATCTGCCGAGAATGGTGAGCGACCAGCCTTTACTCTTCTAACTATTGCCATCACAAAATCTAATAACGGGATTGCTAAAATTGTAAATGGTAGGAGTAGTGGAAGGAGTGCTGTGCCACCATTTTCTTCAGTGATTGCAGTGGCATCTACCTGGCCGGTTAACGTAATAGCAGAGGCGCTTATTAAAAGGCCTAAAAACATTGCACCGGAGTCACCCATAAATATTTGAGCCGGATGAAAATTGTGAGGCAAGAAACCAAGACCGGTTTAAACCATTTATCACTGCTAATAGATATGAAAAGGCAAAAAATGAACCAGCGCAAATCATAACTATTCCAGTGGCAAGCCCATCTAAGCCATCAACAAAGTTAATGGCATTAATTACAACCATTACAAACAGAACTGTTAATAACTGACCGATATTTGTTGGAAGTGTTGTAATGCCATTAATCGGTAGCCAAAGGATCTGAACTCCATAAATAAGCAATATGCCTGCAGCTAGTGCCTGGCCAGCAAACTTTGTAATTGGATCTAAATCAAATCGATCATCTAGTAATCCAAGAAATAAAATAAACGTACCACTTAGAAAAATACCAGTCGCATCTGAACCAAATGATTTATGTACTAATGGCAGGTAATTTACGATTACTAGCGTAAGCGCCATTGCCAGCCACATCGCTAACCCACCCCATCTTGGAGTTGGCTCTAAATGAACATCTCGGGATCGAATTGCAGTTACTGCGCCAGCTTTAATTGCCAGATCTCTAACTAGCGGGGTAATTAAATATGTGATTACTGCGGCAAGTAGGACAGTTACTAAGTACTCACGCATTGGCTTAGTAGTTTAGTTTTTAGGCTCTGGATAAACCGGAAACTTTTTAGTTAATTGATGAACTTCAGCTCTAATTGCCTTTGCCTTATTTTCATCTGCGCCATCTTTAATAGCACGGGCAATAAAACCTGCAATCTGTTTCATCTCTGGCTTTCCCATACCTTGGGTAGTAGTTGCCGCAGTGCCAACTCGAATACCGCTCGTTACTGCTGGAGTTTCAGGATCATATGGAATTGAATTCTTATTTAGTGAAAGTCCAGATGCTCCACATCTTTCATCAGCTACTTTGCCATTAACTCCGGTTGATCGAATATCTATTAATGCTAAATGTGTTTGCGTGCCGCCAGATACTGCTCGCATTCCCTCTGCCTCTAAGTCCTTAGCAAGTGCTTGGCAATTTTCAATTACATTCTTTGCATAGCTTTGATACTCAGCAGTTGCGCACTCTTTAAGCACAATTGCTTTACCAGCTACCGCACTCATAATTGGTCCACCTTGCATGCCTGGGAAAATTGCTTTATCAATAGCAGCCGCATGTTTTTCCTTACACAAAATCATTCCACCTCTTGGACCGCGTAATACTTTATGAGTAGTAAAGGAAACAACATCTGCATATGGAACTGGGGAAGGAATAGCTTTACCGGCAACTAAGCCAATAAAGTGAGCAGCATCGACCCACATAATTGCGCCAACCTCATCACAAATTTGGCGCACCTTTTCAAAATCAATCAAACTTGGATAGGCAGTTGCTCCTGAACAAATCATCTTTGGTTTATGTTCAATTGCCAGGTCTCTCAACTGATCGTAATCAATTAACTCATTATCTTGACGAACACCGTATGAAACAACATTAAACCATTTACCAGAAAAATTAACCTTTGAGCCGTGAGTTAGATGTCCGCCGTGCGGAAGTGACATCGCGAGCACTGTGTCGCCAGGTTTTGTAAATGCTTGGTAGACCGCAACATTTGCACTTGCACCTGAATGTGCTTGTACGTTGGCATGCTCGGCACCAAATAATTTTTTAGCACGATCAATAGCAATTACTTCAACTTTATCTACCTCTTCACAACCACCGTAATATCTTTTGCCTGGATAACCTTCGGCATATTTATTTGAAAGTGTTGAGCCCATTGCTGCGAGCACTGCTGTTGATGTGAAATTCTCACTCGCAATTAATTGCAGATCATGACGTTGCCGTTGAAGTTCTGAGATAACAACTGCGGCAATCTCTGGATCCTGTTTTTCCATGGCTGAAAAATCTGGACCATAGTAATTTTCGGTGTGGGACATGCGCCTAGCCTAAAGGTTTGTTGCGGAAATAGAAGGAATTACCGCTTGTAATTCTTCGATGCTGATCGCACCTACTCGCTTAACTGTGATTTCATTCTCAGATATCTCAAGCCAAGTTGATGCTGGCCCGGCATCTAAAACGCCTTCGTCAAATATTGCTCCAACATCACTTTCATAAATTGGAAGCTTTGTTAAATCTTTAACTACTGGCTTTCCAGTTAATGAGACAGATGCTGCTGCAAGTGGGCCTGTAGATTCTAAAATTCTATTTAAAAATTTCCGATTCGGAACTCTGACATTGACTTTACCTAATCTTTGCTCATCGCCTAGATCCCAACTTAATCCAGGTTGGCAATTTACTGTTACTGATAATAACCCAGGCCAAAATTTAGCTAAAAGTTGGTCTGCATTTATATTCGAAACTTTCGCAATACCAGAGAGCACATTTAAATCCTTAATAAATACTTGAGCAGCAACACCAGTTTGATTACCCCGTAATATATGAACTGCTCTTACAGCATCTTTATCAAAGGCATTTGCCAGATAGATATAGCCGAACTCTGCCGCAACTACAATTACTTCACCAGCATTTATGTATCTAACTGCAGTAGCGACTGCTTCAGTTAGTTCAGACTCACTTGCTCCGTTTAAAACTACCCGCTCAGCCATAAGATTATTATCGCTTTCTTGCGCTTGTGAATCTATCGCGACTATTTAGGTCTGCGTGGGTTTGTACATTTGAAAACTGAGCCGACAATGCTTCTCTAACTAATTCACCTTGTTTTTCATGGTGCTCCATAATGAAATACCCACCTGATTTTAATAACCGATCAGCTGCTGCAATAAATAACTTTGGAATTTGCATTCCATCTACCGCGCCACCAAATAGCGCATCACCTGGCTCAAAATTTGCAACTTCAATTGGCAGCTTTTCATCATTTGGAATATATGGTGGATTAGCAACAACTAAATCAGCTTTCACATCTGGTAGTGCGGTTTGAACATCCTCAATAACTACTCTAATTGGCAGGTCATACTTTGCAATATTTTTATTTAACCAAACCGCAGCCTCTGGTGATTTTTCTACCGCCACCATACTTACTTTTAATCCCTTCAGCGCTGCCTCTGATGCAATTGCAATACTTAT
>JAPLBB010000063.1 GCA_026392945.1 Actinomycetota bacterium | reverse complement strand
TACTTCTTAGATAATGTTTCGCGGCGAATTTTTGTAAAAGGAATTGATGGATGTGGATTAACCCCGGTAAGTGGTGATGGAGCCCAACCAATTTTCATAAACTCTGTCATTGCATCTGCGATCGGAATATCGTGAGTTCTCACTTCTAGCGCCTTTTCATTATTATTGGAGTTATTCGCTGAATTCATACCAGTAGCCTACTTCGTGGGGATAAATTGGCTACCCCCGCAAAGGGCGATAACCTTTACTCGTTGGAGACGTCGCATAGCCCGGTCTAGTGCGCCTCACTGCTAATGAGGTTAACCCCTAAAGGGTTTCGGAGGTTCAAATCCTCTCGTCTCCGCCAGATATGTTTGAAGTAATTAACTTTAGATATTGGGGGGAAGTTGCCAACTTTTAAGATCGCAATTGTTGGCGCAGGCCCGGCCGGTTACTTCACCGCGCAAGCATTTCAAAATGCGCAAGATGAAGATTTAACCTTTGCCATCGACATGATCGAACGTCTGCCCACCCCATGGGGGTTGGTAAGAAGCGGAGTGGCACCTGATCATCCAAAGATTAAAACAGTTTCCAAAGTCTTTGAAAAGATTGCTAAAGAGGGAAAATTTAGATTATTTGCCAATGTTGAGTTGGGTAAGGATATTTCCCTTAAAGATCTGCGCGAACAGTATGACGCGGTGGTCTTATCTACCGGCAGCTCAGTTGGTCGAAAATTAAATATTCCAGGTGAAGACCTACCTAACTCATTATCAGCGGCTGAGTTTGTGCCTTGGTATAACGCACACCCTGATTATGTAAACACCGAGGTTGATTTAAGTTCTGACACTGCAGTTGTAATTGGCGCCGGAAATGTTGCAATGGATGTTGCCAGAATGCTGGCAATTACACCAGGTGAATTAGAGCTAACAGATGTTGCCGGATATGCGCTAGAAAAATTTAAAGAAAGTAAGATTAGAAAAGTAATTATTTGCGGCCGTCGTGGTGCAGAACATGCTGCCTTTACTGCGCCAGAACTTCGCGATCTACCTAAACTTGAACACACCGATGTTTATATTGATACCGAGCAGGTAGCCCAAGCTAGCGAACGAGTTAAAGCAATGGGTGAGGTTGAAAAAGATTTAACCCACAAACTAGATGCGATGCAACTAATTGCAGATCATGAAAAGAAAGGGGTAGAGCGAAGCCTTGATATAAAGTTCTTAGCTGCCCCACTAGAGATTAAAGGAAATGGCAAAGTAGAAGAGGTAGTTTTTGCAGTAAATGAAGTAAAAGATGGCAAAGTTATTGCTACTGATAAAACTATTTCAATTAAAGCTGGGCTAGTTGTTACCGCAATTGGTTATGACTCACTTGAATACCCGGGCGTAAAAATAGAGAACGGCCGAATACTAAATATTGCCGGCCACGTTGAACACAATGTTTACACAACTGGTTGGGCAAAACGTGGGCCAACAGGTGTGATTGGCACAAACAAGAGTGACTCAAAGGATGTAGTTGATCTAATTATTGAAAATTTGAAAGAACCAAAAGCAAGTGAAGGAATCACTGCGCTTTTGAAATCCGGACACGAAGTAATTGATCAGGTGGCCTGGGAAAAAATAAATGCCTCAGAAGTTATTTCAGGTGAAATTGCTGGAAAACCTCGCGTAAAAGAGGTGGACTGGAAGAGGTTAATAAGTTTGGGTAGGTCCTAATAAATCGCTAGACTTCCCATCGCTTAACACTTTGCGCCCGTAGCTCAACGGATAGAGCATCTGACTACGGATCAGAAGGTTCGGGGTTCGAATCCCTGCGGGCGCACCAAAGCATTAAAAGTAAAACTACCGACGCCCTGATTCCCTATCAGCCATTGAACTGGATAAACTTTTCATATGGAAGCAATTATTACCACTATTGCATTATTGATCATTCTTTTAGTAGCTAAGAATGGTTCAAGTAAAAGGAAATAAACGAGCCTCACCTACTAGTGATCTACGGATCATAAGGTTCAACGTTTCAATCCTTGCGGGCGCACCCTGGTAATAAAATTGTATTAAATTGGTTAGACTCTGCAAAAATAAAGAGCAAAACCACCATGGTGTTTACAGGATTGAGGGTATGAAAATTATTCGCGTTGGATTACTCGCTTACGGTGCAATCGGTGATCAACACAACCTTGCAGTTAGTGCCACCGAAGGATTACTACTAACCGCAGTAGCGGATACAAATCCAGATAGATTGGGCGCAGCAAAAGAATTAGCACCGGATATCACAACCTTTACTGATTCCACCGCAATGTTAGATTCTGGCTTAATTGATCTGGTCGTTATTTCAACACCACCAAACTCTCACTACTCATGGGCGAAAGAGTCTTTAAATCGTGGCATTCACGTAATCCTTGAAAAACCGATGGCATTGACAGTTGAACAATGTGATGAGCTTATTGCACTAGCGGCAACAAAGAATTTATTGTTAGTTGTTTATCAAAACCGACGTTTTGATGCAGATTTTATAATAATGAAAAAATTAATTGACGATGGTGTGATCGGTGAAATATTTTCCTATGAAAGTTTTGTGGGCGGTTACTCCGAGCCATGTTCATACTGGCACTCAGATGTTGAAGTTTCAGGTGGTGCGATATTTGATTGGGGCAGCCACTTTATCGATCAGATTTTGGCGCTAATGCCTGAAAAGGTTGATGCGGTAAGTGGAATTAATCAAAAGCGCATTTGGAACCATGTTACAAATGCTGACCACGCAGATGTAACTATTACTTTTGCAGATGGCGCTCGTGCCACATTTACTAATTCAGATCTAGCAGCGGCTCGCAAACCAAAGTTTTATGTCCTTGGCACAACTGGTGCGATAGTTGGAAATTGGGATCCTGTAGCTGGTACAGCACCAGCTGATCTACCAGCAGTTATCTCTGTTCATCGCGCCGATGGCAGTGTTGAAGTAATTCCAAACTCAACCGTTACTTCTTACGAGTTTCATCAATCAGTTGTTTCATATTTAACTAACGGAACTCCTATGAATATAACCACTAATCAATCTCGTGATGTGGTCGCAATTATGCAAGCAGCAGAAGAGTCCGCGCTCTCCAATGGCCATCCAGTCAAACCCTCACTACTTCGGTGAAACAAACTCGTTGGGGCTTAATTGGCGCCGGTTGGATTGCAACCAAAACTATCGCACCAGCCATACATGCCTCCGCTGAGACAATTGTGCAAGCAGTTGCAAGTCGAGATCTAAAACGTGCGCAACTACTTAATCCAATTACAATTCATGAAACTTATGATGAACTGATCCACAACCCCTTGGTTGATGCGGTCTATATTTCACTTCCAAATCACCTGCATTGTGAATGGACAATTAAGGCGTTAAAAGCTGGCAAGCACGTGTTGTGTGAAAAACCTTTTGCACTAAATCTGGCAGAGGTTGAATTGATGGTTAAAACTGCTCGCGAATGTGATCTCCTGTTAGTTGAAGCAGTTTGGTCACGGTGGCATCCACGAATGATTCGAATGATTGATTACGTAAAGAGTGGAAATATTGGTGAGTTAATTTCTATAGATTCATCATTTACATTCCCAGCATCAATTGAAGGAAATTATCGACTCTCACCTGAAATGGGTGGTGGTGCATTATTTGATATCGGTGTTTATCCACTTCATGCAATTGGCGCAATCGTTGGCGATAGTGCACGGGCTGTTATCCAAAGTTGTGATGTTAATTTTGGTGAAACTGGTATCGATCTGACTACAAAATGGTCCATAAGTTGTAACGATTTGATAATTGCAAATGGTTTGGCCTCATTTGAAATGCCAGAGGATCAAACATTAATTGTGCGTGGTGAAGGGCAATCAGTTGAGATGCTTAGCAATCAAGCATTTACATCGTGGCATTCGCCAAGCACTTTAAGGTTAGGCGATCATAAAGAAGAGTTCTCAGCAGTAGACCCTTACATGCTCATGATTGAAAATTTTGGCAGACGAATTAACGGTGAAGAAAGCTGGGTGCTTCCACTTGAAAACTCGCTCTGGGTTCAGAAAGTAGGCGATCAACTTCGCACGTATAGCGAGAACTTAAAGGGAAAGCTTTAATTAATTTTTAGGTATCAAACCAATTTGTTCGCGAAATCCAAGTGAGTCCCAAGCATCAAAACCAGATACAACCATGCCACCTTTAATTCGATCAATACTCACACCATCAACATCTACTTTGTTCCCAGTTGCTTCTTTACCTAAATATTCACCAAGATGTGTTCCAGTAAGCCGCCACCTAGTTACAACTGTGTCACCTTCGGCAACAATCTCTTCAACTGCAAAATTTATATCTGGAAATGCTGCTCGCCATTTGCGCCATTGCAATCTAAATGATTCCCTGCCCACACCGAACTTAGGATCATTACCGGCAGCATCTTCAGCAATAAACCGATCGATTGCACTCTCATCACCTTGATTCCAGATTTGCTCAAAAAATTGCCGGGCTAATTCCTTATTCTTCTCAAGATCTGACATAACCCAACTCTATTCCTCAAAAATTATAAATACCTTTAAGATTGCCAGGTGAGTTCAAATATAAGTATTCGCCCATTAACTTCTCTGCCTGATCAAGATTTAGGCCGGATGATTTTTGATAAAACCTGGGCGATGGATGCCGGAACTGAGATAACGCCAAACCTTCTGCAAGCAATGATTCATAGCGGGGCTTATTTATCTGGAGCATTTATAGAGGGCAATTGTGTTGGAGCTGCCTTTGCATTTCCAGCCACAACTGGCGGGCTGCATCTTCATTCACACATGACAGCGGTGTTGGATAAATTTAGGGACAAAGGTATTGGGCATGCGCTAAAGGTAGATCAATATAAATGGGCTAAACAAAATAATTATAAAGAAATCACATGGACATTTGATCCACTGGTAGCGAGAAATGCCAAACTTAATATTTTAAAACTAGGCGTAGATATTTCTGCTTACTACCCAAATTTTTATGGTGATATGCCTGATGAGTTAAATGCTGGTGATGAATCAGATCGAGTTATGGCAAGTTTGAAGGTAGTAGGTGATGCCCCAACACCAAGGACAGCAATCACTACACCAGATAAATCAGCGCTCTTAATCGCGATTCCCGATGACATTGTGGCGATCAGAGTTAAAGATATTGCGGAGAATTTAAGGTGGCGAAGGTCGGTACGAGATGAGTTTGTGGGCGCATTAGCTCGCGGCGGCAAAGTAGTTGGCTTTTCGGCAAATAATGAATATGTTGTGCAGATATGAAACTCAAAGAAATTGAGCTACGAATAATTCATCTGCCATTAGTTCGCCCATTTAGAACCTCATTTGGTACCCAAACCTCTCGTGAGGTTTTAATGGTTAAAGTTACAAATGAAAATGGCACAACCGGGTGGGCAGAGTGTGTTGCGATGTCTGAACCACTTTACTCACCTGAGTATGTGTCTGGCTGCTTGGATTTAATGAAGAAGTTTTTAATCCCAGCATTAAAAAGTAAGCCAGAGATTACGGCGGAGGATGTACCAGTTGTTTTAAAACCATTCTTAGGTGGACAGATGGCAAAAGCCTCTCTTGAAACTGCAATTTTAGATGCGCAACTTCGGGATCAAAAAACTTCACTTGCTACATATCTTGGCGCAACAAAAAGCAAAGTTGAATGTGGTGTTTCAGTTGGTATTGCAAATAATTTAGAAGCACTTGCCGAAGAGGTTAAGTCCTATGTTGATGCAGGATATCGACGAATTAAGTTAAAGATTGAACCAGGTTGGGATATTGAAGCGGTTAAATACATTAGAAATCTATACCCAGAGATTCCACTGCAAGTTGATGCAAACCAAGCCTATTCAAGAGATGATGGCAAACATTTAGCAAAGCTAGATGAGTTTAATTTATTACTAATAGAACAACCATTAGATGAGCACGATATTTTGGGCCATGCACAGTTATCAAAAGAGGTTAAAACTCCAATTTGTTTAGATGAATCAATTATTTCCTTGCAATCAGCTGAGGATGCATTGGCTCTTAAAGCAACCACAATTATTAACGTTAAACCTGGCCGTGTTGGTGGATATATTGAATCGGTAAAAATTCATGATCTATGTTTGAAAAATAAGATTCCAGTTTGGTGTGGTGGAATGTTAGAGACAGGAATTGGTAGAGCAGCTAACTTGGCGCTTGCTGCCCTTCCTGGATTTACCTTGCCTGGTGACACATCAGCTTCTGCTCGTTATTTTAAGCAAGATATAACAACTCCATTTGTGATGGAAGACGGATACTTAAATGTTCCACAAGGCGCAGGCATTGGTGTTGAGCCTGATCTGGATTTCTTAGATCAAATTACTACACATAAAGAAAAGATTTAAATTAGAGCGTAAGATTTGAGCATGAATTCGGTTGGAAGATTTAATCAAAAAATTGCCACAAAAATAAGCAGTTTTGTTAGCACTATGTGGTGTGCATATGTTTTTGCAGCAATCGCATTGATCTCACTGCCTGCAGCAATTAAAAGCGGTGACCGGATTATTATTGTGGCGTGGGTAGCGCAGACTTTTTTGCAATTGGTATTGCTTTCCATAATTATGGTTGGTCAAGATGCTTCATCAAAGGGAATGCAACAGAAAATTGATGAAACCCATACTGCATCTTTAGCCGAGTTTGAATTAGCTAAAAAATCTCAAGAGATTGCAAATAAAGAGATGGCTGCGTTAAAGGAAATAACTAGTGAAATGCATCGGCTAATTAGAGATATCGAAAAAAGAAATAAATAATGGAAGTTAGAGAAGTATTAAGTCATAAATATGTAAAAAGACTATTTCTTGGCCGGTTTATTTCTAACTTTGGCAATGGTATGGGGCCGATTGCATTAGCTTTTGGAATTCTTGGATTACCAAATGGTTCAGCCAATATTTTAGGTTTAGTACTTGGCACCACAACTGTCTTATTTTTAATTATGGCCCCATTCGGCGGAGTAATCTCAGATAAATATGGCAGAGCAAGAATGGTTGGCTTAACCGATATGGCTGCTGGCTCGATTTTATTTGTCCAGGTTGGATATTTTGCAACTGGACATGTTCCAATCGCAGTTTTGTTAATTGTTAATGGTTGTTTTGGAATTTTATGGGGAATTTTTTGGCCAGCATTCGCCGGCATTATGCCCGCAGTTTTACCAGAGCAGGGGTTACAAAAAGGAAATGCAATTAATTCTTTAGTATCTAATGGTGGAATCATTCTAGGAGCGGCATCTGCCGGAATTTTAATTGATGTATTTGGAGCTGCTGTAACACTTGGGATAGATGCCGCCTCATTTTTTATCTCCGGGCTAATGATATTTTCATTTAGACATTTAACTCCCAGGACTGAACATAGTGAAAACACAATGCTTGATGACTTAGTTCATGGCTGGCGGGTGTTTCTCTCCTTTAGCTGGATTGCAATAATTGTTTTAGCATTTTCATTTATCGTCATGTGTTGGGCTGCAGCTGAAAATGTATTAGGGCCTTTAATTGCACTTGAACATTTTAATGGGGCTAAATCTTGGTCATTTGTAATTACTGCTGAATCTGCTGGCTTAATTGTTGGCTCTTTGATTGCGATTAAAGTAAAACCAAAGTACCCAATGAGATTCTTAATGCTCTCCTCATTCACAGTTACTTTGTATATTTGGTCATTAGCAAAGCCACAAAGTTTGTTGCTAATTGCATTTTGTGCATTCTTATTTGGTATTACCTTAGATTTATGGGGCACGCTTTGGAGCACAGCGTTGCAGCGCAAAGTGCCTAGAGAATCACTATCTAGAGTTTCATCCTTTGATGCGATGGGGACAATGATGTTTAGACCAATTGGGCTAGCAATTGCTGCCCCACTTTCGGCTCTTTTAGGAATAGAAACCTTTGTATATATCTTGTCGGCGATCACAGTTGTTGCGATTGTTTTACCCCTATTTAATAAGGGCGTATGGAGCATGAGTTATGAAGATTCACCTAACGATAAGATCTCTCTCAGGTAATTTGCAGATATCCCCATTACGATAAAGAAAAAACTGATTACGGAGAGAATATGAGAAATACATTTTTTAAGGTGCTAACTGGTTTTGTGATTGGCGCTACCGCCGTTGGTGGATATGCAATTGCAATACCAAATAATGTGCCAGTAGTTAAAGCTTGTATAGATAATAAAACCAATGCTTTATACGCTTCAAAAAATGGAAATTGCGCAAAGGGACGAAGTGCAATTGATATTGGCGCAACTGGTGCAAATGTTAAAAGTATTGCTCAATTAGTTTCACCCTCCGTAGTTTCAATTGAGGTTAACTCATTAGGTGGTGGTGGAACTGGCTCTGGCTCAATTTATAAATCAAATTCTGATATCTCATACATTATTACCAACAACCATGTTGTTTCAGATGCCGCCGCCGGTGGCACGATTGATGTGGAATTAAATAATGGCGATGTTTATCCAGCCACGATTGTTGGTCGTAACTCTGAGTATGACCTTGCAGTAATTTCAATTAAAAAAGGATTTCTACCAGAAATTCCAACAGGTGATTCATCTTCTATCTCAATAGGAGATCCAGTAATTGCATTTGGTTCACCACTTGGCTT
>JAPLBB010000030.1 GCA_026392945.1 Actinomycetota bacterium | reverse complement strand
CCCAACCATGCATGTTGTAGATGGTGCATCAGTTACTGCAAACCTTGGCGTTAATCCATCTCTAACTATTACAGCGCAAGCAGAGCGAGCTTTTTCAATGTGGCCAAATAAGGGTGAGACAGATCCACGGCCTGCGCAAAACTCACAATATAAAAAAGTAGATGCAGTCTTTCCTAGTAAACCGTTTGTGCCTAAGGGCGCAGTTGGTGAGTTAAGAGTTTCTTAAGATCTTTGCTTGTTGTTTAGCTCTGCGGTTTGGCATCTTAGTAATTGGAAAATCTAGTGATTTATAGAAATCTTTAATTACTTCTTGCATTAACTTTGTTTTCTCATTCACAACCGCATGCGATGCTCCTGGAATAACCGCTAATCTGCCATTTGGAATCGCTTCATACATCTCAAATGTCATCTTGCTATTAAATGGCTCATCGTCCCCTGCCAATACCAATACTGGACATTTAATCTTCTTTAATTTTGATAACTTTAACTTTGGCTCACTTGCCCAAACTTTGAATGCTTTTTGCTTAATCTCAAGCAGTAACTTTGGATCTTGCTTGGTCATCTTCACAAAATTAGCAATCTCTTCATCACTTGCTTCCACAGTGTTTAAATCAAATGAGAGCCCTGCGTCATAGGTGTAGTTCATACCGATACCAACTAAAGATTTAATTAGATCTGGTCGCTTAATTGCGGCAAGTAATCCAATATTGCCACCATCACTCCAGCCAATGATGTGGGCGGGTTTCTTAACAACAGTTTTTAAAAAATGTATTAACTCATTAACTTGAAAATCAAAGTGCATGTAACCAGGTCTGACCTTTGTATAACCGTGAGCAGTTCGATCATAGGCAAATGGTTGATGCGTCTTTGCAACAGCTGGCAGGATTTGTTTCTCCCACTTTGCGGTATGGCTTAAGCCACCATGAAGTAATACAACTGGTTGTCCATTGTTTTGCCACTTAACCGACCAGATTTGATGTTTATCAACCTCAATAAACTTTCGAAAAACTGGTTTAGTCATTAATAAGAATCCATGATGTGGCGATTGCCGCGATCAAAGGTTAAGTAGTTCCAAGTCCAATCTGCCATAGTGCCGATTTTATTTCGCCCACCTAATAGATAAAATAGGTGTAGCCAAACCCAAATTAGCCAAGCAATTGGACCAGATATTTTCAGGCCTCTTACTTGCACAATCGCTTTATTTCTACCAATTGTTGCCATTGAGCCCTTATCTAAATATTTAAACTCACCAAGAGGTTTATCAGCGATTAATCTTGCTATTTGTTTGGCAATAAATTTACCTTGCTGAATTGCAACTGGGGCGACCATTGGCAGTGGCTTACCATCTTTACCAACTGCGCCAGCGATATCGCCTAAGGCCCAAATATTTGGGTAATTCTGAACCTGCATCGTTGGTTCAACTGCAACTCTATTTCCAATAGTTGGCAGACTTAATTGCGCCATGGCATCAGAGCCTTTAACCCCTGCTGCCCAAATTGTGATCTCAGAGTTAATTACAGAATCATCGTTAAGGGTAATTTTTCGATGCTCAATTGCCTTAACTGGAATATTCAACATAACCTTTACGCCAAGCTTTTCTAAATCTTTTTTGGTTCGCTCAGATAAAGATGGTGCAAATGTTGGCAGAAGTCGAGGACCTGCTTCGATTATTGAAATGTTAATGTTGGCTGCAGCATCTGCTTTGTCAGATTTAAGTGGGCCACGAATTAACTCGGCAATCGCACCTGCCATCTCAACACCGGTAGGACCGCCACCAATTACTGAAATTGATAACTTAGTATCATCTTCAAATCTACAAAGATCTTCAAACCTGCGCATAATCTCAGCACGGATTGTTAAGGCCTCATGAACAGTTTTCATTCCTAGGGCGTACTCATTAACTCCAGGTATTCCAAAATCAGCTGAGACTGAACCTAATGCCACAATTAAGTGATCAAATTTTAGAATTTCACTGCTATCTAATTTAACCTCGTTATTTTTATGATCAACTGAAACAGGCGAGCCCATTCGAAACTTAATATCAGTCTTTCTAAGGGCACCTCGTATTGGATATGCCACATGATCTGCTGCAAGACCTGCGGTTGATACCTGATAAAGCAATGGCAGGAAGGTTTGGAAGTTATGACGGTCAACTACCGTCACTTCGGCAGATTTATGTAGGGCGCGGGCAGTGGCCAAGCCACCAAATCCACCACCTAAAATAACTACCTTTGGTTTATTCACTGAATAAGTCTACTGTTTTACCATGAGTGATGAGAGATTGATTCTAGTAACTGGCGCTTCTGGGTATGTGGGCGGCCGGCTTGTCACATCCTTACTTGCCAATAGAGCAAAGGTGCGAGTTTTTGTTCGCGATGCCAATAAGGCACAGAGCCATACCTGGGCCAACGAGGTTGAGATTGCAGTTGGAAATGCTACAGATTATCAATCAACAGTTAAAGCTTTAACTGGAGTGCACACCGCATTTTATTTATTGCACTCAATTAACTTAGGTCCAAACTTTGATCAGATTGAATCTGAAATGGCTCGTAACTTTGCAAAAGCTGCCGAACAGTGCGGAGTTAAGCAAATTGTTTATTTAGGTGGAATTAATAATGATTCAAAAACTAGTAAGCATTTGCAATCTAGAGCTAATACTGGAAAAGAGTTAGCTACAACTTCGGTTGCAGTTATGGAGCTGCGTGCAGGAATAATTATTGGTTCTGGTTCTGCTTCATTTGAAATGTTGCGCCATCTAACCCACCGCTTACCAGTGATGACGACCCCGAAATGGGTGTCAAATAAAACTCACCCAATTGCAATTAGAGATATTCTTTGGTTCCTAAGAAATGCTGCCAAACTTGAAAAACCAGTAACGGGTATTTTTGATATCGGTGGCCCTGAGATTCTCTCCTACGCAGAAATGATGCAGAAGTTTGCCAAAATATCTGGGCTTCGCAGGCGATGGATAATTGAGATCCCGGTGCTTACACCGAAACTTTCTAGTCTTTGGATTGGCTTTGTGACACCAGTTCCAACATCACTCGCTCGGCCTTTAGTTGGCTCGCTGATAAGTGAAGTGGTGGCAGATCCAGCAAAGTCAATCTCTCATTTAATTCCAAACCCACCTGAAGGCTTAATTGATGTAGAAGCTGCTATTCATTTAGCTCTGACAAAAGTTTCAGATAATAATGTGTTAACAAGATGGTCTGATGCTGCTGTACCAACTGCACCATGGCAGAAAGCACAAAGTGATCCAGCATGGGCGGGCGAGACTCTATATAAAGACACCAGAGTAAGAATTACTGATGCATCAATTGGAAGTTTATGGGAGGCAGTCGAAGAGATCGGTGGCGAGACAGGTTGGTATGGCTCTGATTTTCTTTGGTACATGCGTGGATTAATCGATCGAATGATTGGCGGAGTTGGACTGCGCCGCGGCAGGCGTGATCCGCTACACCTTCGGGTCGGTGATAGTTTAGATTTTTGGCGCGTGGAATCATTACAAAATCAAACTTCATTAAAGCTATATGCAGAGATGATTCTGCCGGGCAAAGCATGGCTTGAATTTAGAATTAGAAAATTAGCAAATGGAAAAAGTGAAGTAATTCAAGAGGCTTCATTTCTGCCTCGTGGCTTAGGTGGAAGATTGTATTGGTATGTAATTTTGCCACTACACACATTTGTCTTTCCAACCATGATAAGAAATTTAATCAGAAGCGCTAACCGGAAAGATTACGCAGCTCTTAATGCATGAGTTCACACCAGAGGTTGAAGAGTTAGCAAAAGAGGTACTTGAGTACTCTTTAATTCGTTTGCGAACCGATCCGCCATTAGATGGTCCTAAAACACCGGAAGAGTTATTTGAATTAGCTGGTAACACAATTACCGCAAAAGGTTTAGGCGGACATGAAGCACTTAAGTTATTTAAAGATGTTTTAGCAAAAGCTTGTATTTCAACTGATCATCCAAGGTATTTAGCATTTATTCCATCTGCTCCTAGTGAGTATGCAAACCTTTTTGATTTAGTAGTTGGCGCAAGTGCGCTTTACGGCGGCTCCTGGCTGGAAGGAGCAGGCGCGGTATTTGCTGAGAATCAAGCACTTGAGTGGTTGATTGATATTGCCGGCATGCCAAGCACCTCTGGCGGTGTATTTGTGCAAGGTGGAACGATTGGAAATTTATCTGCCTTAGTTACTGCTAGAAACTCTTTAAAAGCAAAACATAAAGATGCAACCCGCTGGGTGTTAGCGGCAAGTGCTGAGTCTCATTCCTCAATTAAATCTACTGCGCAGATCATGGATGTTGAGTTGTTATTGATAAAACCAGATAAAGATGGATCACTGCAAGGAGATGCATGCGGTATGGTAATTGATAAGTACCACAGTGAAAATCCAGGGCATCAAGTATTTGCATTAGTTGCAACTGCTGGAACTACAAATCTTGGCATTATTGATAATTTAAAAACTATTTGATGGGATTGAACTTGCTGATTCATTTATTGTTGATCCTCATAAGTGGTTATTTGCTCCATATGATGCTTGCGCACTTATCTATCGCAATCCAAAGCTTGCCAAACGTGCTCACCTACAAAAAGCTTCATACCTTGAAACTTTAGATGAGGATGATGAGTGGAATCCATCTGATTACGCAATTCATTTAACGAGAAGAGCAAGAGGATTACCATTTTGGTTTTCACTAGCTGCGCACGGCACAGATGAGTATGCAAAGGCGATGGAGAGGACCATGACCGTTGCTAAAGATGCTGCGCGCCAAGTAAGTGAGCATCCAAATCTAAAGTTATTAGTAGAACCAACACTTTCAATAGTTGCCTTTGAAAGAGTTGGCTGGAGCAGCGCTGATTATGAAAAATGGAGTGATAAACTATTAGCTGATCAAATTGGCTTTGTTACACCATCGGCTCATAAAGGAAAACCAATCTTGCGTTTTGCAATTGTTAATCCTTGGACAAAAGAGTCAGATATTTCCGCAATTCTCGCCACGCTCTAACGCCAAAACCCACTTTTGTCAGTGGGATCTTTTAAGATAGGGCCATGTCTGAGTTTTCTATGCCACTTCATGATCCAGCTAATGCTGGGTTAAATGAGTTTGAAGTGAAGATGCTTGAGTTTGAACGCTCTTGGTGGCGTCATGCTGGCGTTAAAGAAAGCTCAATTAAAGAGTTATTTAATCTGACTCCACCTGCTTATTACCAATTGCTAAATAATTTAATTGACCGGGAAGCTGCCGTAATGGCTGAACCAATTTTGGTTAAGCGCCTACGTAGGCTTCGAGATAGCAGAACCCAAGCTCGCAGCAGCAGCAAACTCGGCTTCACCCTTTAAGCCCTCCTAAGTACCCACTAGCAGCGCTCATTTGGCGCATCTGGAATAAATCCTCTAGATTTGGCTTTAGCACTCTACGGGTGTGAGTGATAAAAACACCTGTTTTAACTTTGGCAACAAAATAGAAGGAGATAAAAAATATGGCAAAGATGATTGCCTTCAATGAAGAGGCTCGTCGCGGTTTAGAGCGCGGCATGAATGTATTAGCTGATGCGGTCAAGGTAACCCTTGGGCCCCGCGGTCGCAACGTTGTGCTTGAGAAAAAATGGGGCGCACCAACAATTACTAATGATGGTGTTTCAATTGCAAAAGAGATTGAACTAGATGATCCATGGGAAAAAATTGGTGCAGATCTAGTTAAAGAGGTTGCAAAGAAGACTGATGATGTTGCCGGTGATGGCACCACAACTGCAACCGTACTTGCGCAAGCAATGGTTCGCGAAGGCTTACGTAACGTGGCAGCCGGATCTAATCCAATGTCATTAAAGCGCGGTATTGAAAAGGCAGTTACTGCAATTTCAGATGAGTTATTAAAGATGGCAAAGCCAGTAGAAACTAAGGAGCAGATCTCTGCTACCGCATCTATTTCAGCTGCTGACACCACAATCGGTTCCATGATTGCAGAAGCAATGGATAAAGTTGGTAAAGAGGGAGTAATTACTGTTGAAGAGAGCAATACCTTTGGACTTGAGTTAGAACTGACTGAGGGAATGCGTTTTGACAAGGGTTATATCTCTGCTTACTTTGTAACTGATACCGAGCGTATGGAAACAGTTATGGAAGATGCCTACATTCTGATTGCAAACACCAAGATCACAAATATTAAAGATCTTGTCCCGATTTTAGAAAAGGTAATGCAAACCGGTAAGCCACTGGTAATTATTGCTGAAGATGTTGAGGGTGAAGCACTTTCAACTTTGGTAGTAAATAAGATCCGCGGCACATTCAAATCAGTTGCAGTTAAGGCACCTGGCTTTGGTGATCGCCGTAAAGCAATGTTGCAAGATATTGCAATCTTGACTGGCGCGACTGTTATCTCTGAAGAGGTTGGTTTAAAGCTTGACCAAACTACAGTGGAATTACTTGGTAAGGCTCGTAAAGTTGTAGTCAGCAAAGAAGAGACCACAATTGTTGAAGGATCAGGAGATGCTGAACAAATTAAGGGACGGGTTAATCAAATCCGTGCTGAGATTGAAAAGAGTGACTCTGATTATGATCGTGAAAAACTTCAAGAACGTCTTGCAAAACTTGCTGGCGGCGTTGCAGTTATTAAAGCTGGCGCTGCTACTGAGGTTGAGTTAAAAGAGCGCAAGCACAGAATTGAAGATGCAGTTCGAAATGCAAAGGCTGCAGTTGAAGAGGGAATTGTTGCCGGTGGCGGCGTTGCTCTTCTACAAGCATCCAAAATTGCGTTTGGTAAATTGAAATTAACTGGCGATGAAGCAACTGGCGGAAAGATTGTTGAGTACGCAGTTGAATCACCACTAAAGCAGATTGCAATTAACGCAGGTCTTGAAGGTGGAGTTGTAGTTGAGAAAGTTCGCTCACTTGAAACTGGTTTTGGCTTAGATGCTGCAACTGGTGAATATGTTGACATGATTAAGAGCGGAATTATTGATCCAGCTAAGGTAACCAGATCTGCATTGCAAAATGCGGCATCAATTGCAGCACTGTTCTTAACAACAGAGGCAGTAATTGCTGATAAACCTGAACCAAAGGGTGCTGCACCAATGCCTGGTGGCGATGGCGGAGGAATGGATTTCTAAACTTATCCAGATTTAAAAATCTGGCGGTTCGCTCAGCCATAGCTTGAGCGAACTCAATCCTGATTAATTCCCCTTACTCGCAAATACCCATGGTCAAAACTGGTTGCGCTCGCAAGGGCTTTAAAGACTCTTAATTGAGCGCTAATCAATAATAAAATAAGTGTAAACACTCGTGTTTTACTATTGAATTTCATTGACAATAGTTCAATTAGGAGTATTTTTTATTACCTACAAAGGGAAGATTATGATGAATAAATTGCGCAACAGTTTAATTACTTTATTAGCATTTTTAATGACCACGGTCGTTTCAATTAGTGGAACTCAAGCCGAGGGGCCACCGCCACCACCACCACCTAGCGGAGGTGGAGCACCGCCACCACCACCTAGCGGAGGTGGAGCACCGCCACCACAACAACCCGTACAACCACAAGGTGGACAACCACAACCACAAGGTGGACAACCACAAAGTGGACAACCACAAAGTGGACAACCACAAAGTGGACAACCACAAAGTGGACAACCACAAAGTGGAGCACCCGGAACATTTAATCCTGGCGGAGGAACTGCTCCATTTAATCCTGGCGGAGGAACAAGTCCATTTAATCCTGGCGGAGGAACAAGTCCATTTAATCCTGCCGGAGGAACAAGTCCATTTAATCCTGGCGGAGCAGCCGGTCAACCTGGCGGAGCACCTGGTGGTTCAACAGGTGTTAATAATCCTGGCGGAGCACCTAATGGTCCTGGAGTTTTTTACGTACCACCTTCTGGTAACGGCGTAGGTTATGTACCACCTTCTGGTGGCGGAGTAGGTTACGTACCACCTGCTGGTGGTTTATCAGATTACAAAGCACCTGTAGGTGGAGTTGGAGCATTACCTACTGGTCCAGCGAATTCATTTCAGCCAAATCAGGTTGCTGGATTTACACCAAACCAAATGGCAGCTTTTAAACCAGATCAAATGTCACAGTTAGCACCAAATGCTGTTGGCGCTCTTAACGCCCAACAAATTCAAGCACTACCACCTTCAGCAATGGCTGGTATGAATGCTGACCAAATGAAAGCATTACCACCTGCAGCAATGGCTGGTATGGGTGCGCAACAATTTGGGCAACTTCCACCTTCAGCAATGGCTGGTATGGGCGCTCAACAATTCCAACAACTACCACCTGCAGCATTTGCTGGAATGACTCAACAACAAATGGGTCAGCTATCCGCAACAACAATGAAAGCATTTGATGCTAAAGGAATTGGCGCAATGGCACCTGCTGCATTTGCTGGCATGAATGCAGATCAAATGAAAGCATTACCACCTACAGCAATGGCTGGAATGGTTGCTGAGCAATTAAATCAATTGCCACCTGCTGCGTTTAAGGCAATGGGAACGCAACAATTCCAACAACTACCACCTGCAGCATTTGCTGGAATGACTC
>JAPLBB010000010.1 GCA_026392945.1 Actinomycetota bacterium | reverse complement strand
TGAAATTGCATCAGCGCCAGCAAACTCACTCTTAAGCAACTCCTCTATCTGATCCCAATTACTGGGAATCAACTTCAATTGACCGAGTGCAATTTGAGCCAGCGTAATAATTGGCTTGATCGCTGGATTATCAGCCAGAGAGAGTGTAATCGCATCTACTTCAACTGGAATTGAATTCATCGCAAATGCTCGTTGCAGGGCGCTTACTTGAGCACCAGGGGATCTAAGAATTACCGCCATCTGTGACCATGGCACACCTTGCCTTAGGTGAGCTGACCTAAATTGATGGGCGATGTAATTTGCTTCATCACTAGCACTACTTAACATCGCAACATTTTGATCTTTAACTTTACGATGGCTATTTGGCAATTTAACAATATTTTTAAAACCTGCTTGATCTAGATCACTTAGTAAATTATCTGGATCAGCACCTCTAAATCTGCCAACTGCAGATTGTGGGTCGGCAAAGATAACTAATTCTTGCCCACTTAGTAATTGCAATAATTTGCGTTGCGCCCGATCAGACTCTTGAAACTCATCAACATAAATAACTTGGAATAGTTTTCGATACTTATCAAGTAAATCTGGATTACTTTCTAGTTTTTCAACCGCAGCAATAATAATTTCACTAGGATCAATTCGATTAAGGCCGGCGCCAGTTGTAACATCACGCAGCGCGAGTGATTGCAGATATTTTTGCCAAAACTCACAAATAGCTGGCCAATACTTTTGCTCATACTTATCGGCATACTTAACTAACTCAGCCGGTGAGGAACCTCGCTCAGTTGCCCGGCCAATAAAATCCCGTAACTCTTTAGCAAAGCCTCTAGTTGTTAAAGCTGGGATTAACTCCTTTGGCCATAACGTTGCATCTGGGTTTGCCGCATCAATTGCTAGTAGCTCTCTAATTTGGGCATCTTGTTCGGCCCCTGATAACAAAACATATTTTTTAGAATCTGTATTTGCAAGTTGATCATTCAAAATTAAAAATGCAATTGAATGAAATGTTCTAGCAATCGGCTCACTCACCGTATGTGTTGCTGGATTTGCCGATGCAATCTGATCACGCAGTTTGCTGGCACTATGGCGGCCATAGGTAATTACTAGGATTGAGTTTGGATCTTGACCTTCACTTATTCTTTTTGAAACAGCTGTAATTAAGGTTGTAGTTTTACCGCTACCTGCCTCACCTAAAACTAATAGTGGAGTACCGCGGTGGGTGATTACCTGCTTTTGTTGATCGCTTAATTGTGACTCATCGATTAATTCACTTTTAAATTGCGCTCTAACCAGATTTAGCTTTGGGGTATTTTTTGCGCTGGCCACGGCTTAATTTAACGCGAGCGCACTGACATTAAGGGCTATGACCCAACTAGCGCTAGGAGTTCTCGTTTGTTCGCTTATTTTTAGAAGTAAGCCGGGCTCTAGTTGATCCATCAAGGATTACCTTACGAATTCGAACCACTGCAGGTGTTACCTCAACACACTCATCCTCACGGCAAAACTCAAGGGCGCCTTCCATATTTAATTTCTTAGCTGGAATTAATCGCTCAGATTCATCGGTGCCAGAGGCGCGCATATTTGTTAACTTCTTCTCGCGAACACAGTTAACATCCATATCCTCACTTCGTGAGTTCTCACCAATCACCATGCCTTCATAAACTTCATCACCTGGCTCAACAAATATAGAACCGCGATCTTGTGTGCCATAAAGTGCGTAGCTAGTTACCGCTCCCATTCGATCTGAAACTAATGAACCAGTTGAGCGAGTACGAAGCTCACCATGCCATGCTTCATAACCATCAAACACATGGTGGAGTAATCCAGTTCCTCTTGTCTCAGTCAAAAACTCAGTTCTAAAACCAATTAAGCCACGAGATGGAACTCGATAATCAAGACGAATCCAACTAGTGCCATGGTTAACCATTTGTTCCATGCGACCTTTGCGAAGCGCCATTAATTGCGTAATCACACCTAAGTACTCCTCAGGGGCGTCAATAGATAAGCGCTCCATCGGCTCATGTAATTTGCCATCAACCATCTTGGTAACTACCTGTGGCTTACCAACAGTTAACTCAAATCCTTCGCGCTTCATAATTTCAACAAGAACAGCAAGTTGTAACTCACCACGTCCCTGCACCTCCCAGGTATCTGGGCGATCGGTATTTAAAACTCGAAGTGAAACATTTCCAACCAGCTCTGCATCTAACCGGTTTTTAACTTGGCGAGCAGTTAATTTATTTCCACTCTTTCCGGCCAATGGTGAGGTATTAATACCAATTGTCATCGAAATACTTGGCTCATCAACTGTGATTAATGGCAGAGCATGTGGATTTTCTAAATCAGCAAGAGTTTCACCTAAGGTAATAGTTTCAATTCCAGCAACCGCAATAATGTCACCTGGGTGAGCTTCTAATGCTGGTACTCGCTCTAGCGCTTCAGTAATTAAAAGTTCAGATACTTTAACTCGCTCGGTTGTGCCATCAGTTTTAATCCAAGTAACTGATTGGCCTTTCTTAATCACACCTTCTCTAACGCGGCAAAGGGCAAGCCGGCCTAAGAATGGTGATGAGTCAAGGTTTGTTACATGTGCTTGCAGAGGAGCACCCTCATGATATTCCGGAGCCGGAATAGCTGAAAATATTGTGTCAAATAAAATATCTAAGTTTTCATTATCTGGCATGCCACCATCTGCTGGTCGATTTAAAGATGCCCGTCCTGCTTTTGCAGATGCATAAACAATTGGAAACTCAATCTGATCTTCATTTGCATCTAAATCTAAGAAGAGTGCGTATGCCTCATCAACAACCTCTGCGATACGTGAATCGGGACGATCTACTTTATTAATTAACAAAATAACTGGTAGATTTTTTTGCAAAGCTTTACGAAGTACGAAACGAGTTTGTGGCAGTGGACCTTCAGATGCATCTACTAACAAAATAACGCCATCAACCATCTCTAATCCGCGCTCAACCTCGCCACCAAAATCTGCGTGGCCTGGCGTATCAATAATATTTACGATTGTGTTACCGCGTTTTACCGCAGTATTTTTTGCCAAAATAGTAATTCCCTTTTCGCGCTCAAGATCCATCGAATCCATCATTCGATCTTGGCCTTCATCTTGTTTCTTATGAGCTGCAAATGCACCAGATTGCCAAAGCATGGCATCTACTAATGTGGTTTTGCCATGGTCAACGTGCGCAATAATTGCTACGTTTCTTAGATCATCGCGTTTTTTAACTGGCAGATCTTTTAAGTGTGCTTGTTTTTTAGACATTGAACCTAAACTCCACTACATCGCCATCAGCCATTACGTAATCCTTGCCTTCCATTCGCACCTTGCCATTGGCGCGGGCTTGCACCATTGATCC
>JAPLBB010000013.1 GCA_026392945.1 Actinomycetota bacterium | reverse complement strand
TTGGCCAGGATTAAAGGTGGGTAGATGGCAACGCTAGCGCAGGTTGATCTGCAAAAACTGTGGGATCAGGTGGTCTCATCCGTCTCAACTCCGCAATACAGCGCATTTTTAGTTAGAACAAAGCCACTTGGTTTACTACCAGGTGAAGATGGATCAAATCTTTTGTTATCAGCTCCCGATCTTTTCACTAAAGATGTTTTAGAGACGCGCCTTCGCGCCACCTTGACTGAGGAGTTAAGCAATCAGTTGGGTGAGAAAATAAATATTGCAGTAACTGTTACAAGTGATAGTAACTCTGAGAGCCAAGAAAATTCACAAAGTGAAGATCAAGTTTTTCCAGATGCCCAAATTGAAGTCAAAGGTGGCACGGGACGAAACTCAACCTCGTTAAATAATAATGAAAGTGCGCAATTAAATCCAAGATATATTTTTGAAACCTTTGTTATTGGTGCCTCAAATCGTTTTGCCCACGCAGCAGCAGTTGCAGTAGCTGAAGCCCCAGCAAAGGCTTATAACCCGCTATTTATTTATGGTGATTCAGGCCTTGGTAAGACCCACCTTTTACATGCGATTGGTGCTTATGCCAAAGAGCTATATGGCTCAGTCCGGGTTCGCTATGTATCTTCTGAGGAGTTCACAAATGACTTTATTAACTCAATTCGTGATGATAAAGCTTCGGTCTTTCAAAAGCGCTACCGCGACCTAGATATTTTGTTAGTTGATGATATTCAGTTTTTAGAAAACAAAGAGCGAACCCAGGAGGAGTTCTTCCATACATTCAACACTTTATATAACGCTAACAAACAAATTGTTATCTCAAGTGATCGGCCACCAAAACAATTAACTACTTTGGAAGATCGCCTTCGCTCCCGGTTTGAGTGGGGTTTAATTACTGATATTCAACCACCGGAGCTCGAAACTCGAATTGCGATTCTTCGCAAAAAAGCTGCGCAAGATAAATTACACGCACCCGATGATGTTCTTGAATATATTGCTAGCAAGATCTCCACAAATATTCGCGAGCTAGAGGGTGCGTTAATTCGCGTGACCGCATTTGCGTCTTTAAATCGCCAAGGTGTTGATTTATCACTTGCTGAAATTGTGCTTAAGGATTTAATTCCAGAAGAGGGTGGACCAGAAATAACTGGGCCGGTGATTATGGCTCAGACTGCCTCCTACTTCTCACTCTCTATTGAAGATCTTTGTGGCACATCCCGTTCTCGGGTTTTAGTAAATGCCCGCCAGATTGCGATGTATCTTTGCCGAGAGATGACTGAGCTCTCCCTTCCTAAAATTGGCCAAGCTTTTGGGGGAAGAGATCACACCACTGTGATGCATGCTGACCGCAAGATCCGCCAGTTGATGGCAGAGCGCCGTTCGATCTATAACCAGGTAACTGAGTTAACCAACCGGATCAAGCAGCAAGCTAAAAAGTAAGGTTTTATCCCAACTAAATATTGAAAAGTTCTCCATACCCACTACCCCCAGACTGGGGATAAGGTGTGGATAACTGTGGATATGGTTGTTTATAACTGGTTTTCACGTTGGTTTTAAACAGTTTGCCCACACCCTGCGCACAGTTTTTGGGGGTAACTTTATTGCGTGTGACCTGCGGTTTTACCCGCTTTCCACATTTTCCGCTCTGGTTACTACTAACCACTATATAAAGAGATAAAGGGTGGATAGATACGAACTGTTGGTTAAAACTTTAAGTAGTTAAGATTTGAAGGATAAAGATAAGAAAAGGTGAACGATGAAGTTTGTAGTTGAAAGAGATGCTTTAGTTGACGCGGTCAACTGGGTTTCAAAGTCGATCTCAAACCGGCCAATCACCACCGCACTACTTGGAATCGTAATTGATGTTGCTGATGAGATCACATTATCTGGCTCAGATTTAGAGACCTCAGCTAAAGCAAAATTTAAAGCGGATATTTCTCAAAAAGGAAAAGTTTTAGTTCCTGGAAAATTATTAGCTGAGATCTCAAGATCACTTCCGGCAAAACCAGTCACCTTTAATTTAGAGGGAAGCAGAGTTTTAGTAACAGCAGGAAGTGCCAAATTCACCCTGCCAACCCTGCCACTTGTTGAGTATCCAACATTACCTGAATTACCAAGTGCTTCTGGAAGTTTAAACTCAGATCTTTTTGCAACCGCAGTAAATCAAGTAGCAATCGCTGCCGGTAAAGATGATTCCCTACCAACATTAACTGGTGTTTTTGTTGAGATAAATAAAAACCAAATCACTTTAGCGGCCACTGATCGCTACCGACTTGCAGTTCGCGAATTAACTTGGAGCGCACAGGACGCAAACATTGAAACCACTTCCTTGTTGCGCGCTCGCACACTAGCTGACGCCGCTAAATCTTTAATCAGCACATCCCAAGTAACGATTGCGCTGGCACCTGCAAACACAAACGAAAAATTAGTTGGATTTATCTCCGAAGGAAAAACCATGACATCACGGGTTTTAGATGGTTCCTTCCCGCCATTTAGACACTTGTTGCCAACGGAATCAACCGCGGATGCAGTCATTGAGGTTGCACCCTTCCTTGATTCAGTTCGACGAGTTGCTTTAGTAACAGATAAAACCGTGCCACTACGACTTAACTTTTCAAACAACTCACTTCAATTAGAGGCTGGCTCGGGAGATGAAGCACAAGCTAGTGAGAGGTTAGATATCAACTACAAAGGTGAGGACATAAACATCGCCTTCAACCCAACATTTTTAACTGATGGTTTAACTGCGATAAATACCGCTTTTGTTCACATTACATTTACCGGCGCTTATTTGTTAATGCCAATGCGTTACTCCTCATAAATATAAAAATTTAAATTAGTGTTAATCACCAATCTAAATCTTGCCAATTACCGCTCCTACACAACCCTAGATCTTCAGTTAGAGGGCGGGGTTTCAATTTTTGTTGGTAAAAATGGCGAGGGTAAAACAAATATCGCAGAATCAATTCTTTATCTAACCTTCCTCAACTCACACCGTGCCAGCGGTAATACCCCGTTAATAAAATTAGGAAACCAATCAGCTTATGTTCGCGCCAAAGTTAAATATCCAGAGCGAGAAATTTTAGTTGAGCTAGAGATCAATGGCGAGAAAGCAAACCGGGCTAAAGTAAATCAAAATCCAGTTCGCAGCCAAAAAGAGATCTTTGGAATTGTGCAAACTATTTATTTCTCACCAGAGGATTTAGATATTGTAAGAGGTGATCCGAGTGAGCGACGTAGATTTATTGATCAATTACTAACTTTAAGATCTCCCCGAATTGCTGGAGTAATTACCGATTATGAACGAGCGGTTAAACAACGAAACTCATTACTTAAAACCCGGGCCTCAAATGATGCGCTAGCTCCATGGGATAAACAAATGGCAGATTTTGGCGGGCAATTAATAGCGCTACGAATGGCAGCTTTAGTTGAGTTAAAACCATTATTTAATCAAATCTATAAAGAGATCTCAGATACAAAACCTTCGGAAATAATATATAAATCATCAATTGAAAACCCATCAACAGATGACAAAGATAACACTGCAAAAATTATAGAGAAGTTGATTAACAACCGGGGCGCTGAGATTGATCGCGGCTTAACTTTGTGTGGTCCACACCGGGATGATTTAACTTTAATGTTGGGTGATCACTTAGTTAAAGGATATGCCAGCCATGGCGAATCCTGGTCGATTGCACTCTCACTAAAACTTGCTACTTACAATTTATTAAAATCAGATGGCTTATCACCAATTTTAATTTTAGATGATGTTTTCTCTGAACTAGATGAAGATCGTAGAGAAAAGTTAGCCCAGATTGCGCAAAGTGCCGAACAAACCTTAATCACCGTCGCAGTTGAAAGTGATTTACCTAAATCTTTAACCGGGGCAAAGTTTTTAGTTAAAAATGGATCGGTTAGTAAAATATGAAAAATGATTTAGCAAAAGAGTTGTATAAGTTTTATCGCTCAAGTTTTAGAAAAAATCGTAGCGGTGAGGGTGCAAGTGAGGTGCGGCAGAAAATTGGCGACCCACAATCATTAGAGAGTGTTTTGTCCGAAGTTATCTCTGGCCGCAATTGGGGTAAAGGAGTAGCTGAAGGAAATTTATTTAGTGATTGGCAACAAATTGTGGGCGCAGAAATTTCAGAGCACACCACACCAATCTCGTTAGTAGATGGCCGGCTAACAATTCAATCATCATCTACTGCATGGGCAACACAAATGAGACTTATGCAAAATGAATTACTAACTACCATCGCAAACTCAGCGCCCGGCGCCTTAGTTGAAGAGTTAAATGTGATTGGGCCAAATGCGCCAAGTTGGAAGAAGGGTTTGCGCTCAATTAGAGGAGCTAAAGGGCCTAGAGACACCTACGGCTAGTAACCACCTACAAAACTTCTGTGAAACCCCCTGATTTACACCACAAAACCCTTTTTAGGGTAATTCTAAAAGCCATTCACCGATAGGATTATGGGGTGCGCCGCGCTAAAAACGGCCAGGATCGCCTATAAGAGAGTTTGGAGGTAGATGGTGCCGACCAAAAGCAGTGCCGACCAAGCTAAATCAAAAAGTGAACATAAAGGTTATGACGCATCAAATATCACCGTCCTTGAAGGATTAGATGCGGTTAGAAAAAGACCAGGAATGTATATCGGTTCAACTGGTGAACGCGGATTACACCATTTAGTTTATGAAGTAGTTGATAACTCAGTTGATGAAGCGCTCGCAGGTTATTGCACAGACATAAATGTAATTTTACAAAAAGATGGTTCCGTAAAAGTAATTGATAATGGCCGCGGAATTCCAGTTGATATCCATCCAGTTGAAAAGAAACCAGCACTTGAAGTAGTGCTCACAGTTTTGCACGCCGGTGGAAAATTTGGCGATGGTGGTTACTCAGTTTCAGGTGGTCTGCATGGTGTTGGTATCTCAGTTGTTAACGCATTAAGTACAGATCTATCGGTTGAGGTTAAACGAGATGGATTTAATTGGGGCCAAAGTTATAAATTAGGTGTTCCGACCGCGCCAGTTAAAAAAGGTAGCGCAACCGATGATTCTGGCACCACAGTTATTTTCTGGCCATCTAAAGAAATTTTTGAAACTACCGATTTTTCATTTGAAACCCTATCTGCGCGTTTTCGCGAAATGGCATTTTTAAATAAAGGTTTAATTTTAACTTTAACTGATGAGCGAGCTGGGCATGTGGATGAAAAAGGAAACCCATTACATGTTAGATATGAGTATGCCGGTGGAATTATCGATTTTGTTAAACACTTAAATTTATCAAAGGGTGAAACCCATAAATCAATAATTTCTTTTGAGGGCGAAGATAGTAAAAATAAAATGTCACTTGAGGTAGCAATGCAGTGGAACACCGGATTTTCTGAATCTGTTTATACCTTCGCTAACACAATTAACACCCAAGAGGGTGGCACTCATGAAGAGGGTTTTAGAACTGCACTTACTTCAATTGTTAATAAGTTTGGTGAAGAGTGGGGATATATTAAAAAGAAAGAGGATCGCCTAACTGGCGATGATGTTCGTGAAGGTTTAACTGCGATTGTTTCCATCAAAATCGGTGAACCACAATTTGAAGGACAAACAAAGACAAAACTAGGCAATACTGAAGCTAAATCATTTACCCAAAAAGCTATGAACGATCACTTAACATCTTGGTTTGAAAAAAATCCAAGTGAAGGAAAAGATATTGTTAGAAAATCAATTGATGCCGCCGCTGCCCGAGTTGCAGCGCGTAAAGCACGTGATCTATCGCGAAATCGCAAAGGTTTATTAGAAGGACGTGGCATGCCAGGAAAGCTGGCAGATTGTCAGTGGACTGAGCCAGAAAAGTGCGAGCTTTATATTGTTGAAGGTGATTCTGCTGGTGGTTCAACAAAAGGTGGACGCGACTCTAGGTATCAAGCAGTATTACCAATTCGCGGAAAGATTTTAAATGTTGAAAAAGCAAGAATTGATCGAGTATTGCAAAACAATGAAGTACAAGCATTAATTACCGCACTCGGTACCGGTATCCACGATGATTTTGATTTAGCAAAACTCAGATATCACAAAATTATCTTGATGGCAGATGCTGATGTTGACGGTCAACACATTAGAACCTTGTTATTAACTTTATTATTTAGATTTATGAAACCATTAATCGAAAATGGTTTTGTTTACCTAGCTCAACCACCACTGTATAAATTAAAGTGGGGTGGCAAAGAGCCAGTTCAATATGCGTTTAGTGATAGAGAGCGTGACGGTTTTATTCAAATGGGATTAGACAATGGCAAGCGCCTACCAAAAGAGGATGGTATTCAGCGATTTAAGGGATTAGGCGAGATGCCAGCAAAAGAGTTATGGGATACCACAATGGATCCAGCAACTAGAGTTTTAATTAAAGTAACTCTTGAAGATGCCGCCGCAGCTGATGATTTGTTTTCAGTTTTAATGGGCGAAGATGTTGAACTACGCAGATCATTTATTCAACGCAATGCTAAAGATGTTAGATTCTTGGATATCTAAGCGAGATAAATTATGGATAAAACATTTACTGACAACGAAGGTGAACACGGGCACGATCGCCAAGAATCTGTTGACCTACAAGTTGAGATGGCCAGGTCATATCTAGATTACGCAATGAGCGTAATTGTTGGCCGGGCACTTCCAGATATTAGAGATGGGCTAAAGCCAGTACACCGCAGGGTTTTATATGCAATGTATGACGCTGGTTATCGACCAGATAAGGGTTATTACAAATCATCTCGAATTGTTGGAGATGTTATGGGTAATTACCATCCACATGGTGACACCGCAATTTATGACGCAGTAGTTCGCTTGGCTCAGTTCTGGTCACTTCGTTATCCATTAATTGATGGCAATGGAAACTTTGGTTCACCTGGAAATGATCCAGCCGCAGCAATGCGTTACACCGAAGCTCGCCTTGCACCACTTGCAATGGAGATGATGCGAGATATTGATGAAAACACAGTTGATTTCATTCCAAACTATGACGGCAGATCACAAGAGCCAACTGTTCTTCCTTCTAGATTTCCAAACCTATTAGTTAATGGTTCTGCCGGTATTGCAGTTGGTATGGCAACAAATATTCCACCACATAATTTAAATGAAGTAATTGAAGCAACCTGTTTTGCATTAGAAAATCCAGATATGCCATCAGAGCAATTGCTAGCAAAGTTAATGACAATTGTTAAAGGACCAGATTTTCCAACTAAAGCATTAATTGTTGGCAGAGGTGGAATTGATGATGCATATAAAACTGGCCGCGGCTCAGTAATTATGCGAGCAGTAGTTGAGGTGGAAGAGATTAATAAGCGCACATGTTTAGTTGTAACTGAGCTGCCATACCAAGTTAACCCAGATAATCTTGCACTTAAAATTGCTGAATTGGTTAAAGATGGCCGAATTAAAGGAATTGCAGATGTTAGAGATGAAGGTAATGAGCGTTTAGGACAAAGACTTGTAATTGTTTTAAGAAATGATGCGGTCGCAAAGGTAGTTTTAAATAATCTTTACAAACACACCCAACTACAAGATTCATTTGGTGCCAACATGTTGGCATTAGTAGATGGAGTGCCAAGAACACTTCGATTAGATGAATTTATTCGTTACTACATTGACCACCAGGTTGAGGTAATTGTTAGACGAAGTAAGTACCGGTTATTAGAGCGAGAAAAACGTGCTCACATATTAAAAGGTTACCTAAAAGCTTTAGATGCATTGGATGCGGTAATTGCATTAATTAGAGCAAGTAAGACGCCAGAAGAGGCAAGAACTGGCTTAATGAAATTACTAGATGTAGATGAATTACAAGCAAATGCAATTTTAGATATGCAGCTGCGCAGAATCGCAGCCCTTGAACGACAGAAGATAATTGATGAACATGATGAGTTAATGGCTGATATCAAAGAGCTAAACATCATCCTGGCTAGCCCGGAAAAACAGCGCACCATAATCAAAACTGAGTTAACTGAGGTTGGAAACAAATACGGAAACGAACGGCGCACTCAAATAATTGCTGGTGATACCGACCTTTCAGTAGAGGATTTAATTCCAGATCAAGATGTTGTAGTAACAATTACTAAAGGTGGATATTCAAAGCGCACTAAGGCGGACGCGTACCGGGCGCAAAAACGCGGCGGTAAGGGCGTAAAGGGTGCAGCATTAAAAACTGATGATGTAGTTGAACATTTCTTTACCGCAAGTACACACAACTGGTTACTTTTCTTCACTAACAAGGGCCGGGTATATCGCGCCAAGGTTCATGAACTACCAGATGCTGGCCGGGATGCAAGAGGACAGCATGTAGCAAATCTTTTAGCATTTAAACCAGATGAAGTAATTGCACAAGTTATTGCAATTGCAGATTATAAAACTCAACCATATTTAGTAATTGCAACTAAAGCCGGCATTGTTAAGAAGACACCATTAGTTGAGTATGACTCACCACGAAGTGGTGGCTTAATTGCAGTATCTCTTAAGGCAAATGATGAAGTTGTCTCTGCAACATTGGTAAGTGAAAAAGAAGAGTTGTTATTAGTTTCAAAGATGGGAATGTCACTTCGCTTTGCCGCCAATGATGAAAATCTTCGGCCAATGGGAAGAGGTGCCACTGGTGTGATTGGAATGAAATTTAGAAAAGGTGACAACCTATTAGCGATGGCAGCAATTAGTAGTGATAATAAAAATTATGTATTCACCGCAACTGATGGCGGTTATGCCAAACGAACAAAACTTGAGGAGTATCGAACTCAAGGTAGAGGTGGCGTTGGCGTTAAAGCTGCCAAGATCGATGAAGATTCCAGAGGCGTTTTAGTTGGCGCAATGATTGTGCAGGAAAGTGATGAGATCCTTGCGATCTCATCGGCTGGCACCGTTATGCGCACACCGTTAACACAGATTAGAGAGACTGGCCGAGACACCTTGGGTGTGCGGCTGGTAAACCTAGATGCTGGAATCTCAGTAGTATCTGTCACTCGCTTAGTTGATGATCTCGATTAATCAAGTCCACATAGGCCCACCCTGCACACAACGCGGGGACCTAGCTCAATTGGTAGAGCACCGCCTTTGCAAGGCGGGGGTTAGGGGTTCGATTCCCCTGGTCTCCACAATTATTTATATTTATTAATTTAAATATAAATTCTTTTGGTTAATTAAAAAAGATAGAGAGAAGAGAAAATAAATGAATAGTGCAACCCTTCACACCAGCATGGGCGATATCGTAATTGAACTATTTCCAAATCACGCACCAAAGACGGTGGCAAACTTTGTTGAACTTGCAACCGGAGCTAAAGAGTGGGTTGATCCAAATATTGGCGAGAAGGTTAAAACTAATCTTTATGACGGAACTATTTTTCACCGCGTAATTCCAAACTTTATGATTCAAGGTGGCGACCCACTTGGTAGTGGCATGGGTGGACCTGGTTATAACTTTGCTGATGAGTTTCATGGTGAGTTAAATTTTGATAAGCCATACCTGCTTGCGATGGCAAATGCTGGGCCTAATACCAATGGCTCACAATTCTTTATTACCGTAGCTGCAACTGCTTGGTTAAACCGCAAACACTCAATCTTTGGTGAGGTTAAAGATGCCGCCAGCCAAAAGGTGGTTGATGCGATTGCAACTGTTAAAACAGGTGCTAATGACAAGCCAGTGCAAGCTGTGAAGATAAGTAAAGTATCTTTTAAGTAAGTTAATGCAACAAACACTTACTAAAAACTTAATCTTCTTTATCTCAGGCTGTTTTTTACTAACTCTAGTTCAACCAAATCTGCAGGGTGATCTTGCGCTATATGGCGTAGCTGTCAATGATGGCCAGTACTACCGGCTACTAACTGTTGCACTAGTTCACGGCGGCTGGGTCCATTTAATCTGCAATATGTTGGCGCTCTTTTCAATCGGAACTGCAATTGAAAACTTTTACGGCCGAAATAAATACCTATTAATTTTATTTGCATCATTAATTGCTGGCTCACTTACCTCTTATCTTTTCAATCCACTCAACACTTATGCAGTAGGCGCCTCAGGAATGATCTTCGGGCTCTTTGGCGCATTAGCTGTTACCGGCAAAAGAATGGGTGCGAATTTAAAAGAGGCGGCCACCTTGATTGCAGTAAACCTTGCTATTCCATTTCTTATCCCCGGCATTGACTGGAAGGCCCACCTAGGCGGGCTAGTAGGCGGCTGCCTTGCCACCCTGGTGATTAAACCTAAAAAGAGCTCCTGGGAATAAATACCCCGCTTAAACAGTTCCTGTAGATAGCAACCTTGAGCCCTAGTGGCTCAACCTTTTGACTATAAGGGCACTCAAGGTTGAGAATATGCTCATGAAAGAGGCGCAAGCCCTCTTCAGAGCAAACCCCAACACAGGAGGAAAGTTAGATGGCCAGAGCGGTAGGAATCGATTTAGGAACAACCAATAGCTGCGTTTCAGTACTTGAGGGCGGTGAGCCAACTGTTATCGCAAATGCAGAGGGTGCAAGAACTACACCTTCAATTGTTGCCTTTGCAAAAAATGGTGAGGTATTAGTTGGCGAGGTTGCAAAGCGTCAATCTGTAACAAATGTTGAGCGAACCATTCGCTCTGTTAAAAGACATATGGGAACTAATTGGACTCAAGATATTGATGGCAAGAAGTACACGCCTCAAGAAATTAGCGCACGTATTTTAATGAAGTTAAAAAGAGATGCCGAAAGTTATTT
>JAPLBB010000062.1 GCA_026392945.1 Actinomycetota bacterium | reverse complement strand
GTTACAAAACGAGTTGCTATTGCTAGAGCGTTAGTTTCAGAACCGAAAATTCTTTTGTTAGATGAACCAGCTGGCGGCCTAGGCGCCCAAGATATTGAATGGATGAACTCATTAATCCATAACCTTTCAACTCAATGCTCAGTTATTTTAGTTGAGCACCATATGGATGTTGTGATGTCAGTCTGTGATCGGCTTTATGTACTTAACTTTGGTGAGGTAATCGCATCAGGTGATGTTGAAAATGTTAGAAGAGACCCAGCAGTTATTGCCGCGTATTTAGGGGTGAACAATTGAGTCTTGTTGTTGAGAATTTAACAATTGATCATGGCGCAATTAGAGCCATTGATAATGTCTCATTCACAGTTCCTACTGGGCAACTTGCGGCAGTCATTGGCGCCAATGGTGCTGGTAAAACCACACTGCTTCGTACTCTCTCAGGGCTTAAAGAAAGTAAATCCGGTAGTGCAACTTGGAATGGAAAATCAATACTTGGCGCGCGACCTGAAGATTTAGCTAGGTCTGGCATCATGCATGTCTCTGATGGTAAATCTGTAATTGCAGAATTAACTGTCAAAGAGAATTTAGCCCTCGCTGGATTGTGGCGAAAAGATAAGAAAGATGTTGCAGCAGTTACCTCTGAAGTTGTTGATTTGTTTCCAGTATTAGGCCAAAGAATGTCGCAAGCATCGGGCTCATTATCTGGTGGTGAGCGACAAATGTTGGCCATCGGTAGAACATTAATTGCCCGGCCAAAATTGTTGTTATTAGATGAACCATCTTTAGGGCTAGCACCACTAATCATCGAGCAGATATTTCAGACAATTAAATCTTTGGTTGCTAAAATGAATTTAACAGTTGTATTAGTTGAGCAAAATGCGATGGGTGCATTAAAGATTGCTGATGAAGGTATTGTCTTAAACTTAGGCTCAGTTGTGGCAGTTGATTCTGCCCAAACGCTTTTAAATGATCCGGCAGTTCGCGCTGCCTACTTGGGGTTTTAAATGTTGCAATTTATAACAGCTATTTTAACCTCACTTTCAGCCGGTGCTATTTATGCGTTGATGTCGACGGCTTTAGTTTTAGTTTGGCGTTCTACAAGAGTAATTAACTTTGCCCAAGCCGGACAAGCAGTATTAACAACTTATATTGGCTATGAAGTAACGGTTAGAACTGGTTCTTACTGGTATGGATTAATTGCGGCAATAATAACCGGCGCCCTAATTGGTGCCACGATCGACCGATTTTTTATGAGACCAATCTTTAAAAGAATTAAATCTGGACCAATTGTGATGATCGCTCCAGTTGTTGCCACTCTTGGCCTACTTGGAATTATTCAAGCAATCATCGGCTTTATCTGGGGATTGAGTTACCAAACATTAGCTGCGCCAGTTTCAACTGATGGTTACAAGATTTCAGGCACTGTAATTGCCTTTAGTCCTTTTAACTTAATGGTCTTACTTTCAGTAACAATTACTATGGTTTTACTAACAGTTTTATTCCAAAAGACAAATATTGGCCTAGCACTTCGCGCTTCGGCATACTCACCTGAGATTGCAAAGCTTTCCGGAATTAAAGTTGATGCAGTCAGAACTTTAGGTTGGGCAATTGCTGGTGCTGCAGGTGGTTTGGCTGGAATGCTTTATATACCAAACTCTTATCTGTATCCAAACGGTATGGATGTTTTATTGGTATTTGGATTTATCTCAGCAGTAATTGGTGGGCTTGACAGTTTATTTGGAGCGGTAGCTGGCGCGATGATTTTAGGATTTGCGATTAACTTTGTCGCCACTTATATAAGTTACAAACTAGTCTTCCCAACTGCATTTGTAATTCTAATTTTAGTCTTACTGGTAAAGCCTGGTGGACTATTTTCAAGTAGTAAAGGCAGGAAAGACTGATGCATAAGATTTCAGCGAACCGAAAAAGATTGTTCACCTTTATTTTATTGGGTTGGGTGCTGCTCTTAATCGGAGATCGCATCGGTGAACTGCGGCAATACCAAGGTGCATTTGTCGCCATGTATGCATTAGCAATCGCTTCAATTATTTTACTTACCGGGTACTCCGGCCAACTATCCTTAGGTCACAGCGCACTGATGGCAGTGGGTGCATACGCTGGAGCACTTTCAATAAATAATTTAAAATTAAATCCGGTCATTGCACTGATAGTTGCAGCACTTGTTGCGGGCATCTTTGGTTTAATTCTAGGTATTGCAGCTGCAAGATTAAGCGGTCCTTATTTAGCAGGTACAACGCTTGCATTAGCGATTTCATTACCCACAATTGCTAATCAATTTACAATTTTAGGTGGCGAGCAAGGAATTTTATTTGACATTGGTGCACCCCCTGCCAGATTTGGCGAAGGCTTCTCACAATACAAATGGTTTTTTTGGATCAGCAGCTTGGCCGCATTAATCATGATTTGGATGATTTCAAACCTGCTGCACTCTAAGTTTGGCCGGGTATTTAGAGCTCTTCGTGACAATCAAACCGCTGCTCAGTTGGCCGGCATCAATATTGGTCGCCAAAAGGCGGTCGCCTTCGGTTTGAGCGCTGGAGTGGCCGGTTTGGCCGGTGGCTTGCTAGTTATGCTCATAAGCGGAGTTTCACCTAGCGCTTTCCCGCTTAGCCTCTCATTTTCTCTGCTGACAGGCGCAGTAGTTACTGGCGTGTATGACCTAAAAGGTGTGATGCTAGGGGGGTTGGTCCTAGTGGCTATCCCTGAGATAGCTGACTCAATTGGAAGTCGAGTCGGTGGTTCTGATGGATTCACTATGGCTTTACCTGGGTTCTTAGTAAGTGCGCTGCTGATCCTGGCAGTTCTCTTCCTACCTAATGGACCAGGGAAGTTGTTAAAGAAAAAAATGTAATAAGCAAGATAACCATACGGAAGGAAATAAATGATCAGAAATACTCGCATGAAACGAATCTCTATCGTTTCGGCGGTAGCTGTGGCCGGAGCAATGGTGCTTAGCACCCTGCCAGCACAAGCTGCCGATCCAGGGGTAACCTCAACTGAAATTAAGTTAGGTTTGTCATCTCCACAGACAGGTACCGCTGCACTCTCATACGGAAAGCTACCTAAGGCAATGAAGGCTTACTTCGACTATATCAACGCCAACGGCGGAGTATATGGAAGAAAAATTAAGTTAATTGCCCGAGATGATAAGTACTTGCCAACACAGGCAGCTACTCAAACAACAAACTTAGTTCTTAATGACAAAGTTTTTGCACTAGTTGGTGCACTTGGTACTGCAACACACACCAAGGCATACGCTGCAGCACAACTTGCAAAGAACAATGTTCCTGACCTATTTGTTAACACCGGATTTAGTGGTTTTGATAACAAGACCAAATATCCAACAACCTTCCTAGTTCTTCCAAGCTATGCAATGGAAGCAAAAATTATTGGAAAATTTATTGCTGATACACCAACTCTAAAGCCTCAAGCTTCTTTCCTAGTTGCTCAAGATGATGAGTTTGGTATTGATGGCGTTAACGGCTTTAAATTAGCTGGACACACATTCACAAAAACAACTCTTTATCCACAAGGTGGTTTGTCCTCAACTCTTGCTGAGGGCGCACTTACTGCGTTTAGTGCAGCTCCAGGTAAGCCTGTAATTGTTCTTATGGGTACAACTGATACCACTGCCACAATTCTTAAGGCAGCAGAGAAGTTATCTCTAACTACTAAATTTAACTGGATCGTAGGTTCAGTAGGTGGAGATGCCAATACTCTTCTTGCATTAGGTGTTAAATCAACAACTATTGACGGAGTTATGGCCGCTAGCTTCTTCCCAGATGCTAAGGACATAAATGACGAGTATGTAAGCCAGTTCATGAAGATCAATATGAGCTACAACCCTGGTGTCTCTTTTGACAACGTTGTACTTCAAGGAATGAACTCAGCAATGCTTACAGTTCAAGCACTACGTGCAGCTGGTAAGAATCTAACTCGTGCTGGATTAATCAAAGCAATCGAGGATAAGGGTTCAACATTTGCTAGCGCAGGTCTTGCTCCACTTAATTACTCAGCAACTAGCCGTGTTGGATACAACGGATACTGGTTTGGTCAGTTAAACGCAAAGGGTGAGTTATTGCCATACATAACCGGCAAGCGAACTCTTTACACAACTGATTCAACTACAACTAGCGCGCCAGTACTTTCAACTTACGAGCGCAAGCCAATTCCAAAGAATGGGATACCAACAAACTAATGAAAAATATAAACCTTAAGAAGGGCTTAGTTGCCCTAACTACTGCAGCATTAGTTGCAACATTTGCAGTAGTAGTTCCTTCAGCAGCTCGCGCTGCTGAACCGACTTGTTCAGTAGCACCATTAGCTCTTTACAATGTTGCTAACGTAACTACCTGTACAGGTGTTGACGAAAAGGGTTCAAAGTATGAAATCCGTATGCCAGCAAAATTCAATGGCACACTGTTCTTGTACTCACATGGAATCCGTAAGAGCGCAAACCTTCCTGCAATTCCAGTGGTTGCTCCTACCGGCTACATCGTTGATAACTCAGCACAGGTTGCACCAACCGAAGAGGTTGCTACATCACTTCTAAAGCAGGGCTTTGCACTTGCTGGTGCTGGTGT
>JAPLBB010000052.1 GCA_026392945.1 Actinomycetota bacterium | reverse complement strand
TTGTCATCAGTTGTACATACACGAGCGTATGAACGGTTACCAGTTGGGAAATACTTCTCTGGCTCGCCTTCATTCCACTTCTTTGTAAGACCTGGGTTTGTGTTTGCGTTTGAGATCATAAGCATTGGACCATCTGGAGCTTGGTTCAATACAGGTGAAATAATCTTTGCGCAGCCTGAGTTGTAAGTTCCCATTACGGCAACTTCCTTCTTATTAGCTACGTGATCTTGTGCATTAGCTGCACACTTTGCATCATCCCAAGAACCTTTGGCTGCTGTTGCATTGTCATACGCCTTGAAATCAAGTTCGTAGTCGCCAGCCTTATAGCCTTGTTGTTCAAGGTAAAGTTGGATTGCTTTATTTGTTGAATCATTTGAATCAAATGCTGATCCTTGTAGCGGTAGATCAGTTGAAATGATCAACTTGTTTGAAGAGCTGCAAGTGCAGCAACTGCTAAACCGGTAACAATCTTTGACAGTTTTTTCATTGGTACCTTTCTGTTTGTCTTCCTGTTCATATATCCCGGGACAGGGAGGGGTGAAGATTAACGCTTAGGTTTAGGTTTGAGCAATTTTTTGTGAGGTAGAACCCCAAATAAGGGCTCACCTTAGGCGTATGTATTACTAAATTGTTATCGATCCGGGGCGGCCTCAGGTGAGATGATCGCGTTAGCAACCTCTTTCATGGAGATACGTCTATCCATTGCGGTCTTTTGAATCCAACTAAAACTTTCAGGCTCTGACAAGTTCATCGCCTTCATTAAAATCCCTTTTGCACGATCAATAACTTTTCGAGTTTCAAGTCGCTCATAAATATCAGCAACTTCATCTTCCAAAGATTTCATCTGCTTATGTCGGCTAATAGCGATCTCAATAGCTGGCACAAGATCATTTATTGAAAATGGTTTAACAACATATGCCATTACACCGGCATCTCTCGCGCGTTCTACTAATTCTCTCTGACTAAATGCAGTTAACATTAAAACGGGTGCTAGTAAAATAATTTGCTCCGCTGCTGTGATACCATCCATCTCTGGCATCTTTACATCAAGTATTGCTAAATCTGGTTTGTATTTCTTTGCAAGCTCAACTGCAACGGCACCATTTTCGGCTTGTGCTATTACTTCATAGCCAGCCTCAGTCAACATCTCAACTAGATCTAACCGAATGATAGTTTCATCTTCGGCCACTAATATTCTTACTTTTTTATCTTGATTATTCATGTGCCTCGAGTCGGATTCGAACCGACACTATACGGTTTTTGAGACCGTCCTCTCTACCGTTGGAGTACCGAGGCGAAAAGAGAGTCGTAGTTTATATTGCTTATCTTTTTAATTGAAATTACTTACGATAGGCGGGAGCAACTCCACCTACAGCATCACCGATTTTGTGAACACGCATGGCATTAATTGAGCCTGGAATTCCTGGAGGTGATCCAGCAACGATTAAGACCAAGTCCCCAATGTTGACTCGTTTTGATTCAATCAACAATTTATCAACTTGCATAACCATTTCGTCCGTGTGGTTAACGACTGCAGTAATCATTGATTCCACACCCCATGAAAGTGCTAATCGATTGTATGTGCCAATTTCAGGTGTCAGTGCCAGCATAGGAATTGGAGAACGAAGTCGAGACATCCTTCTTGCCGAGTCGCCACTTTGTGTAAATGCAATTAAAAACTTTGCTCCAACTGTTGAGCCGACCTCAGTTGCAGCTTTGGTAATTGCCCCACCCTTAGTTGCGGGTGAATGTTTTAAAGGTGGAATTTGATCTAGTGCGACCTCTTCGGTTCGCTCAATAATTCTTGCCATAATTTTTACCGCTTCAATTGGAAAATCGCCAACACTTGTTTCCCCGGAAAGCATTAATGCATCTGCGCCATCCAGTACTGCATTTGCACAATCAGTTGCCTCTGCTCTAGTTGGCTGAGAATTACTAATCATTGAATCAAGCATTTGAGTTGCAACTATGACTGGCTTCGCAGATTCTCGAGCCATAGTTATGCAACGTTTTTGCACCATTGGTACATCTTCAATTGGCAGCTCTACCCCTAAGTCACCGCGTGCCACCATGATTCCATCAAATGCATCAACGATCTCTTGTAAATTTTCTACCGCTTGAGGCTTCTCGATTTTGGCAATGACTGGGATGCGCCTACCTTCTTCATCCATAATCTTATGAACATCTTTTATGTCAGCAGCATTTCTCACAAAAGACAAGGCAATAAAATCTGCACCAGCTTTTAGACCCCAGCGTAAATCGGCAATATCTTTTTCCGATAATGCTGGAACTGATACTGCAACGCCCGGTAAATTAATACCTTTATTATTACTTACCATTCCTGGTTGAATAACTTTGGTAATAACATCATTTTTCTTCACTTCGATAACTTCGACAGTTACCTTGCCATCATCAATCATTATCTTGTCGCCCGGACGGCAATCACCCGGTAATCCTTTATAAGTTGTTCCAACTCGCTCTTTGCTCCCAACAACATCATCTGTGGTGATGGTGAAAATATCGCCCCGAGCAAGTTCATGCGGGCCATCTGCAAATCTTCCCAATCTAATCTTAGGACCTTGTAAATCAACTAAAATTGCTACCGCCTTATTTGCTCTCTTTGAAACTGCTCTTACAGCGTCAAGTCTTGATTGATGTTCTTCATGACCGCCGTGAGAAAGGTTAAGGCGCGCCATATTCATTCCAGCATTTATAAGCTCTGTAATTTTCTCAACGGATTCAACAGCTGGCCCCATTGTGCAAACAATTTTCGCGCGACGCATAAGTCGACCTTAAACCATCAATGGTCGGGCGGTAGGTTCTATTGGGAATGGAAGTTGAGTGTGTCCAGATAAGTAGGTATCAACAGCAGAAGCAGCACTCCTTCCCTCCGCTATCGCCCAAACAATTAGCGACTGGCCCCGACCTGCATCACCACAGACATATACGCCTTCGGCTGCGGTTGCATAATTTTCATCACGGATAATGGTTCCGCGATCATCTAACGTAACCTCAAGTTGAGTTAGTAGTTCACTTTTTTCCGGTCCAGTAAAGCCCATAGCCAAAAATACAAGATCTGCAGGAATAACTTTCTCACTCCCAGGGATAGGTTCGAACTTTCCATTTACAAATTTAGTCTCTACTAACTTTAATCCAGTTAATTTACCATTTTCGTTTTTAACAAACTCTTGGGTTGAAACAGAATACATTCGCTCACCAGACTCTTCATGTGCACTGCTAACCCGATAAATCATTGGATAAGTTGGCCATGGTTGATTACCTGGTCGCTCCTCTGTTGGTCTTGGCATAATTTCAAGTTGAGTTACAGATTTAGCACCTTGCCTAATCGCTGTACCTAAACAATCAGCTCCGGTGTCACCGCCACCTAAAATCACAACATCTTTTCCAGATGCATTTATTGCTGGCTCTGAAGTTAACTCACCCAGTGCTTGCTTATTACCCCATGGTAAATACTCCATAGCTTGGTAGACGCCGATTGCATCTCGACCAGGAATTGGTAGATCGCGCCAATTAGTTGCACCAATTGCAATCACTACTGCGTCATATTTATTTCGCAATGCCGAACCAGTTATATCTTTGCCGATATCTACACCTGTTCTAAACCTTGTTCCCTCTTGCTCCATCTGATAGAGCCTTCGATCAACAATTGATTTCTCCATTTTAAATTCTGGGATTCCATACCGAAGTAAGCCGCCAATTTTCTCTGCACGTTCATAAACGGCAACCGTGTGTCCTGCTCTCGTCAGTTGTTGAGCTGCCGCAAGTCCAGCTGGTCCAGACCCAATTACTGCAACAGTTTTACCAGATAAACGATCGGGAATTAATGGCACAACCCGTTTTTCTAAAAATGCCTCTTCGATAGTTCTTAGCTCTACTTGTTTGATAGTAACCGCATCAGAATTAATTGCCACCACGCATGCAGTTTCACAAGGAGCTGGACATAATCTGCCAGTGAACTCTGGAAAATTATTTGTAGCATGAAGTCGGTCTATTGCTTCAGCTTTTTCACCCCGCCAAATCAAATCATTCCACTCTGGTATTAAATTTCCGAGTGGACAACCTTGATGGCAAAAAGGAATTCCACAATCCATGCATCTACCAGCCTGCTTTTGTAATTGACCAAAATCCTGCTCCTGATAAACCTCTTTCCAATCTTTGATACGAACATCAACCGGACGACGCTTAGGTAATTCCCTCGGAGTGTTTAAAAAACCTTTTGGATCAGCCACTTATTGCCGCCATAACTGCGCTCTCTACTGGTAAACCTTCGCGCTGTGCTTTTGCCATTACCTCTAAAACTCTTGCATAGTCCCTTGGCATTACTAGTGAAATCCGACTCTTACTACTTGCCCAATCATTAATAACCTCACTTGCAATTTTTGAACCAGTTTCAGCATAAAACTTTGAAATAAGTCCTTTAACAATTTCTTCTTGATCAGCTGGTAGTGATAAAACATCCACCATCTCTGTATTTACTAAACGTTGATCAAGATCTAATACAAATGCACGCCCACCAGACATACCGGCAGCAAAGTTTCTACCAATAGAGCCGAGCACAATCACATTTCCGCCAGTCATGTATTCACAGCCATGATCACCAACACCTTCAACTATTGCTGTAGCGCCAGAGTTTCTAACACAGAATCGCTCACCAACAACACCTGCAATCATTATTTCCCCAGAGGTTGAGCCATAACCAATTACATTTCCAGCAATTACATTTTTGTTTGAATCAAATTTTGCCCGCTCATCTGGCCTGATGATTACTCTGCCACCAGATAATCCTTTGGCAACATAATCATTGCTATCTCCGTAAAGTCTAAGAGTTAGGCCAGAAGGAATAAAGGCGCCAAATGATTGACCAGCTGAGCCGTGGAAAGTTATATCAACTGTATCTGCCGGTAAACCTGCTCCCCCATACTTGCGAGTTATCTCAGCTCCAAGCATTGTTCCTACAGTTCGATTAACATTTCGGACTTTCATTTCCAATCTAACGGGTTCAGCCTTATTTAATGCATCAGCAGATAATCTAATCAACTCATTATCGAGTGCAGCATCTAAGCCATGATCTTGCGTTGTAGTGTTCTTTCTTGAATCATTATTGGTTGGCTCTATCAATAATGGAGATAGATCTAAACCACTTGCTTTCCAGTGAGCAACGGCAGATTTTGTATCAAGTAACTCAACCTGACCAATCACATCTTCTAAACTCTTAAACCCAAGGCTTGCTAACAACTCTCGTACTTCTTCTGCAATATACTCAAAAAATGTTTCAACAAACTCAGGCTTTCCGTTGAATTTCTTTCGTAACTCTGGGTTTTGAGTTGCAACGCCAACCGGGCAGGTATCTAAATGACAAACGCGCATCATGACACAGCCAGATACAACCAAGGGTGCGGTAGCAAAACCAAACTCTTCTGCTCCCAATAAAGCAGCAATTAAAACATCTCTACCGGTTTTCATTTGGCCATCAACTTGAACAACAATTCGATCGCGTAAACCATTTAGCATCAAAGTTTGTTGTGTCTCAGCTAGTCCTAATTCCCATGGCGCTCCTGCATGTTTTAATGATGTAAGTGGTGATGCACCAGTTCCACCATCATGACCAGAAATAAGAACTACATCAGCATGTGCTTTGCTTACACCTGCTGCTACTGTGCCAACGCCTACTTCGGCCACTAACTTCACGTGTACGCGTGCATTCTTATTTGCATTCTTTAGATCATGGATTAATTGAGCCAGATCCTCTATTGAGTAAATGTCATGGTGCGGTGGCGGTGAAATTAATCCAACACCAGGTGTTGAGTATCTAACTTTTGCAATCCATGGGTACACCTTGTTGCCAGGCAACTGACCACCCTCGCCCGGTTTTGCTCCTTGCGCCATCTTTATCTGAATATCATCGGCGTTTACTAAGTACTCACTTGTAACGCCAAACCTGCCACTTGCTACCTGCTTAATCGCCGAGCGACGGGAATCTCCATTGCTATCCGGAGTATTACGAGCTGGATCCTCGCCACCTTCACCGGTATTTGATTTACCACCAATTCGGTTCATTGCAATCGCTAAAGTTTCATGCGCTTCTTGAGAAATAGATCCGTAAGACATAGCACCAGTAGCAAAACGTTTTAAAATTTCAGAAATTGGTTCAACCTCATCAATTGAGATCGGTTTTCTAACCCCTTCTTTGAAATTAAACAAACCTCGCAACGTCATTAATCTGCGAGATTGATCATCAACTTTGCTGGTATATCGCTTGAAAACATCGTACCTTTTGGCACGGGTTGCGTGCTGCAAAGTAAATACAGTTTCAGGATCAAAAAGATGTGGTTCACCTTCACGGCGCCATTGGTATTCCCCACCTATTTGAAGTTTCTTTGCACCTGGAATTTCACCACCTGGTGGATAAGCAATATGGTGTCTCTTAATTGTCTCTTTGGCGATTATCTCAATATCAACGCCACCTAATCTTGAAGTTACGCCAACAAAATACTCATCAACAATCGTCTTTGACAAACCAATAGCTTCAAATATTTGAGCGCCGGTATATGAGGCAATAGTTGATACACCCATTTTCGACATAACTTTTAATACACCCTTGCCAAGAGATTTTATTAAATTCCTAACTGCCTTCTCAGGCGTAATTCCAGTAATGACCCCTTGGCGAACTAAATCCTCAGCACTTTCCATAGCTAAATACGGATTAACAGCGGCTGCTCCAAAACCAATTAATAATGCAACATGGTGAACCTCGCGTACCTCACCACTTTCAATTACTAACCCAACTTTTGTTCGAGTTTTTTCTCTAATCAAATGGTGGTGAACTGCAGAGGTTAAGAGCAAGGAAGGTATCGGAGCATTTTCAGCGTCACCATCTCGATCAGATAAAACAATAATTCTGGCGCCTTCTTCAATCGCTTTTGAAACTTCTTTGCGTATTGCTTCAATTCTTGCCACTAGAGATTTTCCGCCACCTGCAATTGGAAATAGGCCGCGTACAACATGGCATGCAAAACCAGGTTGATCACCATCTGCGTTAACGTGAATTATTTTTGCAAGCTCATCATTATCAATTACTGGAAACTGTAAAGAAATTTGTCGGCATGATGAAGGCCCTGGATCTAACAAATTATGTTCAGGTCCAATCGAACCCCCAAGGGATGTGACTAACTCTTCTCGAATTGCATCCAATGGCGGATTTGTGACTTGTGCAAATAGCTGCGCAAAGTAATCAAATAGCAATCTTGATTTATCAGACAAAGCAGCGATTGGAGTATCAGTTCCCATAGATCCCAATGGTTCTGCACCATTTTTTGCCATTGGAGTGATAATTATTCGAATTTCTTCTTCGGTATATCCAAATGCTCTTTGTCGGCGCACAACTGAGGAGTGTGGGTAAACAATATGTTCTCTAGCAGGTAAATCACTTAACCGAACTAAACCGCCCTGCAACCAATCAGCATATGGCGCAGAGGTTGCAAGTGATTGTTTAATTTCATCATCTTCAATTATGCGACCAGCCTCGATATCTACCAAAAACATTTTGCCAGGCTGAAGTCTTCCCTTTCGAATAATTTTCTCTGGAGCAAAATCCAATACTCCAACCTCACTTGCTAAAACGACTAGCCCATCATCTGTAACCCAAAATCTTGATGGACGCAAACCATTTCTATCTAATACTGCACCGACTTGCTTTCCATCAGTGAAGGTAACGCAAGCCGGACCATCCCAGGGCTCCATAAGTGTTGAGTGGAATGTATAAAAATCTTTACGCTCTTGTGACATCGTTGCATGATTTTCCCAAGCTTCAGGGATCATCATTAATATTGAGTGCGGAAGTGATCTCCCACCTAAATACAATAGTTCAAGTACTTCATCAAATGAAGCTGAATCGCTGCCCGAATTATTTACAATCGGAAATAGTCGTTTTAAATCGCCTGGGATTAAATCACTTTCCAGTAATGTTTCGCGCGCGCTCATCCAATTACGATTTCCTTTAACGGTGTTAATTTCCCCATTATGTGCAATGTACCGATATGGATGTGCTAGCGGCCAAGAAGGAAATGTGTTTGTTGAAAATCTTGAATGCACAAGAGCTAATGGTGATTCAACTAGTGGATTAGAAAGATCAGGGAAAAACTCTTCAAGTTGGCCAGTAGTTAACATGCCTTTATAAACAATAGTTCTGGAAGAAAGTGATGGAATATAAATCGGCATTGTGTGTTCAATCCGCTTGCGAAGGCAAAACGCAAGTCGTTCTAAAACTAAATCAGATTCACTATTTTTACCGGCAATAAATATCTGCTTGAAATCTGGCATAACTGACAATGCAGTCTTGCCCAAAGATTTAGAATCGACCGGAAGATCTCGCCAACCAATAATCTCCAAGCCCTCTTCTTTTGCAATTTTTTCGATACTCTGGCGATAGCCTTCTTCGCCAGAATTAACAAAAAATATTCCAGTCGCATACTTGCCCGCATTTGGCAGATTAAAATCTACAACTGATCGATAGAATTTATCTGGTATCTGAATTAATATTCCAGCTCCATCACCGCTATCTGGTTCAGCACCAGATGCACCACGGTGTTCTAAATTTCTAAGTGCAGTAAGTGCTTTAGAAACAATTTCATGAGTTGGCAATTTATTTAAAGTTGCGACCATTGCAACACCACAAGCATCATGCTCATTGGCAGGGTCATATAACCCAACTGCATTTGGGGTGGTAGAGAAAAGCTTTCTATTTTCCAATTTGAAAGGCCGCTCCCGTTAAAGGGTCGGGACGACAATGGCCCAACTTCAACTTATGATCTAGCGAAATTGTATCAGGGGAATTAAATTCCGGTCAGCCCCACCAACCAGCCAATTCCGGCAGTAATTACCAAACCTAGGGTTCCGCCCATGAAGATTCGAATAATTGTTTTTGGGATAGGCGAAGCAGCAATCTTTGCGCTGATAAAGCCAGCAGCCAACAATCCCAGGGCTGTAAAGACAAGGATCAAGTTAACTTGATTTGATGATGAAACTAATGCTCCGATTAATGGAACAACGCCACCTGCTGTGAAAGCTATTGCTGATGCAACTGCTGCCTGAACTGGTCTAGCTCTTGTGTGGTCAAAGTGACCTAGCTCATCTCTTAAATGCGCTTCTAATGCATCTTTATTGTGCATTGAAGTTACAACTTCTTTTGCTAAATTTTCACTTAAACCGCGCTTCATATAAATATGGACAAGTTCGTCAAATTCACCTTCAGGATCGGTTGCTAGTTGACTAATTTCAATTTCTCGATCAGCGGCTTCAATATCATTTTGTGATTTAACTGAAACGTACTCTCCTACTGCCATAGACATTGCGCCAGCAACGATTCCGGCTAGACCAGCAGTTACCAAAAAATCACTTTTGTTGGCAGCTGCAATTCCAATCATCAAACTTGAAGTTGAGACTAAACCGTCATTTGCTCCCAGCACGGCAGCGCGAAGCCAACCGGCCCGATTCGCTCGGTGGTCCAAATTACGCATTTGTACTTCTTCTAAACCCATTAATGAATTCTAACTTGCCGCTTGATTATCACTTGTGTTGCCACGACGAGCACTTTTGAATAAATAAGTAGCCGATCCGACTAAAACTAACAGGCACACCCAGATATTTAAGCGCAATCCTAAAACATAATTTGCTTCATCTATTCTAAGAGCCTCGATCCACAACCTGCCTGCGGTATAGCCAAACACATAGAGCGCAAAAATGTCTCCTTTATTTGTTATTACTCGACTTAGTAGCCCAGGTAATTTAATTAGCAAAAATCCGATAACTACACACCAAAGCAGTTCATACAGGAATGTTGGATGAAATTTCAAAAATTCTTCATAACCATCCGGTCGCTTAAAAGGTCTAATTTCAATGCCCCACGGAAGGTTTGTGGGTTTGCCAAATACCTCTTGATTAAAGTAATTTCCGACTCGGCCAATAGCCTGTGCAAAAATAACTCCAGGTGCCAAGGCATCTAAAAATTGACTAAATTTTAAAGTTGTTTTGTGAGTTTTGAAATAAGCATATGCACCAATTGCACCGAGTGAAATTGCTCCCCAAATACCTAAGCCACCTTCCCAAATACGGAATGCATCAACTGGGTTTCCGTTTTCGCCAAAGTATTTTTGAGGAGAGGAAATTACATGATAAATACGCCCACCAATAATTCCAAAAGGTACGGCCCAGATTGCAGCCTCGGACACATCTTCTGGATTACCTCCAAGACTTGAGTAGCGTCGACGGCCTAACCAAATAGCAATAGCAATTCCAGCAATGATGCACAGTGCGTAATAGTGAATAGTTACCGGCCCTAGCGATAATTGTGAAGAGCTAGGGCTCGGAATGAGTTTAATCATTGATGTTAAGCAGAAAAACTACTTAACTCCGCCAGCCGCTAATGCTGCTCTGAATTTGACCGGATCTCCATACTCATTATTCTCTTTACTACGATCTAATTCCTTGCCATTAACAAAAATTGTTGGAGTTCCATTTACATCCGCTTTAGCAGTTGCAGTTGCAACATTTCCAGTCCAATTTACATAGCTTCCATCTTTAATACACGTTTCGAATTTTGCAGAGTTAATACCAATAGATTTACCAATATTTAGCAGAGCATCACCTTGCCATTTTCCTGAGTTCTCCTCTGCGGATTGATCTTGAAATAAAGCAAGATTCATAGCCATAAATTCATTTTCATCAGCTGCGCATGCTGCGGCATTTGCTGCCAAAATTGATTCTGGGCCGATAAATGTCATCGGGTGAAAAACAACTTTTGCCTTATTCTGGGCAATAACTTCATTCAAATATCCACCATTTATTATCTCAAATGCCCTACAAGCTGGGCACTGGTAATCTACATAAACATCAATTGTTGGCTTAGTATCTGGATTCAATACGATTCCATAGCCATCATCAGCAGAGACCGAAGCTGGGATTGCTGCTGTTGTACTGGATCGGTTACTAATTAGAGAGAAAACAACTCCTACTACAACAATAAATGAGACCATAACTATTACTAAGTTGCGAGTTCCCTTATCGCCACCATTATTTGCTGCCATGTTTTTCTCCTTTGCTTACCGGACTATTTTCCTATTTGTCTAAACTAAATCTACCCTTTGGATATAAATAAAGGTAAATTCCCAGGATAAGTAAGCCTATATCTCTAATAATTTCAGATAAATACTTAGTGTCTTCTGGGTCGATAGCACCGCCACCGCCAAAACAACCGCAATCAATACTTAAACCCCTTGCCCATGCCTGTCCAATCGCAATAATAAATGCCAGCATCGTAACTGCACCGATTAATCCAGAAATTCTTACCAAAGCTCCAGTTATAAGTAGTAGTCCAACTCCAATTTCAACCCAAGGCAATGTGTATCCTAGAAAATTAGCAAGTGATACCGGAAGAAGTTCATACGCTCTAACCGCCATTGCAGATTTTTGTAAATTACCAATTTTAAGAGCACCGGCTGCTAGTAAAACTCCTCCCAAAATTAATCTAGCAAATAATGTTAACCAAGGTTGAGCAACTTTAAATTTATCGCCCATCTCTTACTCCTTCAGATAAAGATTGGGCTAGCTTCTTTACTTTCTTTAGGCCAGATCGACCAGCACCATGTTCTTGAATTATTTTGATAAAAGCAGAGCCAACAATCACGCCATCAGCATAAGACGCAACAACCTTTGCTTGCTCCTTCGTAGAAACTCCTAATCCAACCGCAACTGGAGTGTTACTAGTAGACCTTATTCGACTTACTAGTGAACTCGCGTTTGCAGAAACAGCATCCCTAGTTCCGGTGACCCCCATCAAACTTGCAGCGTAAATAAACCCAGAGCATTCTGAAGTAACTTTAGCTAAACGTTCACTGGTAGTACTGGGCGCAACAACATAAATTCTATTAAGTAGATTTTTATCTGATTCTGCTCGCCATGTTTCAGATTCTTCAACAGTTAAATCAGGTGTTATTACCCCTGATCCTTTTGCACTTAAAATTGCTTCGGCAAATTTTGCAACACCATATTTTTCAATTGGACTCCAGTAGCTCATAACAACTGAGGGAGCACCATACGCAACACTAATTTTTAGTAAATCAAATACCTCATCCACGCCAACACCATTACTAATTGCTTGTTCAGATGCAGCTTGAATTACTGGCCCATCCATAACTGGATCAGAGTATGGGTAGCCAATCTCAATTGCATCAACTCCCCCATCAATCATCGATTTAATTATCTCTATCGATTCCTTTTGAGTTGGAAAGCCTGCTGGTAAATAACCAATTAACGCAGCTCGATTTTCCTTCTTTGTTTTAATAAAAAGATCATCAAGCGCAGTGGGCATTAAAGTGGTAATCCAAAGTACTCAGCCGCTGTTTGTACATCTTTGTCACCACGGCCAGAGAGATTAATTAGAAGTGTTGCATCCTTGCCAAGCTCATTGCCAATCTCAAGTGCACCGGCTAACGCATGCGCTGTCTCAATCGCAGGAATAATTCCCTCTGATTTACATAATAATGAAAATGCATACATTGCCTGATCATCAGTAACTGCGCGATATTCAGCCCTACCAATATCATTTAAAAAAGCATGCTCTGGACCAACGCCTGGATAATCTAAACCAGCGGAGATTGAGTGTGATTCAACTGTTTGGCCATCTTTATCTTGTAATACATATGATCGTGTTCCGTGTAGTACGCCAGGAGTCCCACCAGAAATGGTTGCTGCGTGAAATCCGGTCTCAACACCTTTGCCGCCAGCCTCAAGTCCAATTAATCGAACATTCTTATCATCGATAAATGGATGAAATATTCCAATTGCATTTGAACCGCCGCCAACACATGCCAGAACAGCATCTGGAAGCTTGCCGGTTAACTCAAGCACCTGTGCACGTGCTTCAACACCAATAATTCTCTGAAAATCTCTAACCATTGTTGGGAAAGGATGAGGACCAGCCACTGTTCCTAATAGGTAATGAGTAGTTTCAACATTTGTTACCCAGTCGCGCATGGCCTCATTAATTGCGTCTTTTAAAGTTTTAGATCCCTGCGTTACTGGTACAACTGTTGCACCAAGTAATTTCATTCTTGCAACATTTAATGCCTGTCGCTTAGTGTCAGCCTCACCCATATAAACAACACATTCCAAACCAAACAAGGCTGCTGCTGTTGCAGATGCAACACCGTGTTGGCCTGCGCCAGTTTCAGCAATAATTCTTTTTTTACCCATTCGCCTAGTTAATAAGGCTTGGCCTAATACATTATTAATTTTATGACTACCAGTGTGATTTAAATCTTCACGCTTTAATAATATTCGTGCGCCACCTGCATATTCAGAAAATCTTTTTGCATCAGTTAAAATACTTGGTCTACCGGAATAAGTCTTATGTAATTCATTTAACTCTTCTTGAAAAGATGAATCAGATTGCGCAGCGAGATGAGCCGCAGCTAATTCATCAAGTGCTGCAATTAAGGCTTCTGGAACAAATCTTCCACCATAAGGACCAAAGTGACCCAAAATAGATGAGTCCATGCTTTGCGTATTCTTACTTTGCGTCATGGCTAGAGTTTATTGCATCCTCAACGATTGAGCAGATCATTTATCGTATGAATTGGGTTACCTGCCTTAACGAGAGTCTCGCCGATCAAAACTGCATTTGCGCCCAAGGATTGCACAAATTGGACCTGCGAGCGTTGGCTAATACCAGACTCTGCAACCTTTATAACTGAATCTGGGAGTTGCGGCAAAATTAATTCAAAATTTTTCTCATCCACTTCAAGTGTTTTTAAATTACGCGAGTTAACGCCAATTATTTTCGAGCCAATCTCTATAGCGCGCTCTGCCTCTTCTACATTATGAACTTCCACTAAAACATCCATACCTAGCTCGGTAGCTAATTGATAAAAGTCGTTAAGTTGTGATTTTGATAATCCAGCAACAATTAAAAGCATTAAATCTGCGCCAAGAATTCTTGATTCATATACTTGAAACTCTGTAACAATGAAATCTTTTCGTAAAACTGGAATATCTATCGCAGCTCGGATTGAAATTAGATCTGAAATGTTTCCTTTAAACCGACGCTCTTCAGTTAAGACACTTATAACATCGGCTCCACCGGCTTGATAACTTTTTGCAAGGGAAACTGGATCAGCAATAGCAGCTAGCTCACCTTTACTAGGTGATGATCTTTTTACTTCAGCAATTAATCGCATTGGCTCTTTACTTAAGGCGGCGTAAGCATCTCTTAATTTTGGCGCAGACTGCAATTGGTCCCGAAGTTGGGCAATAGGAACAATACGTTTTTGAACATCTTCCAAAACACCCTCAATTATTGAGTTTAAAACATTTGAATCACTCATCAGTTGGGTCATTCCCTTCCGAAAGTGCGTTCCATTTATTTTTTGGCTTTAATTTATATTTATCTGAATCAGCCTTCTTGCTTAACCTAATTATTAAATACGTAGCTAATCCAACCAATATTAAACTGCCGAAGAGAGAATTTCTCATTTTTTAGCAACCATTAAGTTAGCAGTGGCAACTGCGCCTAAAACTGCAGCCGCCTTACTTATACACTCTTGATTTTCAGATACCGGATCTGAATCAGCGACAATTCCAGCTCCGGCTTGCACGTAAGCAATCTGATTTTTAATGACTGCAGTTCTAATTGCAATACAAGTATCAATATTGCCAGTGAAATCTAGGTAACCAATTGTGCCGCCGTAAATGCCTCGCTTGGTTGTTTCATTCTCTTCAATAATCTCCATAGCTCGTGGCTTTGGTGCGCCAGATAATGTACCAGCTGGAAATACTGAAAATAATGCTTCGATTGGAGCCATTTTAGCTAAGAGTTTTCCAACTACTGTTGAAACAATATGCATCACATGGGAGTACTTCTCGATCTGCATAAATTCAGTTACCTCTACTGATCCTGCTTGGCATACACGACCCAAATCATTGCGACCAAGGTCAACTAACATTAAATGCTCTGCTCGCTCCTTTGGATCTTCAAGTAGTGACTGAGCTATCTGCTTATCAATTTTTGCATCAGCATTCCTCGCCCTGGTACCTGCGATTGGATGAATCATCACATTATCTCCAGTTACTTTTACCAATGCCTCAGGGCTTGAACCCACAACCGAAAGATCATCAGAGAAATTAAAAATATACATGTATGGGCTTGGATTTTGCTCACGTAAAACTCGATAAATGTCAAATGGCTTACAAGCAATAGGCATAGAAAACCTTTGAGATAGCACTACCTGAAATGCCTCGCCAGATTTAATTTCTTCTTTGATTAATTCAACTTTATTAATGTAATCAGAATCAGTCGTGTTACGATCATAATTTGGAGCTACGCGGGTTGGAATTTCTTTAAACTCAGATAATAAAGTTTGGTTTAACTCTAACTCCATCTTGTCTAATCTTTGAATTGCTTTCTCATATGCTAAATCAACTCGATCCGAACTTCCATCCCAGTTAATTGCATTAGCTATTAATGTGATTACACCTTCTTTGTGATCATAAACTGCTAAATCAGATGTAAGCATCATCGCAATCTCTGGAATATCAATATCTTTATTAGATAGATCGGGTAGCTTTTCAAGTCTTCTGACAATCTCATAGCCAAGATAACCAACCAAACCGCCAGTTAGAGGTGGTAAATTGTTTAATCTCGGTGAACGAAGGTGTAACGTAGAAATTCTAAGAGCGGACAATGGATCAATTCCAGTTGGTGCACCCGCTGGCATAACTCCTAGCCAAGTTGCCAACCCATTCTTCTCAGTTAAAGTTGCTTCGCTATTTACACCAATAAATGAGTATCTTGCCCAAATTCCAGCCTCTGCTGATTCAAGTAAAAATGTTCCGCTGCGATTTTGCGTTAGCTTCTCATAGATTGAAAGTGGAGTTTCATTTTTGCTAGCGAGCTTACGAGCAACTGGAATCACATTAAAGTCTCGGGCATAACCGCGAAACTCTTCCAGAGAAATCAGTGCTTTTTCCACTGCCCTATTCTGCCGTAATTACTAACTGCCAGGAGCCGATTATTGGTAGCAGGTTTTGATCGCAGCACTAATATCGATTGCTCCGACATAAAGTGCCTTACCAACAATTACACCATCTAGGCCCATTTCACGCAGATCCTTTAGATCAGATAATTTTGAGATACCACCACTTGCAATAATCAGTGATTTCGTTGATTTTAAAACTTTATCGAGTAAATCAAGATTCGGGCCATTTAGTTCACCATCTGTTGAATTATCGGTAACTACATACCGCTTGCATCCAGCCTTATCCAAAGTTTTTATATACTCAAACGGATCACCAATTACTTCACCACTTCCTCTGGCAACTAGAACACCATCATCAATATCAAGCCCAATCGTTAAACGCTCATGGTTGGATTTGATGACTTTAACTACCCAATCTACATTCTGCAGAGCTGCTGTTGCAATATTTATTCGGTCAGCTTTGGTACTTAATGCTTTTTGTATTGAATCTTCATTAGTTATTCCACCAGATAGTTGAACCTTTATTGGACTCGCAGCAATTAAGTTTTGTATCAAATCTGAATTACTCCCAGATTTAAAGGCTGCATCTAAATCAACAAGGTGAATCCATTTTGCACCTTTAGCAACAAAATCAGATAAAACAACGCCAGGGCTCTCATGCTGTTCTGCTGAATCCAACTGTGCTTGCTTTAATCTGACAGATTTTCCATTTTTTATATCTATCGCTGGTAATAATTCAAGAATACTCATTAATACCTAAACAACTAAGCAATCTGGCCCAAGTACAGTTTTAAGATCTGCACTCAAACTTGGTGATGAAGTAACCTTTAAATTCTCATCTAATTTTAGAACTGTATTTTTTTCACCATCTACTAATCTCAAGTGGACCTCTCGCCCGCCAGGATGAGAACGTAAAATTTCATTCATTCGATCAATGACTGGTGGAGTACATCTAGACATTTCCATTGAAATAATAAATGGGCCAGTTGGTACTTGCTTTAAATCAGGTAGTGTTAAATCAAGAGCTGAGATCCTAGGTTGTTCCTCTCTCTTATCAACACGGCCTCTAATTGCCACAATTCGATCCTCAACTAAATTAACTCCATGTGCGGCATAAGCATTTGAGAAAAATAAAACATCTACCGCGCCATCTAGATCTTCAACAGTAACAATCGCCCATGGAGTACCTTGCTTTGAAACTTTTCTCTGAATCTGTGTTATCAATCCACCAATTGTAATTACCTGATCATGGCTAACTTCAGATATTTGGCTGATTGAAAAATCTGCAACTGACCGCAGAACATGTTCTACTCCCAGCAATGGATGATCAGAAACATATAGTCCCAACATCTCTCGCTCATACCCTAGCAACATCATTTTTTCCCACTCGGTGTTAGGAATATCTAACTCAACACCACTCACACTTGTTGTGGCATTTGTGGCCCCGAATAAATCAAATTGTCCAATTGCCTCTGCCCGCTTTGCTTCAGAGACTGCATCAAGTGCCTCTAAGAACACCATCATCAAACCTCGTCGAGTGTGATTTAAGGAATCAAATGCACCGGCCTTAATTAATGATTCAATCGTCTTTTTATTGCAGACATGTGAATCAACCTTGGTTAAGAAATCACCAAAACTTAAATACTTCCCTTTTATTTTCCGATTCTCAATGATTGATGCCACGACATTTTCGCCAACATTTCTAATAGCTGTCAGTCCAAACCTAATATCTGTTCCGCGTGGGGTGTATTCAGAATCTGATTCATTAACGTCAGGCGGTAAAACCTTTATCCCCATACGGCGGCACTCATTTAAGTAAAGCGCACTCTTGTCTTTATCATCACGCACACTAGTTAACAGAGCAGCCATGTATTCAGCTGGATAGTTTGCTTTTAAGTATGCAGTCCAGAAAGAAAGTAGGCCATAACCAGCGCTATGAGCTCTATTAAATGCATAATCAGAAAATGGGATAAGTGTTTGCCATAATTTTTCCGTTGAATCCGCAGAAAAACCATTTTCTTTCATACCTGCATCAAAGTGAACTTTCTCTTTGTCCAGAATTTTCTTATCTTTTTTACCCATTGCTTTGCGTAGCAAATCAGCACGACCAAGTGTGAAACCAGCAACTTTTCGAGCAATTGCTAGTACCTGCTCCTGGTAAACAATCAACCCATAGGTATCTTTCAGAATTTCACTTAGTGGCTTATCAAGCTCAGGATGAATACCAACCTGCGCTTTTCGGCCATTTTTATAATCAGCATATTTATTATGTGAATCTTCACCCATTGGACCTGGGCGATATAACGCAATAACCGCTGCAATATCTTCAAAACTATCTGGTGCCATTGAACGTAGTAACGATCTGATCGGGGCACTATCTAATTGGAAAACTCCTAAAGTATCTCCACGCGATAGCAGTTCAAAGGTTTTATCATCTTTTAATGGCAATGTTTCAAGGACTACTGTTTTACCAAGGTTTTTTTCAATATTAATTAAGCAATCATCTAATACTGAAAGGTTACGCAACCCAAGAAAATCCATTTTAAGTAGCCCAGTTGCTTCACATGCGCCCATATCAAATTGAGTGATGATTGCTCCATCTGCTTCTCTGCGATGAATTGGGATAACTTCCAAAAGTGGCTCTTTACTTAATATAACTCCAGCTGCGTGCACACCCCATTGACGTTTTAATCCTTCGATACCTAACGCAGTATCAACAATCTTCTTTGAATCTGGGTCAGACTCATATAAATTTCTAAACTCACTTGCCTCGCCATAACGATCATCATCCATATTAAAAATTCCGCCAAGTGAAATATCTTTGCCCATCACTGAAGGTGGAAGTGATTTGGTTAGTCGTTCGCCTAATGCATATGGGTAACCGAGAACTCGGGTTGAGTCTTTAATTGCCTGTTTAGATTTAATCGTTCCGTAGGTAATGATCTGTGCAACTCGATCATCACCATACTTTGTAGTGGCATATTGGATCATCTCTGATCTTCTGCGCTCATCAAAATCTAGATCAATATCTGGCATAGAAATACGCTCTGGGTTTAAGAATCTTTCAAATAATAAACCAAATTTAATTGGATCAAGTCCAGTAATTCCTAGCGAATAGGAAACAAGTGAGCCAGCTGCAGAACCTCGGCCAGGGCCGACCCTGATTCCAACTTCACGAGCATGCTTACAAAGGTCGGCAACAACTAAAAAGTATCCTGGAAAACCCATCTTCATCATTACATCTAATTCAAAATCTAACCGCTCTTGATATTCGATCGGGACTTGATTATCCATTCGAGCAGCAAGGCCATCATTAGATAATTTTTTAAGCCAGCTATCCTCAGTTTCACCTTGTGGAACTGTAAATCTTGGCAATAGGTTTTCACCTTCACGCATTGTCGTTTCACAACGCTGGGCAATAAGTAATGTGTTATTACATGCTTCTGGAAAATCCTTAAACAGCTCTCGCATTTGAGCAGCACTTTTTAAATAAAACTCAGAGTTCTCAAATTTAAACCGTTTTGGATCTGCAAAAGTTGAGCCAGATTGAATACATAGCAATACCTCATGAGCGCTTGCATCATCATGATGGGTGTAGTGCAAATCATTAGTTGCTAGCAATGGCAGATTCAACTCTTTACCGAGCTTTAGCAAATCTGCGAAAGCACGTTTCTCAATTTCAATCGAATGATCCATAAGTTCTAAGTAGAAATTTTCAGCCCCAAAGATGTCTCTCATCTCGCTAGCCGCTTTAATCGCCTCTTTATAGTTACCCATCCGCAACCTAGTTTGAATCTCGCCACCAGCACAACCAGTTGTACCAATAATTCCATTTGAGTACTTAGCCAGTAATTCTCTATCCATTCTTGGCTTGTAATAGAAACCTTCAAGTGATGCAAGAGATGAGAGCTTAAATAGATTTGATAAACCCTGGTTATTTTCGGCAAGAAGTGTCATATGTGTGTAAGCACCACCACCGGAGACATCATCCTCGCCGCCTTCGGCCCACTTAACTCTTCTTTTATCAAATCTTGATTCGGGTGCGATATACGCTTCAATACCAATAATTGGTTTAACGCCCGCAGCTTTTGCAAGTTTATGAAATTCAAATGCACCAAATACATTTCCATGGTCGGTCATTGCGATCGCTGGCATTTCCTGGCGAACAACCTCTGCAACTAACTCAGAGATTTTTGCAGCACCATCCAACATCGAGTACTCGGTGTGTACATGAAGATGTACGAAATTCTCCGAATTTTTTAGGTTGCTAGTTGAATTAGACATGGATAGTGAGATTACTACTGCTGTTAATTTCTAGCGGGCAATATCTGAAAGTAGGGCAAGTGAGCGTGTCAGATCCTCTGGATATTCAGCCGTAAATGAGATTCGCTCCCCACTGCCTGGGTGAGTAAAGGCGAGCTGCTTAGCGTGTAGCCAGGGGCGAGAGATCTTAAGTCTTGCAGCAAGGGCCGGGTCTGAACCATAAGTTAAATCACCAACTAACGGATGATGAAGCGCTGAGAAGTGAACTCGTATCTGATGAGTTCTTCCGGTTTCAAGTTCAATCTCAAGCAATGTTACCGCAGGGAAAACTTCTAAAGTTTTGTAGTGAGTAATGCTTGGTTTGCCATTTGCCACAACTGCAAAACGATAATCCTCTTTCGGATGACGATCGATAGGTGCATCAATAGTTCCAACCGTTGGATCCATATGGCCTTGAACTAATGCGTGATAAACCTTTGAAACTGTTCGTTCGCGAAACTGATCTTTTAAACTTGCATATGCAATCTCACTTTTAGCAACCACCATTAAGCCAGATGTTCCAACATCTAACCTGTGAACGACACCTTGTCGCTCTGCTGCCCCAGAGGTTGCTAGCTGGTAACCAGCAGCAAAAATTGCACCAACAACTGTCGCGCCTTGCCAGCCCGGGCTTGGATGAGCAGCAATTCCAACTGGCTTATCGATCACAATTAAGTACTCATCATCGTAAACAACTTTTAATCCATCAATCGGCGTAGCAGTAAGTTTTGCTTCACCCTTGGCCGCTGGCATCAGAACCTCTAGTTGATCGCCACTTAAAACTCGATCAGATTTTCCAACCGGCTTACCATCTTTTGATATTTCATCAGATTCAATTAAGCCAACAATTACATTACGGGATAAGCCAAGTAACCGTGATAAAGCAGCGTCGACTCGTTCCTGGTTTAAGCCTTCTGGGATTATTAGATTTCTAACCTCACGCTCACTCACTTTTTTCCTCACTTTTACTAAATTCTATATTCTTCCAGTTTAGAACTGTAATAAGTATTGCGCCACAAACTACTGCAGAATCTGCAATATTAAACACTGGCCAATTGGGGATTTGGATCCAATCAACTACCTCACCTTGCAATCCACCAGGTGACCGGAATATTCGATCAATTAAATTACCGAAAATCCCGCCTAAGACAAGGCCCAAGGCTATTGCCCATGGCGTGGATTTAACTTTGCGACCAAAGTAGAAAATAACAACTGCTGTGATTATTGAAAAACTAGAAAGAAAAATTGTGCCACTAGAAGCAAGGCTAAATGCGGCACCAGAGTTATAAATAAGTTTAAATTGAAGAAGTGAGCCAATTATATTTTTTGGCTCATCTGACAGGTAATGTATTGCTAACTGCTTAGTTAAATAATCTAAGGCAAAAACAATTAATGCGGAAACCGCTAACCATTTTCGCTGAATTAGGTTCAGCGTCGTTCCTCTTTTTGTTTGCAAACCATACACAAAGTAGCGCGAGGGAAAACCTGTAATCTGGCTTTTCCTACAAAGTTCCCACACTCTTCACACTTTCCATATGTTTTGTTTGCAATGCGCTCAAGTGCTCGCTCGGTTTGTTGGACCATATCCCGCGCGTTATATACCAATGACATCTCATGCTCTCGCTCAAATGTTTTCGCCCCAGCATCAGCTTGGTCATCACCGGCTCCAACACCTGCAGCTTCTACTAGATCTTCCATCTCAGCCTCAGCTGATTCGAGTTCTTTACGTAGTCGCACTAAATCCTTTGATAACTCAGCCTTCATAGTTTTCAATTCAGCTGCATTCCAGGCAATTTCACTCGCCTGTACAACTAGTGGTGCTGGTGCACTTTTAATTGGCTTTAGTGCCGCTGCCTTCTTTGATTTCAATACCGGCTTTGGTGGTGGCAGCATTACTAATCTGCGCTCTTCTACAACAGGCAGAGCATTCGCATTTGGCATTGTTGATGTGACAGAGATTGTCGTTGAAGATCCGGAGGTAGATGTTTGAAGTTTTGCTGGAAAAGGTTTACCCGGAGCCTTCTTGATTGCCGCTTTTTTAGCTAATGTTGGTTTAACAATATTCGGTGACCGAGTTGCTGCTTTTTTTACAATTTTTTTAGCAGCAGGCTTTTTTGGTGGGCTCTTTTTAGCAACCTTTTTGGCAGCAGTTTTTATTGGCTTTTTCGCCGATTTCTTTGCGCTCTTCTTTGGTGATTTCTTAAATAACTTGCTGATAGCCACATTACCCCCTGAAGGGGCAAAGGTTATGGCTTGGCCCAAGTAATTACCAACCGCCACCCCCGTGCTCAATCATGAGTTCATTAAAGGGCAACTGCGCGCGTTAGAATGTGGCGTGAATACGAGCGGCAACCGCGGAATTAATACCCTTTCTGCACAAATCGATCTTCCATCAATGGAAGCTGGGATCTTAGATTTCTGGTCACAAAATCAAATATTTGAAAAATCAGTCGCCAATCGAAATGGTGCTCCGCGCTGGAGTTTTTATGAAGGTCCACCTACTGCAAATGGAAAACCCGGAACACATCATATTGAAGCTCGAGTTTTTAAGGATTTATTTCCTAGATTTCAAACAATGAAAGGTAAGCAGGTAATTCGCAAAGCCGGTTGGGATTGCCATGGTTTGCCAGTTGAAATCGCAGTAGAAAAAGAGTTGGGCTTTACTGGCAAAGCAGATATTGAAAAATTTGGTGTTGCAGCATTTAATGAAAAATGTAAAGAGTCAGTGCAGCGACATGTTGATGAATTTACTGACATGACTAAGCGCATGGGTTTCTGGGTTGATTTTGATGAGGCTTACTGGACTATGTCACCTGCTTACATTGAGAGTGTTTGGTGGTCTCTGCAACAAATATGGAAAAAAGGTTTATTAGTTCAAGATCATCGAGTCGCACCGTACTGTCCAAGGTGCGGAACTGGCTTATCCGATCATGAACTAGCTCAGGGTTATGAAACCATTAAGGATCCATCTGTATTTGTGCGCTTCCCTGCCACCACTGGCAAGTTAGCAGAGCTTAAGGCGAGTTTATTGGTTTGGACAACAACTCCGTGGACATTAGTTGCCAATACTGCTGTTGCAGTTAATCCAAAGGTTGATTACCAAGTAATTGAAATTACAACCGATGAAAAAACGGAAAGGCTAGTAGTTGCTTCTGATTTAGCATCCGTGCTCGGTGAGGATAGAAAAGTAATTGCTACCTTTAAGGGAACTGAGCTTGAGCACACAAAATACAGTAGGCCATTTGATTTTGTTGAGATAAATGATGCGCATTATGTGGTGCTTGCTGATTACGTAACAGTAGAAGATGGCACCGGTTTAGTTCACCAATCCCCTGCATTTGGCGCTGATGACCTTGAGGTCTGTAGAAAGTACAACCTTCCGGTTGTAAACCCAGTAAGCCCGGATGGTCACTTCAATAAAGAAGTTCCACTAGTTGGTGGCGTATTTTTCAAGGAAGCAGATAAGGCGTTAATTAAAGATCTTAAATCAAGCGGTTTAATGTTTAAGAGCTTGCAATTTGAGCACTCATATCCACACTGCTGGCGATGCCATACCGCTTTAATGTATTACGCCCAGCCATCTTGGTATATCAAAACCACAGCTATAAAAAATGAATTGCTTAGAGAAAACTCCAACACTGACTGGCACCCAGAGACAATTAAAACTGGCAGATTTGGTGATTGGTTAAATAATAATATTGATTGGGCGGTCTCCCGTAATCGTTATTGGGGAACGCCGCTTCCAATTTGGAGATGTGAAAATAAGCATGAGGTTTGTGTTGGCTCTCTTGCTGAATTAGGCAAACTATCTGGAACTGAGTTAAGTAACTTAGATCCACACCGCCCATTTGTTGACGATATTAAATTTAAATGTGAAAAATGCTCATCAACTATGGAGCGTATTCCAGAGGTTATTGATTGTTGGTATGACTCTGGTGCAATGCCATTCGCACAATGGGGATACCCACATAAGCAAGGTTCTGAAGCAGAGTTTAAAGCCGCATATCCAGCAGACTTTATCTGTGAAGCAATTGATCAGACTCGAGGTTGGTTTTACACCTTAATGACAATTGGCACTTTAGTTTTTGATAAGTCATCCTATAAAACCGTCTTATGCCTTGGCCATATTCTAGATAAAGATGGCAGAAAGATGAGTAAGCACCTTGGCAATGTTCTAGAACCAATGCCACTAATGAATCAACATGGCGCTGATGCAGTTCGTTGGTACATGTTGGCTGCTGGTTCTCCCTGGAGCGCCCGCCGAGTTGGCCACGATGCTATTTCTGATGTTGTTCGCAAGACTCTACTCACCTACTGGAACACAATTTCATTCTTCACACTTTATGCAAATGCGGCAGATTTCAAAGTAACTTCCTTGCCAAAGGATCTAACTTTGATGAATCGATGGATTCTTTCTGAGTTAAATAAACTAATTGCCGGTGTTGATAGTGCTTTAGAAAACTTTGACTCCCAAGAAGCGGGCTCACTTCTTGCAACCTTTATTGATGATCTATCTAATTGGTATGTGCGCAGATCTCGCCGCCGCTTTTGGGATGGTGATCCGGTAGCACTAAATACTCTTTATGTCTGTCTAAAGAATCTAACATTGCTGCTCGCTCCAATGGTTCCATTTATTTCAGAGCATGTTTGGCAGACGCTCGTTCGAGTTGCCGAATCAGATCAAACTGAGTCTGTCCATCTTGCAAACTTTCCGATTTCAAATAAATCTGCAATCGATGAGAAATTATCAAGCTCTGTTGGGTTATCGCGCCGCCTAGTTGAATTAGGAAGATCGGCAAGGGCTGAATCTGGCGTAAAGATCCGCCAGCCTTTATCTAGGGCTTTAGTCTCTGCTTCTGGTTGGGAAAATATCTCAGATGAAATTAAGACTCATATTGCCGAAGAGTTAAATATCTTAAAGTTAGATGGGATCCATGTTGCCGGAACTGATCTTGTTGATATCTCAGTAAAGGCTAACTTTCGAACCCTTGGTACAAAATTTGGTGCAGATGTTCAGGTGATTGCTAAATCGATAGCTGCCGCTGATCCTTCGGTCATGGTTAAGGAGCTTAGAAAGCATAAGGTCTTTAAGTTAAATGTTGATTTGGGCGGCAAAGCAAAGGATATCGAGCTTGATATAGACGACTTAGTTATAACCGAAACGCCAAGAAGTGGTTGGTCTGTTTCATCTCATGCTGGTGAAAGTTTGGCGTTAGATCTGACCTTAACTCCTGAGTTAATTCGGGCCGGCCAAGTTCGGGAGGTTATTAGAGCTATCCAGGAAGAGCGTAAGAATATTGGGTTAGATGTAAGTGATCGTATAACTGTTAACTGGAATGCCCCAGCCGATCTAACATCTGCTATCAATTCAGCAGTTTCAGAAATTAGCGCTGAAGTTCTAGCAACTAAAATGGTACAGAATAGTTCTGAAAGCTCTACAGATAATGAGTTAGGTCTTTGGCTTAAACTTGTTAAGAATTAAAGAATAATTACTAATCGCATCAACAGCTGCACTACAAAAAATACAACAATAAAAGACAAATCCAAAGAAATTGATCCTAGGCGCAGTGGTGGGACAAATTGTCTAACAAATCTAAGTGGACGATCAGTTATTGAATAAATTAACTCGGCAAGGGCTAGAACAATTCCGCGCGGACGCCAATTTGGTGAAAAAATTCTTACGTAATCTAAAATCAATCTACCAATTAGCGTGATAAGAAATAGGTTTAGACCCCAGTAAATTATTCCGATTACCGCGCCCATTTAATTAAGGGCTAAATCAGCTTTGGTTAAAAAAACTAGCTTGCGCAGCAGATGTTTTATCTTCAACGCTAACTGACACATTAGGTGGCGTTAACAAAAATACTTTTGGAGTCACACGTTCGATACTTCCGTGATGTCCAAAAACCAATCCAGAAGCAAAATCAACCAACCGCTTGCGCTCTGATTCTTCCATGTCACTTAAATTCATGATCACTGGCTTACCTTGACGATAATGCTCACCAATCAAACGCGCTTCACTATAAGTGCGTGGAGTTAAAGAAATAATATGGTCCATAACTTTATTTACTTCATTGTGTGGAAAAATTTCAATATTAGATTTCTCTACTTGCTTCGCATTAGCCCTAACTAAGCGAGGCGCACGTTCAGTTAACTGATTTGTGCCATGGTCTAACTCTTCCTCATCCATCAATCCGAGGTATCCAGCAACCCGCTTAAATGCACTAGCCATAGCTTTAATCTATGGGATGGTCTAGCGATTCCCGAGGATTGAACTGCCAATTCGCAGATGTGTCGCGCCGAATGAAATTGCCATTTCATAGTCTCCACTCATGCCAGCCGATAAATAAGTAGCATTTTTATGGACTGCTCTAAACTCATCATGGATAGCCCGAAGCCTTGTAAAAGAATCACTTACTGAGCCAGTTAGCGGTGCAACCGCCATTAATCCTTGAAGAGAAGTGCCAGGTAATTTTTCAATACTAGAGGCTAAATCAAATAGTTTTGCTGGATCCACTCCACCGCGAGACTCTGGTGGTTGGTCAAGTGAGACCTGGATAAATATCTGTTTTGGCACAGCCAAATTTTGGTCAGAAATAATCTGAGCATATTTAAGTTGATCGACAGAGTGGATACAGCTAGCCCAAGTAGCTATAGATTTTAATTTATTGCTTTGAATTCCTCCTTGAAAATGCCATCTAATATCCTTGGGAAGTTTGTCTACCTTCTCCACTGCTTCTTGATCCCGATTCTCACCAAAATCTCTTAACCCAAACTCATACAAAATCTCTAAATCAGATAGCGGAAATGTTTTAGTTACAACAATTAGAGATATCTCATCAATTGATCTGCAAACATTTTTTGCAGCGTGTGCAATATTCTCATTTACTTGCTTAAGGTTCTCAGCTATTTGCTCTGGGCGGTTCATAAACTAATTACCCCAACCTGCCTGCCAGTCTTATCACCGGCACGATATGAAAAGTACTCTGGATTTTCCATTGTGCAAAGCGAGAGATTAGTGAGTTTGATTCCAGTCAATTGGGACTCTAAACCGGCAAATAGATTTAAATGATTTACTTTTCCGCCAGTTGCTGGATGGTCTTTTACAATCTCTTCATACATTTGCGAATCTACTTCATAACAGGCACCGCATATGTGCGGCCCGACTAACCCAGTAATTTGAGTAGAGCCTAGCTCCTTCATCTTCTCCACCGCATTTAAAGCAACCTGATTTAACAAACCTTTCCTACCAACATGGACTGCAGATACTGACTCACTTGAAATTAAAAGTAGTGGCAGACAATCTGCAACCCGGACCGCAAGTGCAATATCTCGATTGGTTGTAACTAGCCCATCTGCATCTGGCGAAATGGCAGTATCACTGACTACTGAAACTAGATTGCTGTGTGATTGATTCATAAACACAACCGGCTTACCAATCAGATTAGTTAACTTATTCCCGGCTTGATTATCAACCGAGGAATCTAACGAGCTGAAATTACGAGAGGTAAAAAGTAGCCGTGCCACGGTAACTACTACCGCATGAAATCAGGTATATCGATCTCATCTTCTGCGACTAGTTCTTCAAATGTAATTCGCTTCCGTGGGTGTTCTGCAGTATCGAGATTTAAATCTAATGCAACTGAAATTGGGTCATTGGCTGGAATTGGATCAGCCTCACCACTCATTGTTGCGGCATTAATCACTGGCATTAAAACCCGCTTTGGTTGTCCGCCATCAAATCCAGCAGCAATAACAGTTACTCTGACCTCATCACCTAAGGCGTCATCAATAACTGTTCCATAAATAATATTTGCATCTGGGTGGGCTGACTTTGCAACCAACTCAGCTGCCTCTGAGATCTCAAACAAACCAAGATCAGATCCACCGGCAATTGAAAGTAAAACTCCATGTGCACCATCAATAGATGCCTCAAGCAATGGGCTTGATATTGCAAGCTCTGCTGCGCGAATAGATCTTGCCTCACCACGAGCTGAACCAATTCCCATTAACGCAGAACCTGCGCCTGACATAACACTTTTAACATCAGCAAAATCTAAATTAATTAGGCCAGGAGTTGTAATTAAGTCAGTAATACCTTGCACACCAGAAAGTAAAACTTGATCTGCCGTTTTAAATGCCTCAAGTGCGCTGATTGAACGATCAGAGATTGCAAGCAAACGATCATTTGGAATCACAATTAATGTATCAACTTCAGTTCGTAAATTTTCAATTCCCTCATCGGCTTGTGCTGTGCGACGTTTACCTTCAAATGTAAATGGCTTAGTAACAACACCAACTGTTAATGCACCCAGATCTTTTGCGACTTTAGCAACTATTGGAGCACCACCGGTTCCAGTTCCGCCACCTTCTCCTGCTGTAACAAAAACCATATCTGCGCCACGTAAAACTTCTTCAATCTCATCGATGTGATCAAGGGCGGCTTGACGACCAATCTCTGGTGCAGCACCTGCGCCTAATCCTCTAGTTAATTTTCTACCAATATCTAATTTCACATCTGCATCTACAGCTAAATAATTTTGCGGTGTTGCCACTTTGCGCCTCTTCCCTAGCCCTAAATCTCAAGTTGAGAGTTAAAGTTATGCTTTTCCGATTACGTAAAAGTAGGCATTAGAAGCAACTCAATCAAACACCGACACGATATTTTATGAAGTAAATATTTTAGTTATTTTCTTAGAAAATCAATTTTTTGATGCCGTTATTTGCTGATTTGATTATTGAAATTAACTGACTATTGGAGCATTTGGCTGAGATAGATCTACCTGCTTTATCCCTCTATTTTCAGGCAGATCTAATAAGGCTACCAAAACAGAGCACTTCTGTTTAACCTCTTCCGCCCTACCCCAATTTATCTGCACAGCGTTTTTGTTAATCTGGGTTCGCATTTGAATATACCCAGATTTACTCACTGAAATTGATTCAAGATCGGTAACTAAATAGCTCAGATCATTTGGAATTTCCGCCAGGAGCAATGCAACAGATGCAAGCTCTTCCTTATCGCCACCTTGCAAGCTCACTTGCGGCAAGGAATTCTGCATTGAAAGTTGAGTGCTAGATGTTGGCGAAAAAACTGTGCCCGTACTATCAAAGTTAATCCTTGATCCCTGAGAATTAATAGCTTTGGCGACCGCTATTCGCTCAATAACCTCAATACTAATCTTCTTACTGACCCAATTCCGATAGATTTTTGCTTGGCTTATCCAATCTAACTGGGCGATGGTGTTTTTAATTGCCCGGGTGTCAACTCTGGCAAGTTTTGATCCAACTACAGGTGCGATTGAATTAGTAGCCAACTTGCTCATAATCACCTGGGTAGATTTAGTTCCCTCAATACTGACTTCATTTACAGTTAAAAATGATGACCAGCCCAGTATGTATGCACTAAGAGATACGAGTGTAATTGTTGAAAAAGTTGCAAGTAAACGTTTAATTCTCTTGCTGATTTGAAAACCCATAACTAAGCAAAGCGACTTGCTAGGGCTTGTAAAATTGGATCTCCCAATGAACTTACATCTCCAGCACCTAAGGTAAGGATTAGATCTCCACTCTTTGCCATTTCAACAACATCTGATACCACCTGCAACATCGAAGGCTCAAATTTAACTTGTTCAGATTTCATTCCTCGCGCGATCAATAAAGATGACACACCGGCAATTGGCTTTTCGCTTGCGGCGTATACCTCAAGCAAATAAGTAAAATCGGCAAGCGCAAGTGAGTTTGAAAATTGGTTAGTAAAGGCTGCAGTTCTTGAATACCTGTGTGGTTGAAAAATAACAATTACGCGACCTGTTCCGGCTAAATTTCGTGCTGCTTTCAGAGTAACTACTACTTCAGTTGGATGATGCCCATAATCATCAATTACTTTAACTCCACCTACCTCACCCTTTAATTCAAATCTACGGCGGGTGCCAGTAAAGGCCTTTAAACCGGCCAATAGCTTCTCTTCCGAACCTCCCATTGCAGTTGCTGCGGCAAAAGCAGCTAAGGCATTTAATAAGTTGTGTTCACCAACAACTGTCAGGTTTAACTCCCCTACTTTTCGGCCAGTGATCGAAATTATGGCTTGGGATGAATTGGGGGCCAGATGAATTTGATCAATCCGGAAATCATTACTACTACCTTTGCCATAAAGGTAAATCTTTAAATCAGTTCGTGTTATTCGAGAGAGTAATGTTTTAACACCTGGGTCATCACCACAAGCGACTAGAAAACCATCATCTTTTATTGAGGAAATAAAATCTTCAAATACGGCATATACCGCCTCCTCATCAGCAAAATGATCCACATGATCTAGCTCAACATTTGTGATTATTGCGCCTGTCGGCTTATATGCTAGAAAAGATCCATCTGACTCATCTGCCTCTGCGACAAATATAGATCCGCTTCCGCTATGAGCATTTATGCCAGCGGTATTTATCGTTCCACCAATAGCAAAAGATGGATCAAGGCCTGCTGATTGTAATACCACAGTTAACATCGCAGTTGTTGTGGTCTTTCCATGAGTACCTGCTACCGCAACTGAGGTTGATTCAGACATAAGCCATGCTAATGCCACTGCTCGTGCAGCAATTGGTATGCCTCTGCTCTTAGCCTCAGCTAACTCTGGATTATTTTCAGTAATTGCAGAGGAAATAATAACTAGTTGAGCATCTGCAAGATTTTCTGCGGCATGACCAATATAAATCTTTGCACCTAGTGCCTTTAAAGCTGTCAACGTAGAAGAGTCACTCTTATCTGAACCAGAAATTGAAAAGCCCTTTGCCAACATAATGCGGGCAATTCCACTCATTCCGGCGCCACCGATTCCAATGAAGTGGATTTTAAGTTGAGCTAATTCTGATAATTTATAATTAAGTCCAGATTTCATTTGCTGCCATCAATTGCTCTAATAATCTCACTACCAATTGTCTCGCTCGCAGAGAACTGAGCTGCTGGGGCCGCCTGATAGTTTCTGGCTTTGCGCCATATCTCATCCCAATTACTACTTAGCCAATCAGAATTAAATTTATTATCATCTACTACTTCAGCAGCTCCTGCTGCTTGCAGGTCTGAGGCATTCACCGCTTGTTCGCCATTACCTATGGGTAATGGAATTAAAATCGCAAATTTTCCTACCGCTGCTAGCTCTGCACAAGTTAGGGCACCACTTCTTGCAATAACTAAATCTGCCGCATGATATGCAGATGACATATCCTCAATATATGGGAGTGGTAAATAGTTCTCAGTTGAAGTTGGGAGTGGATTATTTCGACCAACTGAATGGACAACTTGCACACCCTTTTCAGTAAAGGCAGATAAAGATTGAAGTATTGCTTCATTAATATGCCTTGAACCTTGAGACCCGCCGAATACCAATATGGTCGGCTTATTCTGATCTAGTTTCCACTTTTCAATTTGCAATCTCTTCTTTGTCTTGCTTTCTTCGCCAGAAAGATTTGCTGATGCAATTATTTCTGCCCGAATTGGCATGCCACTTAATTTTGCATTTCGCCAACGACCAAGTTTTTGTCCAGCTCGACTAAATGCGATAAAAATTTGGGAGGCAAATGGGGCTCCTAGCCGATTTGCCCAACCTGGGACAGCATTGGCCTCATGAATAAATATTGGTTTACGAAGAATTGCGGCGGCTATATAAATTGGTGGGCATGCATACCCACCAAACCCAATAACTAAATCAACTTTTTTGCATAATTTAATTGCCTGCCAGGTTGCAATAAATATTTTTATTGGCAATATGAATATCTCCGGTGTCAATTGCCTTGGGAGCACTACTTTTGAAATGTGCAGTAAATTAAAACCAGCAGCAGGAACTAATTGATTCTCCAAACCTTTCTTCGTTCCAACAAACACATAATCCCAATTTGGCTTTTCATTCCGCAACCAATGTGCAACCGCTAAGGCCGGCTCGACATGTCCGGCAGTTCCGCCACCGGCAAATAATATTTTGGGATTCATCGGTTCAATTTTCTCATTCGACTCACCCTAATACCTTCAGCAATCTCAGGTGTTCTGCGGGCCACGCCCAATACATATCCAACAGCGATCAAATTAGCTAGGAGTGAAGAACCACCATAGGAGATAAAAGGCAAAGTAACACCGATAACCGGAATAACAGATGTAACAGATCCAATGTTCACCACTACCTGTGCGATAAACCAGCAAGCGATTCCAGCAGTTGCATATCTAGAAAAATCATCTTTAGTTTTAATTGCAACTCTTAAAATGGAATAAATTAATGCTACATAAAGGGCTAGAACTAGCAAGGTACCAAGTAGTCCAAGTTCTTCACCGATAACTGAGAAAATAAAATCTGTATGAGCTTGGGGTAAATTTGCCCACTTCTGTTTGCTAGCACCTAATCCACTTCCCCATAAGCCACCACTAGCTAAACCCATAATGCTATGAGCTGGCTGCCAACCAGAAAATTTATAATACCGATCATCAAATGGATTAAATAAAGCTGCAAATCTACTCATCCGATAATCACTGCTTAGAATAAATGCTCCGCCAACAATTGCACCAAAAGTAATGAGTGCAAGAAAATTCTTGATTGGAGCGCCAGATACAAACAAAATTCCGCTAAAAATTATTAATACCAAAAGGGCAGTACCTAGATCACGTTCTGATAGAATTAATAGCTCAATAGCCACTAGACCTGGCGCAAGTAAAAAAATTAAGTTTTTCGTACCCGGCTCCTGGCCTAGTGAGCGCAACCTAAGCGCGCACCACAAAATTAAGCCAAATTTTGCAAACTCAGATGGCTGCAGTGTAAAGCCAGCGATTTCAATCCAGTTACGGTTTCCTTTTATATTTTTTCCCAAAAATGGTACAAATGGCAATAATAAAATAATAATTGAAATACTAAGTGCATATCTAGCAATGACTGGCCAAATTGCACCTTTAACTCTGAATGCCCAAAATGTAGCAAATGAACCGAGGATCAAAAAGAAAAACTGTTTAATAAATATTGAGTATGTATTTCCACTCTCTTGCAGCGAAGTAACAGTTGAAGAAGATAAAACCATTGTCAAACCAAGTGCGCATAAGAATATAGTGCTCCAGATAATTAAAAAGTAAGGTAATTCAGGCCGAGCAAGAACGCGAGAGTACTTTCGCAAATGTAAATTATTACTCATGTTAGACCTGCGCCTTCACTGCTTGTGTAAACAATTGGCCACGCTCTACATATGAACTAAATTGATCCATTGAGGCACATGCTGGGGCTAGCAGCACCGTGTCGCCTGGTTTTGCTAACTCAATTGTCCGCTTAACAACATCATTCATTAATTGCTTTGAATCAGTAATCTGATCAACTCTTATGATTTGAGTTGCGGGTGAGAACTTTGTAAATGCATCTGCAAACAATTCTCGGTCTTGGCCGATTAGAATAACCGCTTTAATCCTTTTCGCACATCTTGAAACTAACTCCTCCATGCTGGCTCCTTTTGCCAGACCTCCAGCAATCCAAATAACCTTAAAATAAGATAGGAGTGATGCTGCAGCTGCATGTGGATTAGTCGCCTTGGAATCATCAATCCAATTAATTTCATTCTTACTTAGCACTAACTCCATACGATGATGGTCGGGCGAGAAGTTGCGTAACCCAAGCTTGATTGATTCATACTTAATCCCAATAGAAAGGGCTAAGGCAGAGGCTGCCAAAGCATTAAGAACGTTATGTGGTGCAGTTGGAGTTATATCCACTAATTCAGCAATCTCATTTGCTTGTGCTGGCGTAGCAGAGAAAACGCGATCGATTAAAAGATTCTCAACTAATCCGAGCTCATTTGGATTTGGCGTCTCAAGTGAAAACCAGATTGCTGTTTCTTTACCTACCCGCTTAAACAGCTCTGGATCAGATTTATTAACAAATGCTTTTTCTGCCTGCTTTAAAAGCTTAAGTTTTGCAGCTGCGTAATCCTCAAAACTACCGTGCCAGTCGATATGGTCTTCAGCAATATTTAATAACGCAACCGATTGGTATTTAGGTAAATCACTCCACTGAATTTGAAATGAAGAAAGTTCAATTGCTAGATATTCATATGAAGGATCAGAGCAGACAGAGGCAATTACAGTTTGTCCCACATTTCCACATGCCAATCCATTTACCTTTGCTGCCTTGAAAATTGATTCAACCATCTTGATTGTGGTTGTTTTACCGTTTGTGCCAGTTAGTGCAATCCATTTCTGGTTTGGAGCCAAAACTTGTTTAACCTGCCACGCGAAATCGATTTCACCAATAATCTTTACCCCACTATTTTTCAGTTCCAATATCACCGGATGATCCATTTTCCAGCCGGGAGAAACAACTGCCAATTCAATACCTTTTGGTAACACATTTATCACATCACTTTTTTCTGTGACCTTCTCGTCAAATATCTTTGAAATAGCACCAAACTTAAGTAATGCTTCGTGAACAGCTCGGCCAGTAACACCAGCCCCGATAACCAAACAACTCTTTCCGGAAAGTTCGGCGACGAAGCTCATATTAGGAAACAACCCACTGGGCATAAAAGAGGCCTAAACCTGCTGCTACCCCAAGGCTTGCAATGATCCAAAATCTAATCACAATAGTTACTTCACCCCACCCAAGTAACTCAAAGTGGTGCTGAAGTGGTGCCATTTTAAATACCCGTTTACCACCAGATATTTTAAAGTAAACAACTTGAATGATTACCGAAGATGTTATTAGTACAAAAATAAATCCAAGTACTACAAGCAGAAGTTGAGTTCTCAGCGTAATTGCCAGTCCAGCTAGCGCACCCCCTAAAGCCAATGAACCAACATCTCCCATAAATATTTTTGCAGGAGATGCATTCCACCAAAGAAAACCACCACATGCACCCGCTAGGGCAGCTGCTAATACTGCAAGATCAAGGGGATCTCTAACTGCGTAGCACTTAAGTCCTGGTGAAACTGCACAGCTTTGTCCAAACTCCCATACGCCGATCAAAATAAATGATGTAAAGACCATAACTGCTGCTCCAGTTGCAAGTCCATCTAAGCCATCAGTTAGATTCACTCCGTTACTTGTGCCCAGTACCATTAGAATTACCCAAATGATTACCGCAACTAGTGTTAACTTTATTGAAGTATCTCGAACCGTTGAAAGGTTTGCAGAGATAGGTGTTAGTCCAGCACTATCTGGAAACTGTAGTCCAGCATAAGCAAAACAGCCAGCAACTAAAGCTTGTCCGAATAATTTCTGTTTAGCATTTAAGCCTAGTGATTGTTGACGAGCAACTTTTAACCAATCATCAAGAAACCCAACTAGGCCTAACCCAAGAATTAATCCAATAACTAATAAAGCAGAAGTGGTTGGCCTAACGGTAGTGACTAAGTGGCTAATAAAATACCCGGATAAAGTTGCTGTGATTAAAACTATGCCACCCATTGTTGGCGTTCCGCGCTTTACCTGATGAGTAGTTGGGCCATCATCTCTTATTATTTGGCCGTAACTTTTCTTTGTTAAAAATCGAATTAGCGCAGGGGTTGCAAAGAATGCAAAAATTGCTGAAACTGCACCTGAAAGCAATATTCCTTTCACACTACTCCCCCGCTCCATTTACTTCTAAGTAAATTAGCCAAATCCTCAAATTTCTCTGATCTGGATGCTTTTAGCAAAATCACATCACCGGCAGAAAAGTTACTGACTAACTCTAAAACAGTATCTGCATTTGCGCAGTTATGTATGAGTAAATGTTTCTCAGAATTTTCATTTTCCTCAGGTTTATATAGGCCAGTCCCCACGGTAACTAGATGGTCAACCCCGATCTCCTGGCAATACTTCACAACCTCTTGATGCCCAGATTGCTCTGCTTCACCTAACTCATGCATCTTTCCGAGTACCGCCCATGATGCTCCACCGCTTTCTTGACTGAGCAAAACTAAAGTTTTAATTGCTGCTTTTGTGCTCTCTGGATTGGCGTTGTAGTAATCATTAATTATTTTTAGCCCATCTAGCTCTTCAATCTCCATGCGCCACTTGCTACCTAAAGTTGCAGTAATTAATCCAGTGGCAATTTGCTCATTATTTATCTCAAGTGCATATGCTGCTGCGGCGGCACCAAGTGCATTAGGAATTTGATGTTCACCTAGCAACTGAAGTGAGACTGGGTTTCTGCCGGTTGGAGTTACTAAGTCAAAGTGTGCATAACCACCGTGCATTTCAATATCGGCAGCACGAACTGTTTGACCATCACCAAAAATAATCTTTTTTATTGCAAGGTTGTCTGCCATTTTCGGCGTGAATTTGTCGTAACTGCCTAGTACTGCAATTGTATTTGGAAGTAGATTGGTTATTAACTCTGCTTTAGTTTTTGCAAGTGCTTCCACCGAACCAAACTCGCCAAGATGCGCCCGGCCCACTACCAAAACTACCCCTACATCTGGGGCTGCGACTTTAGTTAATTTGGCAATGTCCCCCACATGTCTTGCGCCCATTTCAACAATGCAGTATTTGGTCTGCTCATTACAACGAAGAATTGTAAGTGGCACGCCAATGTCGGTATTGAAATTTCCTTCAGTTGCAACTGTATTGCCTGCTAATTGTAAAATCGAACCCAAAAACTCTTTTGTGGTTGTTTTGCCTTGAGAGCCCGTAATCCCAACCAACTTTAATCCAGTTAATTTACTTCTTACATATGAAGTTAGCGCTAATAAAGCTTGGCCAACATCCTCAACCTGTATTGATGGTACATTTACTTGCTTAGAGACTAATACAAACTTTGCTCCAGAATTAATTGCCGAATCAACAAAATCATGGCCATCAGCATGCTCGCCTTTAAAGGCAACAAAGAATGTTCCTTTGACTGCTTTATCTGAGTTAATTACCGGAATTTCATTTATTATCATTTCATCCGATATTAAATTAAGCTTTCCAGAGACAACCTTTGCAAACTCTGCTGCTGAAATATTAATCATTATTTAGCCGCCTGCCGGATTGAACTTAGCAGCTCAACTCGATCATCAAAAGGTGTTACAACACCATTAATCTCTTGCCCACTTTCATGTCCCTTACCCAACAACAATATGCAATCTCCAGATTTAGCCATTTTTACTGCGAAATTAATTGCATCTTTTCGATCAGTTAGAACAAATCCTTTTTCACCAAGATTTATTCCGCCAGTCATATCCTTAAGGATCTCTTCTGCCTTCTCACTGCGCGGATTATCACTAGTAAAAATTGCTAGTTCACTTCCAGCAAAAAGTGCCTGGCCCATTGGTGAGCGCTTACTTTTATCTCTGTCTCCGCCGCAACCTAATATCCCGATTACTCGACCAGATGTAAAAGATTTCACACTGTTTAAAACTCTACTCACTGCATCTGGCGTGTGGGCATAATCGACAATAGCTGAAAATGGTTGACCGGCTGAGATTATTTCTAATCTACCCGGCACACTTTTTAATTTATTAATTGCATTAGAGATCTGAGTATTTGTAAGACCACAAATGCTGACCACAGCAATTGCTAACAAAAGATTATCTAAATTGTGTTCACCAATTAGTGGAAAATTGCCACTGATTACTTTTCCATTTTTGTCAGAAATCTCAACCTTATAGCCATCACTTTGTGATTCAATTTTACTGTAGTGCCAATCAGCGTTCTTATCATTCCGGGATACTGACTTCTTAGTTATTTTACATATTTCGAAAAGCTTCTTGCCATAAGAATTATCGATATTGATCAAGGTATTTTGCGCATACTCGGAGGTAAAAAGCTTTGCTTTTGCGTTGAAATATTCATCCATACTTTTGTGGTAATCCAAATGGTCTTGAGTTAAATTTGAAAAAGCCACTACTTTGTACTTAGCACCACTTACCCGAGATTGATCAATGGCAATGCTACTGACCTCCATTGCTAGATGAGTACTGCCGCGCTCAACCATCACGGCGGCAAGTGCCTGTAATTCATCCGCCTCTGGCGTGGTTCGAACCCCAGCAATCTTTTCCACTCCAATCTCAACGCCAAGTGTTCCAATTAACCCAGAATGAATACCGTTAAGATCCCAAAACTGTTTGACTAAATTAGTTGTGGTTGTTTTCCCATTTGTTCCGGTTATTCCTGCCGCAACTAACTGGCTAAATGGGTTGTTGTATAACCAATCGGAAATCGGGCCCACTAAATTTCTTGGTGTTTGATCTATAAAAACTGGGATTGAGCAATCTATTTTTCTATCACTTAGAACGGCGACTGCGCCATTGGAAATTGCTTCATCGATAAAATTAATACCATGAGTTTTTGCTCCAGGAAGAGCTATAAATAAATCTCCGCTTTTTACCTCAGCGGCATTAATGGAAACTCCAGAAACTTCTACATCTGTATTAAACAACTTCTGATCAAAGCTTGATAACGCCTTTTTATCGAATTTTACTGGGCGGCTGCTCATAATTTTGGCTCACTCTTTTTGATGCTTTGTTTTGGAGACTTTAGTGCCGCTTCAGTTAGGGAGAAAAAAGTATCAGCGGTTGGCGTAGGTTTAATGCGTTCATTTTGCAGAACAAAACTCATTACTTTTTTAAACACTGGGCCAGCAAGAGCGCCACCCCAATGAAGTCCTTGCGGATCTTGAATGGTCACACTAACTACGTACTTTGGTTGATCAGCTGGAGCAAAACCAATAAATGACGCGGTATATCCGCTGTAGCAGCTGCAGGAAGTGTTGTAGCGCATTGCTGTTCCAGTTTTACCAGCAACTCGATAGCCAGGAATAGCTGCAGTTGGGGCAGTTCCATCTTTAGAAACAACGCTCTCCATCATTGCCCGAAGATTTATCGCAGTTTCAGCACTTAATACCTTTATAGATTCATTTGGTTTCGCAGGTGTGTACTTTCCACTCTCATCAACTACACCAGCCAAGATTGAAGGTTTAACGCGCACGCCATCATTTGCAATTGTCGCAAATACTGATGTTGCTTGTATTGCAGTTACTGAATATCCCTGACCAAATGAAATGGTAGGAAGTGATGTGCCAGACCAATCTTTAACTGGATGAAGAATTCCAACTGATTCACCCGGCAACTTCGAGTCAGTACTTTCACCAATTCCAAACTTCCGTAGGTAATCATAAAGATTATCTTTTCCTAGTTTCTGCCCGATTTGAATTGAACCTGTATTGCTTGAAACAGCCAACAAACCTGTAGTGGTTAATCTTTGAGTTGGATGTTTTTCATGATCACTAAAAACACCATCTGAAACTTTCATTGAGTAAGGGATAGTAAACACCGTATCTGGTGAAACCAGCCCTTCCTGCATCGCTGCAGCAACCGTGATTACCTTGCCAGTAGATCCTGGTTCATAAACCTCTTGCACAGCTGGGTTTTTAAGTTTCTCTTGCGTGATCGAATTTGAGTTTGGATCAAATGTCGGTGCACTTGCTTGTGCCAAAATTGCTCCTGTTTTAGGGTCCATCACAATTACCGTTCCAGATTTAGCCCTTGATGATGCAACAGCTTGGCTGATGGCATTTTGTGCGACCCATTGAACATCTCGATCAATGGTTAGCCGAATACTGGTACCAGATTTTGCTTCCACACTTACCTGCTCTGATCCGGGAATAATATTTCCGCGACCATTTGCATATATATATTTACCATTAACACCAGAAAGTAATCCATTTAAACTGCTTTCGATACCAGCAGCACCTGTACCTTGATCATTAATAATTCCAATTAGTGATGAGGTAATTGCGCCACTTGGATAATCTCTAATATAACTTCGCTCCGGTACAAACCCGCCGATTCGCTTACTTATTCCATCTTTGCTCTTTAACACTTCAGTGTTATAACTTTCAATTGCTAAATTCACTTCACGCCATTTTGCCGGCGTAATGTCTTTTGCAATTAATACATATCGGCGCTCTCCTGTTAGATCTGGTAGCAATTGACTAGTAGTCATTCCCAGAATCGGGGCCACGATTTTTGCTGCGGTAATTGGGTCATTAACTACTGTTTGATCCACTGCAATATTTATTGCTGAAATACTGCGAGCTAACTCGACTCCATTGATATCAAAGATAGTACCTCTAGGGGCCAATAGAGTTGCAGATTTGCTTAACTCATTATCAGCGCGATCCACAAAGCCCTTTGCCCGGATTGCTTGAATATCAATTAACCGTAAACCGAAAAGCAGGAAAATTACAATTACAATAGCTACAACTTTACGAATTCGATCCTGGACTAATTGTTGCTGATTCATTTGTTACCTACTGACATATCTAGGAATCGCGGATTAGTAGATGCCACCATGCCAAGGTTGGCCGCATTTTGTGCCAGCTGATCTGGTGAGGATTTTTGGGCAACCTCACGCAAAATTGCTTCTCGTTGGTCGGTTAAAACTTGGGCCTGTTGCTTTAGATCTTTAAGAACAAATGCATCTTGGGCGAGCGCAGTATTAATAACCAATAGCGCAAGTAAGCCAACGGTGAAGATTGCTCCTAGGAAAATACCAAAGGTGCGATCTGGCGCGACTGCGCCTTGCTTAATATCTGGCACCAACCGAAGTACAGCTTTATTCGCTTGCTCTCTGACAATTTTGCGTGAGATCTCAAGGGCCGGTGCTAATTCAAATATCGCCATTAGGCAGCCACCCGTTCAATCGCCCGAAGCCTCATTGATTGTGATCTTGGGTTACTTAACTGCTCACTCTCATCAGCTGCTTGACTACTAGAAATAAGTAACTTGTAACTAGCCGCTGAGTTAGGTAGATCTACCGGAAGTCCTAGTGGAGTGTTTGATTTTGTCGCTTGGGCAAAGTGGCTCTTAACTATCCGGTCTTCAAGTGATTGATAGCTCATCACTACTAACCGTCCGCCCACACTTAAGGCAGATAATGCTGCTGGGATTGCTCGCTCTAATACCGCTAGCTCTTGATTAACCTCAATCCGAAGTGCTTGGAAGGTTCGCTTAGCTGGATTTCCACCGGTACGCCTTGCTGGTGCTGGGATTGATTCCTTAACAATCTCAGCCAAATCCTTAGTGCTCTTTAACCTGCCACTACTGCGGGCTTTAATAATATTTTCGGCAATCTTGCTGGCAAACTTTTCTTCACCATAATTTTGCAAGATCTTTGCTAACTCACCATGGTTATATGTGTTTAAGACAATCTCAGCAGTTAGCTGCGCGCTCTGATCCATCCGCATATCTAGTGGGGCATCTTGTGAGTAAGAAAAACCACGATCTGCTTGATCTAGCTGCATCGATGAGACCCCTAAATCAAAGAGAATCGCATCTACGGCAGTAATTCCAAGTTGATTTAAGATTGAATCAATCTCATCGTAGGTATTGTGAAAAAAGTGGGTGCGATCTGAAAATTGGGAAAGGCCTGCGGCGGCAATCTCAAGTGCTTTACTATCTCGATCAAATCCGATTAATTGTAAGTTTGGAAAAGTAGTTAAGAAAGCTTTTGCATGACCACCTAGTCCTAATGTGGCATCAATTAAATATGGCTTACTCTTATTAACAATTGCTGGGGTAAGAAGATCAACGCAGCGCGCAAGTGCGACTGGTATGTGTGCGATCTCTGCACTCATCTGCTCTCCCCCTCTATCTATTTCTGCTTCTCTTTCTATTTCTTACTGATACTGCTTTTTTCTTACTGCTACCTCAGATATCTACTTAGGTCACCGCCGCTCGACGGATCTTCGATAAATAACGCGCGGCACCGGGGAAGTGGCGCCGCGAATAGTTATGAGTGGCGGTGGCCTAAATTGATATTTGATTGGATTTAAAACAATCCAGGTAGCACCTCCTCGGAAACATCAGCAAATGTTTTTTCCCGGTCTGCTAAATATTTATTCCAAGCAGTTGAATCCCAAATTTCTAATCTGGTATTGGCGCCAATTACTACGCAGTTCTTTTCTAAAGTTGCATATGTTCTAAGACCAGTTGGAATAGTTACGCGGCCTTGGTTATCTGGCACCTCATCATGAGCGCCGGCAAACATAACTCTTAAATAATCACGAGAATTTTTTTGCGTAACTGACGCTTGGCGCAATCTCTCAGTTATTAAAGCAAACTCAGAGGCTGGAAAAACATATAGACAGTGCTCTTGTCCTTTAGTAATTACTAAGCCATCTGCTAATTCATCTCTAAAGCGGGCTGGCAAAATTAAACGGCCCTTTTCATCCAGCTTTGGTTCATGGGTGCCCAGAAACATTGTTGGCACCTCCCCCGCTTAGACAATAGGCCAGGTCACCACTTTACTCCCTTTTTACCCACTTTCAACCCCAAACACCCATTTGCCCTCCCCCGCCCTCCACGCTGGAATTGGGATAAAAATGGCATAAAAAAACCACCCAGCTTGGGTGGTGAATGGGGGCAGGTAGCTACTTAGTTTTCATTATTACGTCGATCCCACCTCTCCTCCAAACCGCTTCCCCAGCCAGCTCGCTTAGCCCGCTTTGGCGCAGATTTAACTGAGATATTGGTGATTATTAGGATCACTCCGGTTAATGAGATTAGGAAGGCAATAACGCCAACAACGGTGGCTTTTGCGATAAGTCCGCTAATTAAAACCAACAGGCCTACTACTAAGATTGAAAAACCTAATAGCGCCCTTGAGCCTTGGCGAGTGCGAGCTTTGCCAGTTAAGGTTGAAAGCAGCTTTGGATCTTCTTGTTCTAGCGCAGCCTCCATCTCTGCCAGGAGCTTGCGTTCATGATCTGAAAGGTCCATATTCTAAATATAGAGCACTTGTCACATTTTTAAAACTTTTAGCCTTTAATCCCCATCTTTGTCATCTACCAAGCGGGCCGGGCGCAGGCTGCCGCTGCCAAACTTGGCTTTAACCCGATCAATTGCGCGGTCTGCTTGCTGCCAACTGCTGATGCGCTCGCCTAATACCATCTGCGTCACATCATCATTTTCTACTAGTGAATCCAACGAGACGCCAACTAACCTAACGAGTACTCGATCTAATTCAAGGCCTAGATAAAGAGATTTTGCTACCTCAAAAATTTCCTGGGTTCCAGTCGTTGGTAAATCTAATGATTTAGATCTTGAAATAGTTTTAAAATCTGCGAATCTCACCTTGATCGAAATTGTGCTTGCAGCTAATCCTTTTGCGCGCATTCGATCTGCACTTTTTTCCGTTAACCTTAAAAACTCTTTCAAAATTTCCTCTGGTTGGTAGAGATCAACATCAAAAGTTTGAGATGCGCTAATGCTTTTTTCAGCATGTTCGGTAATCACATCGCGGTAATCTCGACCCCAGGCAAGCTCGTATAAAGAGGCACCGCTTGCTTGACCTAAAACTCTTATCAACGTACTTCGTGGTGTATTTGCAATGTCAGCAATTGTAAATAAACCCATTTTTTCCAACAGCTCATTTGTCTTTGGGCCTACTCCCCAAATCTCATTTGCGGCCAACGGATGCAGAAACTCCAACATCTTCTCGGGATCTACCTCTAATACCCCATTAGGTTTGCAACGGCCGGATGCAATTTTGGCAATAAATTTATTATGTGCAATTCCTACCGAACAAGTAATTCCTAAATCTTTCTCTACTCGCTTTCGTATTTGATCTGCTATCTCTATGCCACTTCCCAATAGCCGCCTTGCTCCAGTTACATCTAAGAAAGCTTCATCTAATGAGATTGGTTCAACTTGTGGTGTTACATCCCTAAATATCGCCATCACCTGTTCAGATACCTCCGCGTATCTCGCCATATTTGGTGCAATGAAAACTGCATGGGGTGCTAATGCCTTTGCTTTATAGATTGGCATTGCAGCTCTGATGCCAAATTTTCTTGCTTCATAATTTGCCGCAGAAACAACACCACGCTTGCCAACGCCGACAACAACTGCTTTTCCTTTTAATTTTGGATCATCACGCTCTTCAACAGATGCATAGAAAGCATCCATATCTACATGCAAAATGGTTGCAATATTCTCACTCATAAAAGTTGCCCACGCTTACAAATAAGTAATTTCTAGTAATTTCATTGAACACACCCATAAGGTTAGTTTATATACCTGACAGTAGCCCCTAATCTTTCCAAGCGGCCAAATTGGTCATGAAAATAGTAAGGACAATAAATGTCAGTAACTGAAATCGCTTTAATCGCAGGCAGAGTGCTATTTGCTCTAATATTCATAAATTCAGGCATCGCTCATTTTACAAAAAACGAAGCAATGACTGGCTATGCCAAATATAAGAAAATTCCAATGGCTAGGGCTGCGGTTTACCTAAGTGGATTAATGATTCTTATCGGTGGAGTTTATATATTGCTTGGCTTCTACGCCGACCTTGGAGCACTTCTGATTGCTGCATTTCTTATTCCAGCTGCATTTCTATTCCATACATTCTGGAAAGAAACTGATGCAGCTGCTAAGCAAAATGAAAGTATCGCATTTTTCAAGGATTTATCCTTAGCTGGCGCAGCTTTAATTATCTTCGCATTATTACGCGGTGGAGCTGATTTCGGAAGTAATGTAGGAACACTTCTTTTCTTTAGCTAATTAGTAATTTAGAAAATCGCCTCCGAATATTCATCTTCGGGGCGATTTTTTATGTCCAAATTCCCATTAACTGTGAAAGTATCCACCTATGAGCTTGGACTTAATCATGACCGCTCTTGTCTCCGGCGCCTTTATTGGTGCGGTTTTAGGATTTATTGGTGCAGGCGGCGCAATGGTCTCAGTCCCAATATTTCTATACCTGTTTGATTTCACACCAATTCATGCCACAACCGCAGCTCTGGCCGTAGTTTTTCTAGCAGCCGCCGCCGGGCTTGAACCCAAATTTAAAAGTAAAGATGTATTAGTAAAAGAGGCAGTAATAATCTGGGCACTTGGCTTAGTGACAAATATTGGCTTTGGCTTAGTAGTTACTAAAATTCCTGATCAACTTATTCTTTTAGGGTTTTCACTTGTCTTAATTGCCGCCGGCTACTCGATGTTAAAGGGGCCAATAAGGGAACGACCAGAAAAATCTATGCCAATTTGGGCATTAGTTGTTTTGTCATTATTGGTTGGAACGCTAACTGGCTTATTTGGAATAGGTGGCGGATTTATAGCCATTCCAGTTCTTGTCTTATTTTTTCATACCCCTCAGAACAAAGCTGCTGGCACCTCCTTACTAATAATCGCCCTCAATTGCATAACTGCGTTTTTTGCAAAGTCAGCAATTTGGCCAGAGATTAATTGGCGATATCCAGCGGTTATTGCATTATCTGCAGTAATTGTTTCCAGGTTTGCCTCAAAACTTGCCCCAAAGTCACCAACTGTTCACCTAAGACGCGGCTTTGCCTTTCTGCTATTTATCCTGGCTACCTTTACTATTTTAGTAAGAGTTGTTAATTAATTTAAAGGGGTAGCGTGAAAATTCAGCGGGCAGTTGGAATGGAATTTTTAGGAACAGCGATATTAGCTTTTGCAATTGTTGGATCTGGAATAATGGCAACAAATTTAACATCAGACTCAGCACTTAGATTGCTCATTAATGCTATTTCTACTGCAGTCGGGCTAGCAGTCGTGATTAGAGTTGGTATGAAAGTTAGTGGCTCTCACTTTAACCCCGCGGTAACGCTTGTCATGCTTTACCTAAAGAAGATTGACACTCATTCATCTCTTCTCTATATCCCTGCTCAAATTGTGGGTGCTATTTCTGGAGCTACAACTGCTAACTTTATTTTTGATCAAAAGGTTCTTGATATCTCAATAATTGACCGTAGTGGATCTAATTTATTTGTTTCAGAGGTAATTGCTACGGCGGTATTACTGTGGATTATTCTGCGGTTTCCAAAACGTGATGATCTAGTTGCCCTATACGTACCTCTATGGATATTTGGTGGAATATTGCTAACCTCAAGTACCGCGTTTGCAAACCCAGCAATAACAATTGGCCGAGTATTCACCACCTCTATAACCGGAATCGCACCAGAATCAATCCTTGCATTTATTATTGCTCAAATCATAGGAGCTGCAATCGGACTTTTGATTGCGCGGAAAATTACAAATCCTAAGGGATCAACTGATAATGAGTAAGCCGTCTGTACTTTTTGTTTGCGTTCACAATGCTGGCAGATCCCAAATGGCTGCAGCATTTTTAACTCATCTTGCTGGCGACAAAGTTGAGGTTAGATCAGCCGGCTCTGCTCCTGCTGATTCGATTAATCCAGCAGTTGTTGAAGCACTTAAAGAGGTTGGTATAGATATTTCTAATGAACAGCCAAAAGTATTAACTACCTCAGCAGTAGAACAATCAGATGTAGTAATTACCATGGGCTGTGGGGATGCTTGTCCATTTTTTCCTGGTAAGCGATATCTTGATTGGGTGTTAGAAGATCCAGCTGGTCAGGGAGTTGCAGATGTTCGTCCAATTCGGGAACAAATACGAAAGCTAGTTGAAGAGTTAATCCCGACTTTGTTTAATTAACAGTTTCTCTTCCGGAATCTACCCATTCGATGATTCCACCAGTTAAGTTATAAGTGGCTTTAAATCCGATTAGATCCATTTCACTAGAAGCATCAACTGATCGTTTACCAGAATGACAATAAACTGCATAACTTTTCGATTTATCCAAAGCCGAGATATCAGAATTGAAATAATCATTATAGATATCAATATTTATCGCATTTGTAATATGGCCGCCGTTAAATTCCTTTGGAGTTCGAACATCCAGCACTACAACATCTGATTCGGCTATTTTTTCGGCAAACTTAGATGCATCAAGATTTATCATTTGCAGGTAATCTTACCTATGTGAAGCTACCCATTGAAACTTATGGTCAAGGTCCATCGGTTGTGTTAATACACGGGATGGGCTCAGCTGCTACTGCATGGAAACCGATAATTCCATCCCTGGCAAAGCAGTTCAAAGTAATCACATTGGATCTACCTGGGCATGGCCGGTCGGCATACTCTCCGATGCAGTCTATGGATCCAACATCCCTTGCAAGATTAGTATTTAAGAATTTAAGCGACATAGGTGTCAGTGATTTTCATTTAGTTGGTAACTCACTTGGTGGATGGGTTTCACTTGAAATGGCAGTATTAAACCCATCTGAAGTAAAAACAGTAACTGCATTAGCACCGGCTGGTTTATGGCTTACTCCTTTTACTTCACGATACCCTGGTGAAATTGCACTAAAAATGATGGCAGGAGGAGTTGGAAAAATAGCACCCTCACTTTTGAACTATACCTGGGCAAAAAAAATTGGTTTTGAAACAGTATCACCACGCTGGAAAGATTTAAGTTATCAAGTTTGCCTTGATGCAACCTCTGCAATGGCAAGTTCAACTGGCTACTTCCCTGCTTGGGATGCACTATTAGGGAAAAGGTTTGATAAACAAATCAGTAGTGAAATCCCAATCACGATTGTTTTTGGCGATAGCGACCATACCTTGCCGGAGAAAACCTGCCAAGAACGTTCGCTGGCACCTGCTCACTCCAAATGGGTGATCCTGCCGCAAACTGGACATGCTCCAATGTGGGATAGCCCAAATGAAGTTTTAGCAGAAATCTTTGAGACTACGAGAATAAAACTGTGATTACAATAATCTACTTCTGGCGAACAAAAGCAAGATTCACCCCACTTGCGATAATTTTCATGGCAATAAATAAAATGCAACTCAAGAGATTGTCTGGTGTAACTTTTATTAAGTTACTAGGAACTGGTAAGGGTGAGAGTTTTACTCCTAGAGATGCTGACCCATTCCGATGGGGTATGTTAATTACAATAAATGAGAATCGAATTGATGCACTTGATAAATCTTTTGTAGTAAAGAGTTGGCAAAAGATTTGTACAAGTGAGTATCGAGTTGTATTGAAGCCAATTTCCTCACACGGATTCTGGTCTAGTAAACAACCTTTTTCGGTAGATAAATTTGAATGGAATGGAAAAATAGCGGCAGTCACGAGGGCTCGAATAGTTTGGCGAAAGAATTTGATTTTTTGGCGCGCTGTTCCTCCCGTAACGGAAAGTTTGCACCAATCTCCTGGATTGATAAACGCAATTGGAATTGGTGAAGCACCGATTGGATTACAAGGAACTTTTTCAATCTGGAAGGATGCGGCATCACTTCGAGATTTTGCCTATAAAGGCCAGGCTCATTCTGAGGCGATTCGGGCTACCTCGGCTCATCGGTGGTACTCAGAGGAGCTATTCGCTCGGTTTGCAGTTATCGAAGAGCGAGGCATACTCGCGTAATACGGCACAATTACCCCATGTCGCTGCGCCAGTTTTATCCAAAAAGAAATAGCCGTCGCCAGGTTTCAACTTGGAAATTATTAGCTCTTTATTCAACCCTAGTTATTGCAATAGGACTTCAGATTTCTTATCCGCTAATTAAAGGTGAACCTTTAAGAGTTGTAACAATTGCAACTGTTTACTGGGCCGCCGTAGCAATGATCATCCATGCGCTACTTAGCTATGGGCTCACTTATGCTTCAATATTTGTATCAATAACTTTCACATACGCTCTGATAATAGAACAAATTGGAAGTAGAACTGGCTGGCCATTTGGCGAATATGAATACTCTGGATCGTTAGGTTATCAAATTTATGGAGTTCCACTAGTTGTTCCATTCGCATGGATTATGATTGCCCACCCAATTTTTATTGCTGCGAGAAAAGTTACAAAGAACTGGGTATTTTTGTATGGTGGATTTGGAATGATGGCATGGGATCTCTTCTTAGATCCGCAAATGGTTGCCGCTGAAAGATGGAAGTGGGATTTTTCTGGTTCGCATGTACCGCTTCAACCGGAAATTCCGCTCTCAAATGCATTTGGTTGGATGTTAACTGGGATTGGCTTAATGGCTATCTTGCATAAGGCACTTCGTAGAGATCGCAGAAAAATAACAGGGTCAACTTCAATCCCTGATTTCTTGTTATTTTGGACCTGGTTTTCTGGTGTAGTAGGAAATCTATTTTTCTTTGATCGAGTGGGAGTTGCAGTAAGTGGTGGGATTGTTTTTGGATTATTTCTAATCCCGTATCTATTCTTACTACGTTTCGGCCCGCCTGCTAACTCTTAATGGAGCTATTACTAATAATATCTGGGTTAGCCCTAGCATTAACTTTGTTTAATGCATTAACAATCCGGGTTGTCAAAGATACTGCATCAAAAGTGAATGACTCAGTGTCGATCCTAATTCCAATGCGCAATGAAGAAGAAAATGTAACTGAATGTATTAACTCAATTATCTCTCAAGTAGGTTTAATAGATCACGAAATTATCACTCTGAATGACCACTCTGAAGATGCAACTGCAAACCTGTTGGCAATATTTCCAAATATAAAGAATCTAACTGGTAAATCCCTGCCAGATGGCTGGTTAGGCAAATCATGGGCATGTCAGCAATTAGCTGATGCAAGCACTGGCAAATATCTAGTATTTATTGATGCGGATGTCAGGTTAAGTGACAACGCCATAGCTTCTGCAATATCAAAAATGGAAAAATGGGATTTCATATCTCCCTACCCAAAGCAAATTGCGGAGGGGTTTGTTCAAAGATTGTTTCAGCCATTATTGCAATGGTCATGGCTTGCTTCTGTGCCTTTAATTATTGGCCAAAAACTTAGAGTTAAAAGTATGGCAGTTGCAAATGGACAGTTTTTAGTAATTAAAAAATCTGCATATTTAAAATCTGGTGGCCATGAATCAATTAAATCCGAAGTGCTAGACGACATGATGCTAGCGCGACAGTTATTATCCTTTGGATTCTCTGGTGGAGTCGCGGAGGGCAGCCAGGTTGCGAGCTGTCGGATGTATGAAACTGCCGGTGCATTGGTGAATGGGTATCGAAAATCTCTTTGGAATGCGTTCGGTTCACTACTGGGAACATTTGTAGCAATCATTATTCTTTTGCTTAGCGGTGTGGCTCCATTTATTGCAGCGCTATTTGGATCAAAAATAGGCTTGGCCTCATTTGGACTTATTGTTTTAAGTAGAGTTATTTCATCAATTAGAACCGGATCAATTCCAAATACTGCTCTACTGCACCCGTTGGCAATAGTTTTTCTAATCAGTTTAATTATTTACTCTTGGATTGGTAAATTAACAAATACATTAACTTGGAGAGATCGGAAACTTTCTTAAATGGCAAAGATCTCGATAATTGGGGCTGGCATTGGTGGTATGAGTGCAGCTGCCCGACTTGCTAAAAATGGGCATGCTGTGACAATTTATGAAAATAGCGACCGATCTGGCGGTAAATGCCGTACTGAATGGTTTGGAGATTATGCATTTGATACTGGACCATCACTACTGACATTGCCTGCGGTATATCGCGACTTATTCCTTAAGACCGGCAAACGACTTGAACATGTTCTAGATGTTGAGCCAGTAGACCCAGCATTTAATTATCAGTTCGCAGATGGTAAGTCAGTGATTTTTCCTAACTTATCAAATCCAATGACATATAGTGAGATTGAAAAATCCTTTGGTGTAAGTGCTGCAAATTCATGGAAGAAATTGATTGAAAGATCTGAGCGCATGTGGGAGGTTTCTAGAGAGCCGTTTATCGAATCAGAGCTACGATCATTTTGGCCACTGCTTAAACGCCGGAATTTAATCAAGCAAATTAAAGAGATTTCACCGCTAACATCATTGCGAAAATTAAGCACTAAATTAGATCTTGATCCCCACCTTAAAATGATTGTTGATCGATATGCAACTTACACTGGAAGTGATCCAAGGAGTGCGCCAGCAGTTTTACTTACTATTGCTTTTGTTGAGAGCACATTTGGCGCTTGGCATATTAAGGGTGGCATTGGACAGCTTTCGGTTGCTCTTGAGCAAAGGTGCTTAGACCTTGGGGTTAAATTTGAATTTAATACTTTAGTTACAGAAATTTTAGTAAATAATGGGAGAGCTACTGGAATAAAGACTGGAAACGGCCAGAATGTTACTTCAGACTTAGTTGTTTCCAATTCTGATGCAGAGTACACATATAACAAATTAATCAAAAGAGAAGTTTCAGAAGCTAAATCTGAGCGCCGTAAACTTAAAATTGCCACTAAATCTTTAGCTGGATTTTCATTACTTCTTGGGTTAGATAATACAAAGGGTGAGAAGGTAGATCTAAACCACCACAACGTTTATTTTCCTGAAAATTACGATGCAGAGTTTGATGATATTTTTACAAAAAAAATACCAGTATCAGATCCAACTATTTATGTATGCGCACCAAAAGATAACTCGATGGTAAAAGGGGAAGATAAAGAATCCTGGTTTGTATTGGTCAATGCCCCAAGACATGATTTAGAAAATGGCTGGGATTGGAATAGTGGCGGTGATAAGTATGCTGAGAAGATTATTAAAAAGCTTGATCAACTTGGTTTAAATGTTTCAAACCGACTAGATTTTATGAAGTTTAGAACCCCAGCGGATTTAGAAAATTATGCGCTAGCTCCCGGTGGTTCTATCTACGGAACTTCAAGCAATTCAGCAGCATCAGCTTTTCTACGAGCCCGGAATAGATCAAAAATTAATGGATTGTTCTGTGTTGGCGGCTCTGCTCACCCTGGTGGTGGGTTGCCATTAGTTGGAATAAGTGCAGAGATTGTTGCGAATGCCGTTGGTAAGGCTTAGCGCAGTTTAGAATAAGTAAATCTACTTAGCATGAACAAGCTAATTAACTGAAGTGCAAGCCAAAATATAATTATTTGGTTATAGATTGTAAAATTAAATTGCAGAGAGATAAATACAATAAATACAAATGATGCCCGTACTGGGCGTTCGGCAAAGGTGACAATTCCAACCTCTGAAACTCCTAACCCAGCAGCACGAGCCCTCATATACTCTTGAACAGAGGCAGCCAATAAAACGATAATTAGGAGATTTAAATCTGCGCCAACTTTATAGAGTGCTAGTACCCAGAAAATTTCAGTTAACCTATCTACTGTTGAATCTAAAATCGCTCCCCATTTTGTGGATTTATTAGTAACTATTGCCAAACTACCATCTATACCATCGCAAATTAAGGACAGAACAAGTAGTGCAGGTGCCCAAAATGTTTTGGCATTCGCATACAACAGCACACCAAATAAAAGACCAAGTATTGTTAAAACATTAGGAGTTATTCTCACTTTGGAGAGCGGCTTAACCACCATATATGAAATGCTCAGCCAGGCCTTAACGATTCCCGAAATATTTGCATCCCCATGTAGACCGCGCCAGGTTAAGAAGAACTCATCTTTTTTCATAATTTGATTAACCCTAAGTTTTTTGCAATTGCTACCGTTGACTCAGCTGAATTCATTGTATAGAAGTGAATTCCTGGTGCATTGAGTTCTAATAATTTCTCACCAAGTTCAGTAGCAATATCAATTCCGATTTTCTTTACTTCTTCCGACTTTTCTTCTTTACCCTCAAATCGACTTAAAATATCGGTTGGGATCTGGGTTCCACTTAATTCACTCATTCGATTTAATTGTTTCAAATTAGTAATCGGTAATACCCCTGCAATAATTGGCAAACTTGAACCCCGCTTTGCTAATCGATCTACTAATTTTTCCCATTTGCTGGCTTCAAAGAAAAATTGAGTAGTCGCAAAGGAAGCTCCGAGTTGCTCTTTGCGTATTAGAACATCAATATCTTTCTCTAAATTAAAATTTGAGGCTGGATGTCCATCTGGGAAAGCTCCTACACCGACTTTAAAATCTCCAGTTTGTATTGCTAATTCAACTAATTGATCTGCATGATTGAACCCACCAACATTATCTTGCCAAACTCCCTTTGGCCCAGTTTGTGGGTCACCCCGTAACGCCAGAATGCTTTTGATCCCAGCATTTTTATACTGTTTTAGAATTTCAATTAACTCTGATTTAGTTGAACCTACGCAAGTTAAATGAGCTACGGTTGGGATTGATGTTCTTGCAGTTATCTCAGTTGTTACTCGAATAGTGCGATCCCGAGAAGATCCACCTGCTCCATATGTAACCGAAACGAAATCAGGTTTTATCGACTGTAGTTGCCCCAGTGCCTGCCACAGCCTTTCCTCGCCTGCTCCATCCTTCGGCGGAAAGAACTCAAGGGAGAAGGTAGTGGTTTTCATATCTTGGCTCACAGCATGCAGGGTACCTTTGCTCCGTGAGTTTTTCCTCTTCTATCGATCTTAAATCGATGCGTGCTGAGATTAATCTATCGCTTAGTGATTTCATCCGAAGTGAAAACAAATATCTGGCACAAATTGGCCCCGAATTAGATCCAGTGGCAACTGAAATTGAAAAATTCTTGCTTGAAAGTGGTAAACGACTTAGGCCCCTATTTGCATATGTTGGCCTACTTGGTACTGGGACTAATCCAAATACAGAAATTATCCAAGCAGCATCAAGTCTCGAACTTGTCCATGTTTGTGCATTAATTCACGATGATGTTATGGATGGCTCAGATACTAGACGCGGTGCTTTAAGTATTCACAAAGCATTTGAAAAAATGCATAAAGATAAAAATTTAGTTGGTTCCCCTTCTCAATTTGGTGTTTCATCTGCAATTTTAATGGGTGACCTTGCACTTATCTGGTCCGCACAAATGTTACATACTGCAGGTTTAAAAAGTGAGCAACTTATTAAAGTGTTACCAGTATACGATGAGATGAGAGTTGAGTTAATGGCTGGTCAGTACTTAGATGTTTACGAACAATCACTTGGTACTCAAAGCGTTGAGCGGTCATTAAAAGTTGCTAGATATAAATCTGGAAAGTACACAATTGAGCGACCACTGCATTTTGGCGCAACACTTGGTGGAGCTTCTAATGCATTAATTAATGCCTACACAAAATATGGAATTCCACTTGGAGAAGCTTTTCAATTAAGAGATGATGTGCTTGGTGTGTTTGGTGACCCCGCAGAGACTGGTAAACCAGCTGGTGATGACTTAAGGGAAGGAAAGCGCACAGTTTTAATGGCGGTTGCAATTGATAAGGCTGATGAACTGCAGGAAAAAGAACTTAAGAGTGGCTTAGGTAATCCCGATCTAAACGCCTCACAAGTTGAGAAAATGCAGGAAATTATCACTCAAACAGGTGCCCTTGCTCACATTGAATTAATGATTGAGGAACTAACTAATACATCACTTAGCGCGCTAAACTTTGATGAGATCCACCCGATTGGCAGGGATTTGCTAACACAATTAGCAGTAATTGCCACAAGTAGAAAGATTTAATTTTGGTTGCAAAAGTTAAAGGACCAACAGATCATGTTGTAGTTGTTGGCGCTGGCCTAGCGGGCTTAAGCGCTGCACTTCGTCTTGCTGGTGCTGGCAGAAAAGTTACAATGGTCGAGCGAGAAAGTGTCCCAGGTGGGCGAAATGGATTACTAAATAAATCTGGATACTCATTTGATACAGGTCCTTCGGTATTAACCATGCCTGATCTAATCGCAGATGCACTTGCGTGCGTTGGGGAAGATATTAAGGATTGGCTTGATCTAGTGCCGCTAAAACCGCTTTACCGTGCTTTTTACCATGATGGCTCCCAACTTGATGTGCATGCTGATACAAATCAAATGCAAGCTGAAATTGCAAAAACTATTAGTCCCGAGGAAGCAGCTGGCTACGGCCGATATGTAGAGTTTGTTACTAAGTTATATAAGTATGAGATGAATGACTTTATTGATCGTAATATTGATTCTCCACTTAATTTGCTAACCCCAAACTTAGCTCGCTTAGTTGCACTTGGTGGTTTTCGTAAATTAGCGCCAAAGGTAAATCAATTCTTAAAAGATCCCAGAACTCAAAAGGTTTACTCATTCCAAGCTATGTACGCTGGCGTAAGCCCACAGCAAGCCTTAGCAATATATGCAGTAATTGCTTATATGGATTCGGTTAACGGTGTATTTTTCCCTAAAGGTGGCATGCACGCTGTACCACGAGCACTTGCGGCAGCTGCTGAAAAGCACGGAGTTACTTTCAAATACAACACAACGGTTACTTCAGTCGAAAAGAAAAATGGTAGAGCAACTGCAGTAATTACCGAAAGCGGCGAACGAATTACCGCCGATGTTTTTGTGCTTAACCCAGATCTCCCAGTTGCTTGGCGTGACCTGCTTGGCAAAGAACCTTTGTCAGTGAAACGGCTTAAGTACTCCCCTTCATGCGTCACATTGCTGGTTGGATCGAATAAGAGTTACGACCATCTTGCCCATCACAATATTCACTTTGGTAAATCTTGGGAAGGCGTCTTTGATGAATTAATAAAGAAGAAAACATTAATGAGTGATCCAAGTATTTTAGTTACCGTGCCATCAAAAGATGATCCTTCACTTGTTCCGGCCGGAAAAACTTCTTACTACGTGTTATTTCCAACCCCAAATTTAACTGCTGATATTGATTGGGAAAAAATTGGTCCAAAATATAAGGAAGAAATGATTAAAGCATTGGAAGAGCGCGGTTATGAAGGGTTTGGAGATGGGATTGAAGTTGAGCAATTAACTACTCCCCTTGATTGGCAGAAGCAGGGAATGGCGCAAGGTGCACCGTTTGCAAGCGCTCATACATTTTTCCAAACCGGACCATTCCGTCCAAGAAATTTAGCAAAAGGATATGAGAATGTTGTTTTTGCTGGATCAGGCACTCAGCCAGGAGTCGGAGTTCCAATGGTGTTAATTTCTGGCCGCCTTGCTGCAGAACGAATAGTTGGACCAGTCAAGTAGAAATATGGATGAGTTAAAAGCTGCTGGCATAACTGATTCAGAACTGTGTAACTCTTATCTTGAATGTAAACGGCTTAACAACTTACATGGCAAAACCTACTTTCTAGCCACAAGATTGCTACCACCCGAAAAACGTCCATTCGTGCACGCACTTTATGGATTTGCTCGGTACGCCGACGAGATAGTTGATGATCTTGCTTCAACTTTAAGTGAGAATGAAAAGGCAGAGTCTCTTAAGAATTGGGGCGATGAAGTACTTGCAAATATTAAATCTGGAAAAAGTAATGACCATATTGGTGCAGCGCTTGTGGATACTGTGAGCAGATTTAGTATTCCAATTTCATATTTTGAAGCATTTCTTCATTCTATGACCATGGATCTAACTGTTACTGAATATCATACTTATGAAGATTTATACGAATATGTTTACGGATCTGCGGCAGTTATTGGTTTACAAATGGTGCCGATTTTAGGAACAATTTCAAAGCAATCACTGGCTGAAGCAAATATTGCCGCTGAAAAACTCGGCACTGCATTTCAATTAGCAAATTTTATTAGAGATGTTGGCGAAGACTTAACCAGGGGTCGGGTTTACCTTCCAGTCACTGAACTTCAATCCTACGGAGTAACCCGAGAGATGTTAGAAGCGCGAATAGTTACACCACAAATCAAAAATGCATTAAAAGAGCAAATACAACGAGTGAGAAGTTTACAAGCAGAAGCAAGGGTTGGTATCAAGTTACTTAGCCCCGAAAGCAGAGCATGTATAGAAGCTGCTAGTGAATTGTATTGTGGAATAGTTGATGAAGTTGAAAAGATTGATTATCAAATATTTGATAAACGAGCTAAAACATCTAATTGGCGCAGATTAAAAGTTGCACTTCCAGCATATCTCAAAGCGCGAAACTCTCGGTAGTTACTTTCTTTGCAGCCCTTTGCGACCCCAGTAAACCCACATTGCCATAACTGAAAGCACTAAAGCAAAACCAAACAAAAGATCTTCCACTGGAGCAGAAGCAATCCGGACGCCCATAATTGCATCCGGGTTATACATAACAATATTGCGAGAGGTTAACCACCAATTTGTAATTAACTGAAATGGCAAAATGATTGCATAGCTTGTCCAAAAAGCAGCCCGAGTCAGTAGTTGAGTCTTAATAATAAATAGATCAAAAAAAACGGCAAATAGAAGAGCGAAGATCGCGATATCTGAATAGATCATTGCTCATCCCCAATCTTCCAATGTTTCTTTACAGTTCTGACTCCTTCAATAGTCATAATCGCAGCCATTGGAACCACGGTGAAGAAAAGAAACTCCTCAAGTGGAATATCAAATGGCCCAAAAATTCCAAGAATTTGGTCCTGGTCAAAATACCAATGACCACGGTCGATTGCGTATGCATCCCAGATTAAAAAAAAGATTGCTACAGGCAGAATGCTGAAAATTACTCGCTTAACTCTTTTTAGCACACCTATCTTTAAAACGATTTCAAGCCAGAATGAACCAAATACTGTGAATAGGATCATTGCCATATAACCAAACTTAAGCACACGGAAACTATATACACCTTTTATCTAGGTTTCCTGTGCTAGGATAAGTGCCACGGGAGCTAAGAGATTTAGCTGAGAGGGTCTGATCTACAGACCGACCGGTTGACCAGTTCGGTAATGCGAATTGGAAAGGAGTTTCCTATTTCTATCTTAGAAATAACTGCATTCATCACTTCACTAATCGGTGTGATTCTTGGTGTACTAGGGCCACGAACAACCTGGCCTTGGTGGGCAGTGAGTAGTTTGTTATATGCAGTCCTATTTTATCAATCTGCATATTTCGCAAGCAGTGCACTTCAATTAATTTTTATTGCTGGTGGAGTATTGGGGTGGTTTGGCTGGGGAGTTACTGGGGCAAGACCGAGAAAATCAACTACTAATCAGCGCCTACTTATCATCGGCGTTCTATGCATTGCCTCGATATCTCTGTGGCCGATCCTAATAAAAATTGGCGCAGCATCTTCAGCGATTGAAGCGTTTGGTTTTGTCGGTAGTGTAATTGCCCAGTTGCTTATGATTTGGCAACGATTTGAAGCTTGGCCTCTTTGGTTAATTGTCGATACTGCCTATACCTACCAATACTTTAAAGGGCAGTTATACCTAACGGGAGTTCTCTATGTAATTTTCTCGATAATAGCTGTTTGGGGATGGATTCGCTGGAATAGAGAATCTAGAACATATCAAAATGATTGATTACCAAAATCTTTTGCGAGAGATTAATAGCATTAAAAATGAGAGCACAATTTTAATTGCAATAGATGGTGTTGCAGGGTCTGGCAAAACCACACTGGCTCTTAAGTTAGCGCATGACCTACCCGGATCAAGTGTTGTTCATATGGATGATCTATATGATGGCTGGAATAATCCCCTATCGCAAAAACTAACTGCTCGAGTGATAGCCCAATTACTTGAGCCATTAAGTAAGCAATTACCAGTTTCTTACCCGATGTTTGACTGGAAGTTAAACAGATTTACTGAGTTTAAAACAATTCCAAAATCCAATTACTTGATTTTAGAAGGAGTTGGCGCTGCGCAGAGAGAGTTTCGCCCTTACATAAATAAAATAATCTGGGTTGATTGTGATCCAGATCTTGGCTTTCAGAGAGTAATAGACCGAGATGGAAAGCAGGTAGAGCAGGAAATGATTAAATTTCTAATTGATCAAAACAATCATTTTTTGACGGAATTAAGTAAGAATGTTGCGGATTACACCCTTAATGGCGCGCCATAAACTCTAATTTTAAGTTTTTTTCTCTAAACTTTCGTTGTGTCTGACTTAACTGGTGAGCTAATTGATAATCGCTACCTATTGCAGCGACAGATTGCATCTGGCGGTATGGCAACAATTTATGCTGGCTTAGATTCTCGCCTAGATCGACCGGTAGCAGTAAAAATCATGCATGCCCATTTAGCTAATGATGAAGCATTTGTCTCAAGATTTATAAAAGAAGCTAAAGCAACTGCTGCACTGTCACACCCAAATATTGTTTCGATTCAAGACCAGGGCTGGAATGAAGGCGGACCGCCCGCAGTATTTCTTGTGATGGAGTTGGTCGAAGGAAGTACTCTTCGAGATTACTTAAATGAAAATGGTTCAATAACAGTTGAGCAAACTTTTCAACTTATCAATCCGGTGCTTAGTGCCCTAGCTGCTGCGCATAAGATTGGAATAATTCATCGTGATATCAAGCCAGAAAATATTTTAATCTCAAAAGATGGTCGAATTAAAGTTGCTGATTTCGGTTTAGCCAGGAATATGGCGATGGGACAAACCATGACTGTGGAATCAAGTGTTGTCCTTGGAAGTGTTTCTTATTTATCACCAGAACAGGTTCAGCGAGGAGTAGCAGATGCCAGAAGTGATATCTATGCTGTTGGAATTGTTCTATTTGAGATGCTTACGGGCTCAAAACCATACAGTGGTGAAACGCCAATTCAAATTGCATATCGACATGTCAATGATCGAATTCCGAATATACAAACAATAAACGCCGCTATTCCTGCTTCCTTAGCAGAGTTGGTTTATGAAACTACCGCACCTAATCCAGATCATCGACCGAGTAATGCAGAAGAATTGCTAAATAGATTAAAAGAGATCCAGGCCCATATCGATCCAAAGCGCCGCCAGATGAGCTTGGAACTTGATTTACCACCAATTGCGATCAAGAAAAGTAAAAGAGGAAAAGTCTCTGTTACATCTGCTTTTGATGGGTTAAAGGAGAAAACTTCTCAATTAATATCCTCCAAACCAATTAACGTTTCTAAACCAGAAGACTCAATTAGAACCAAAAAACGCAAGGTTTCTAGAAGAGTGCGCAGAAATCGAATTATCGCTCTATTTTTGCTAGTAATAGTTCTTTTTGGGAGTTATAAAATATCTAATGCTGGAAAAATTTCTGTTCCATCACTAGTGGGGATGAGCCAGAGTGAAGCCAAGAGTAATTTAGATGATCTTGGGTTAGCTGTTGAAGTTGTTGAAGAGGTATTTAGTGAAGATGTTGCAAAGGGAAAGATTATTTCTACCAAACCAGGTGGAGGCGGTAAGATATCCCCATCTGGGACTGTTGGGCTAGTTGTTTCAAAAGGTAAAGAAAGGATTGTTATTCCCGTGTTGCAAGGAATAACACCAGATGTGGCATCCGGACAGATATCTGACCTCGGATTAACCGTTGGTCAAATATCTGAAAGCTTTGATATGAAAATTGCTGCTGGGTTTGTAATTTCAAGTGACCCAAAAGAAGGCAGCGAAGTGAAAAGTAAATCAATAGTCAACCTGGTTGTAAGCAAAGGAATTGAACAGATAACACTTTCATCTTATGTCGGTAAAGGTGGAGAGCAGGCACTTTCTGAACTAAATGATTTAGGGTTTGATGTAAACGTTAAATATAGTTTTAGTGACAATATTTTTAAGGGTCAGGTTATAACTCAAACTCCAGAAAAATCTGACCTAATTGGTAAGGGAAGTAAAATCGCGTTAGTCATATCAAAAGGACCTGAGTTTGTTTTTGTTCCAAATGTATTAGGTAAGAATAAAAATGATGCAAGTATCGACCTGGAAAATCTTGGATTGAAAGTTAGTGCAAAGGGTTCTGGAAAGGTAAATAACATCACTCCGGCTATTGGCAGTAAAGTTAAGCAGGGCACAGTAGTCACTATTACTCTTCGATAGAGTAAGTAAGCCAACTTCAGGTAGGCTCACCAAATGGCCGCTGCTAAAAGCTCGATTCGAATTGGTGCACATGTGCCTACATCCGGCGGTATGGCTACCCGTTCCATTGAATATGCATTAACAATTAAAGCTGAAACCATTCAAGTCTTTGCATCTAGTCCACGAACTTGGGCAACCTCAGCACCGAACCCTGCAATGGATGAAGCATTTAAAGCAAAAACTAATGAGCATGACATTAAGCCATATGTGCACGCATCATTTTTAATTAATTTAGGCTCACCAACAGTCTCAACTTATGAAAACTCACTTGCTGCTACTGCATATTCATTGAAGCGAGGTCAGGAGATCGGTGCAAATGGAGTTGTAGTCCACACTGGTTCAGCAGTTGATGAGTCGCATATTGACCAAGCGTGGAAGCAAATCCATGAAGGTGTAATGCCGATCCTGAATAATCTTAAAGATGACGACCCTTGGTTGTTGCTCGAGCCAACCGCTGGACAGGGTCAATCACTTGTTAAAAAACTTGACGATCTAACTAAATACTTCGATGCACTTGATTGGCACCCAAAAGTTGGTGTTTGTCTAGACACCTGCCATGTGTTTGCAGCTGGCCATGACATTAAAAAGCCAGGTGGCATGACTGAAACTTTAGATTTGTTGGTAAAAATTGTGGGGATTGAGAGAATTAAATTAATCCACGTAAATGATTCAATGGACATTTGTGGAAATTTAAAGGACCGCCATCAAAATATTGGTAAGGGCGAAATCGGCACCAAGCCATTTGCAGAGCTACTCTCCCACCCGGCAATAGCTAATGCGCCGCTGATTTTAGAGACACCCGGAGCAGAACCTGAACACGGAAGTGAAGTAGCACTGCTTAAAAAGATGCGAGATAAGAAATGAAAAGTAGGAACATGCTTTATCTAGCAATGCTAGCTACTGCAGCCATATGGGGTGGATCTTTTGTAGTCATGAAAGACTCCCTAGAAAAACAAGATGTATTCTCATTTTTAGCATCTAGATTCATCCTGGCATCAATACTTATGTTTATGTATCGACCTACTGCTCTGCGCGGGCTGAGTAAGAGATTTATTCTTAGAGGAATTTTTGCTGGGGTTCTGCTCGGCAGCGGATATATATTCCAAACTTTTGGACTTACAAATACAACTGTTTCAAATACTGGTTTCATTACTGGTCTATACCTAGTTTTTACACCTTTGATTTCTTTAATTATCCTTCGCAAACATGTGATAAGAATCCAATGGCTAGCCGTGCTACTAGCATTTATTGGTTTGTTCTTGATCTCTTACAACGGAGTTTCAATTGGTCGAGGTGAAACATTAGTTTTAATCTCAGCCATATTATATGGAGCTCATTTTGTCGCTCTCGGCGAGTGGAGTGATGGTGGAAATACCTATGCTCTAACTCTGATTCAAATAACTACTTTAGCCGTGATGGCATCTCTATTTACATTTAAAAATGGATTCCAACTTCCACCAGATTCGTCTGTATGGTTAGCAGTTTTATTTACGGCATTTTTTGCGACCTTCTTGGCGTTTCTAGTACAAACTAAAGCTCAATCAGTAATGAGTGCAACCGCTGCTAGTGTATTGCTAGCCACAGAAACACCATTCGCAGTAATTTTCGGCCTTTATTTCAATAGTGACCCCCTAACCTTAAAAATCATAAGTGGCGGCATGCTGGTAATGGCAGCAATGGGGCTTGTAATTTGGTCTGATGCCCCTAAAAAAGATGTGAGAGCATTCCACCATGACTAATCAGTTAATTGACCTTAGGTCTGACACTGTGACTAAGCCTTCTGTTGGAATGCGTGACGCAATGGCATCAGCACCTGTTGGTGACGATGTATATGGTGAAGACCCAACTATAAACTCACTAGAAGAAAGAGTCGCACAATTATTTGGTAAAGAAGCAGCCTTATTTTGCTCAAGCGGCTCATTAGCAAATCAGTTATCAATTCGAATGTTAGTCAATCCTGGTGAAGAATTAATTACTGAGACCAATTCACATATTGTTAGAGCGGAATTAGGTGCTGGTGCAGTTTTTAGCGGAATAACAACTCGTACTTGGCTAGCAAATCGAGGACTTCTATCTGCTAATGATCCATTAAATATTGCAAGACCAGACTCCGGACCATATCTTGTTTCAACTACAGCAATTGCAGTTGAGAATACCCATAACTTTGGTGGCGGTACTGTCCAACCTCTTGAGGAAATAAAGAAATTACGACAAGAGAGTGAAAAACTTGGAATATTTCTGCACCTAGATGGTGCCAGAATTTGGAATGCTCATATTGCAAGTGGAGTAGATTTTAAAGAGTATGGAAACTACTTTGACACTATAAGCGTTTGTCTTTCTAAAGGACTTGGTGCTCCAGTTGGTTCATTAATGGTTTCTACAAAGGAGCGGGTATTAAAAGCCCGTCAATGGCGTAAGCGGTATGGAGCAGGCATGCGTCAGGCTGGAATTTTAGCTGCAGCCGGACACTATGCATTAGATAACAATCTGCCTCTTCTAAAAGATGATCACAAACGTGCTAAATCAATAGCTGATGCAGTTTATGCAGTAGCACCAAAGCTAATCGATCCATCCACCGTTGATACAAACATAGTGGGATTAGATATCTCTTCATTAAAAATTACTGCTAGTGATTTGTCTACCCAGCTAAAGGAAAAAGGAGTATTAGCTAGCGCGCTAGGTCCGAAATACTTAAGACTCGTTACACATTTAGATCTAACAGATGGTGATATTGAAGCCGTAAATCAAGTACTACCTCAATTACTACAGCGCGCCCTCGTGCTTTAATAGCCACTCTTTAACCTCAACACCATAAGCATAATTTCCAAGAGATCCACCACTTTTAACAATTCGATGGCAAGGAACTATTGCCGCAATTAAGTTAGTAGAACATGCGGTGCCAACTGCCCTAACAGCTCCCGCCGAGCCAGCCCGTTTTGCTAGCTCTGAGTATGACCAAGTTTTACCAACTGGAATCTTGCGCATCTCTTTCCACACTGATTGATAAAAAGGAGCACCAGGTTGGCGAACTTTGATTGAATTTAGTGAGGAAGTATCACCTCTGAAATAGTCAGAAATAAGTTCACTAATTACTGGAATCTCAGTAATTTGTTCAATCTCCCTGACAGAATCAGCCGGAGATAATCTTGGTATTAAATCATCAAAGCCACTAAAGCCAGCCGCTAATAAAATCTGCTGATCTGCGATTAAATAAAGCTGTCCGATTGGGGTTTTAAAAGAAGTCTTTGAAAGCACCTACTGAGGTTAATCCTATTTTGATCTAAAAGGAATACTTATTTTTTATGATCTCGTAACATCTCAGCAACTAAAAATGCTAGTTCCAGCGACTGAGTATGGTTAAGTCTCGGGTCACAGGCACTTTCATATCGTGTTGCAAGATCTTCATGGCTAATTTGCTCACCGCCGCCAACACACTCTGTAACATCATCACCAGTTAATTCAATATGAATTCCGCCTGGGTGCGTACCAAGCTTTTTATGGACCTCAAAAAATCCACGAACTTCATCCATAACATCATCAAATTTACGAGTCTTATAACCGCTTGGTGCCTCATAGGTATTGCCATGCATTGGATCGCAAACCCATAAAACTTTAGCGCCAGATTTAGTTACAGCCTCTACCAAAGCAGGTAGTTTTTCACGAATAATTCCTGCACCCATTCGAGTAATAAAAGTTAAACGTCCTGGTTCATTACTTGGGTTTAGTCGCTTAATTATTGCAAGTGCGTCCTCAGCCGTTGTCTTTGGTCCGAGCTTTACGCCAATTGGATTGTGAATTTTCTCAGCAAAATCCATATGAGCGCCATCTAATTGTCTGGTGCGCTCACCAATCCAAACAAAGTGAGCTGAAACATCATAGGGATTATTTGTTCGCGAATCTATTCTTGTTAAAGCCTTCTCATATTCTAAAATCAACGCTTCATGGCTTGAGTAAAAATCAACCGATTTAAAAGATTCTGGATCAACACCAGCAGATTGCATGAACTGAATTGCGCGACCAATTTCATTTGCCATCTCTTCATAGCGAGCGCTAAATCTGGCATCAGCAGCAAAACCCTTATTCCAACTATGAACTTGGCGCAGATCTGCAAATCCACCTTGGGTAAATGCCCGCACAAGATTTAATGTCGCAGCTGAGGTGTTGTACACCTGAACCAATCGCTTTGGATTCGGAGTTCTTGCCTCTTTAGTGAACTCAATATCATTAACAGCGTCCCCGCGGTATGCCGGAAGTGTTACACCATCTCGAGTTTCATCATTATTGCTACGTGGCTTAGCAAACTGTCCAGCCATTCGCCCGACCTTTACAACTGGCAAGGATGAGAAATATTGAAGAACTGCTGCCATCTGCAATATGGTTTTAATTCGATTTCTAATTGAATCAGCAGTTGCCCCGGCAAATGTCTCAGCACAATCTCCGCCTTGTAACCAGAATGCACGTCCATCTGCAGCATCCGCGATGCGCTTTTTTAGATTGTCACACTCACCGGCGAATACAAGTGGTGGAAAACTCTCTAGTTCAGATACGGCAGATTTAACTGCGGCAGGATCTGGCCACGACGGCTGTTGGGCCGCAACTAGCCCAGCTTTGAATATCGAGTTAGCGCTCATTAGATAATGGTAGGCAATCTATTGGGATTGATGTGGCTAATTAAGCACGCATCATTACCCAAAGAAGATCTCCGCCTCTTTATAGAGTTGTGTATCAACTATCTTTAATTTGGTAGTCGCAGATGCCAACGGAACCCGTTCGATCTTTGTGCCGTGTAGGGCAACCATCTTGCCCCAATCACCATCATGGACAGCGGTGATGGCATGCAAACCAAAACGAGTAGCCAGCACTCGATCAAATGCAGTTGGTGTGCCACCTCTTTGAATATGACCTAACACTGATGTGCGGGCCTCTTTGCCAGTCCTAGATTCAATCTGACCAGCCAACCACTCACCGATTCCAGATAATTTAACATGGCCAAATGAATCAAGGGTTTGATCTTTGGTAACCATATCGCCATCTTGTGGGATTGCACCTTCGGCAATAACAATGATTGGCGAATAACTTTGCTCAAATCTTGATTCAACCCATTTGCAAACTTGTTCAACTGAAAACTTAACCTCGGGAATTAATATACATGAAGCACCACCAGCAAGTCCTGAGTGCAGCGCAATCCAACCGGCATGACGACCCATAACCTCAACAATTAAAGCGCGGTGGTGTGATTCTGCAGTTGTGTGAAGTCGATCAATTGCTTCAACTGCAATATTTACCGCCGTATCAAAGCCAAATGTGTAATCAGTATTATTTAAATCATTATCAATAGTTTTTGGAACTCCAATTACCTTAACGCCAAGTGAATCCAACTTTGTGGCAACACCTAAAGTATCTTCACCGCCAATTGCGATTAAAGCATCTATACCCATATTTGCTAAATTCTCTTTTATTTTCTCAACGCCGCCTTCAATTTTAAATGGATTGGTTCTAGATGAACCAAGAATTGTTCCACCCTTTGGCAAAATTCCACGAGTTGCAGCAATATCAAGCTTCATTGTTAAACCTTCAAGTGGTCCTCGCCAACCATCACGAAAGCCAATGAACTCATATCCGTACTCTTTGACGCCCTTGCGAACAACGGCGCGAATAACCGCGTTTAACCCAGGACAATCTCCGCCACCAGTTAAAACACCAATACGCATTTAGAAAACTCCAGCCTTAAATCTTTTTGAATTGGTCAACACCGACGGCTAAGTCTACTCTGCCGCAATGGGACTAAAACCCGAGATCATCAAGCACCTGGCTGAACGGGCAGCACTGGGGCTACCTGCAGTATGGCAAGCGCCGTTAGCTGAGATTCGAAAAAATACCCATACCCATATTGCTTTGACTCAACCATTAATAGATCTGTTTGCAGTTGAGCATAAATTTATTCCAGGTCCTACAGCTGATCTGCCAATTCGAATATACCGTCCAACTGATGAAAAGAATCTACCAGCACTAGTTTTCTTTCATGGTGGCGGCTGGGTTTTAAATTTTTTGGATATCTATGAGCCAGCTCTTCGAAGTATTGCAAAGGGTGGAAATTTTGTAATCATTGCCGTCCAGTATCAAAAAGCACCAGAACATCCCTACCCAACTCCTTTTAATGATTGTTATGCAACATTGGAGTGGGTGGTAAGCCATGCGCAAGAGCTCTCCATAGATCCAGAATCGATTGGGGTAGGTGGTGATAGTGCAGGTGGAAATTTAGCCTCCGCTGTTGCACTAAAAGCTAGAGATACAAAGTTGATTCCATTGGCATTTCAATTATTGATTTATCCTTGCAATGAGATGCAAATGCAATATCCATCTGCGACAGAATTTGCTGAAGGCTTTGGCTTAACCACTAAATCAATGAGATGGTTCTGGGATAAATATCTTACGAATTCAGAGCATCACAGCGACCCGTATGCGGTTCCAGCTCGGGCAACAGATCTTAAAGGGGTTGCTCCGGCAATTGTGATTGCAGCCCAGTTTGACCCATTAACTGATGATGCAAGGCAGTATTACCAAAAATTAGTGACAAGCTCTGTGCCAGCTATATATAAGGAGTATGGTGGCCAAATACATGGTTTCTTTAATTTAAGCGGTGTTACTGAAGATGCATATTTACTTTATTCAGATATCACCTTTGAAATTAATGCAATTTTAGGAAGAGGACAATAATTGACTAAATCAGGTTGGGGTAAATTTGCGTTGCTTGGTTTTCTCTGGGGAATCCCATACCTATTCCTAAAGGTAGCAGTAGAAGAGATGTCACCCTCATCAATAGTGTTTTTAAGAGTTCTAATCGGTGGCATAGTTTTGCTACCGATTGCTTTAAAACGTAAAACGTTTTTTATTGCTAGGCAATACTGGCCTTTACTAATTCTTTACACAGTTACGGAACTTATTGGCCCTTGGTATTTGATCACAAATGCTGAACAAAAAATAACCTCTGGTCTGACTGGCTTGTTAGTTGCAACTGTGCCAATTTGGGCAGCAATACTTGCTTCAATATTTGGTGACCATACGGTTTGGCATAAATCTAGGCTCTTTGGATTAATCATCGGCTTTATTGGCGTAGTAGCAGTTGTTGGAATTGAATCACTAAGCGGACGGCAAGACATAATTTCAATTGGCATGGTACTTCTTGCCGCAATGGGATACGCCTATGCGATAAATATGGTTAATCGCAAGATTCCAGAGGTTCCAGGGTTGGCTTTGAATACCTGGGCAATGATCATTACTTCCTTTGTTTACCTGCCATTTGCCATTATTAGCTGGCCTAAGGAAATACCATCAATTGAAACAATCAGTTCAGTATTAGGACTAGGAATTTTATGTACGGCAGTTGCATTTATTTTATTCTTTAAAGTAGTTGCCGAGGTTGGACCTCCTAGAGCTTCCCTTGTTACCTATCTAAATACTGCGGTAGCAGTTGTACTTGGTGTGATTTTACTGGGAGAGCCATTAACGCTTGGAATTGCACTAGGTCTTCCGCTAGTGCTTGTGGGTTCTTATTTTGCTAGTCGGAAAGTGAGTCGGTAAAACCAAGTCTTGCTAGAAGCTTTGGATCTTTTTGCCACTCTTTAGAAACTTTAACGTGAATTTGTAAAAAGACTTGTATGCCAACCAGGTTTTCAATTGATTTGCGGGCAAGGGTGCCGATCGCTTTTAACTTACTGCCCTGAGGTCCGATAATAATTCCTTTTTGACTATCCCGCTCAACATGTAATGTTGCATTAATATCAAATATCTTCCCACCCTCTCGCTCTGACATTTCATCAATAGTAACCATCACTGAGTGAGGTAATTCCTCATAAAGCTCCTCAATTGCTGCTTCTCTAATCAAATCTGCAAACATCAACTCTTCAGCCTGATCAGTAGTGATGTCAGTTGGATAAAGCGCAGGTGAGTCTGGTAATTTTTTTGAGAGTAAATCTAGAAGTAAATCTGTTTGATCTAAATTTTTGGCTGAGATCGGCACAATTTCAGCTCTAGTAAGATTTATCCGCTCGGTAAATTCACTTACCTTAACTAACTTAGCGGCAAGTTCAGATTTTGAAACTGTATCAACTTTAGTAACCACTAAAAATATTGGCATTTGCCCCTTTACTTGCTTTGCAATGTACTCATCTCCGGCCCCAATTTCCTCATTTGCCGGCATGCAAATCACAACCGCATCAGTTGAATCAATATTCTCACTCACCATAGAATTTAATCTATTTCCTAAGGCATTCTTTGGCTTATGCATTCCAGGTGTATCAACAACAATCATTTGAAATTTCTCTTTATTAATAATTCCACGTATGGGATTTCTGGTTGTATTTGGGTGATGTGAGGTAATGACTATTTTTGTGCCAACTAAGGCATTAACCAAGGTAGATTTACCAGTATTAGGACGACCAACAATCGCGACAAAGCCTGCTTTGAAATCACTCATTGGCGTTATTCTCTCACCTTTTTGATTACCTCAATTGCAGCGGCTTAATGATCTCCAATATCTCATCTAGGCTGGTTGCTATATCTGCAATTCGCTCGGCAATTAAGCGATGACAGCCCTCGCTAAGAGCAGATGTAACTTCACCAGGTATTGCAAATACTGGCCGAAAAATCTCTGCCGCATCCCGAGCTGTTCTAATCGATCCACTAATAAACTCAGCCTCAACTACAACAGTTGCTTTTGATAATGCAGCGATAAGGCGGTTCCTAATCAGAAAGCGATAAGGCTTAGAAGAAACATTTGGCATCACCTCAGAAATTAAGAGCCCAGATTTGCTGATTTGATTAAATAATCTTTTATTATCAAGCGGGTATAAATGGTTCAATCCCCCGGCTAATACACAAATGGTTTTACCATTCCCAGCCAGTGATCCAACATGGGATGCAGTGTCTATTCCATACGCCCCACCACTTACTACGACTAAATCCTGCTTCACTGCCTGAATGGCTAAGGACTTAGCAATCTGAATACCATAGCTAGTAGGTTTTCTACTTCCGACTATGGAGATTGATTTATCCAGATCTTTTAACGCTTGTCGATACCCTTTTATTACTAATCCAATTGGTGGAGATAAAAGATCATTGACTCCAGATGGCCAATCTTCATCCTCTGGTGTTAACCAGATACACCCCGAATCGATTATTTCTTTCTTAAGATTAGGTAAATCTGAGATTGAAACTCTTTTACGAAGATCTAAAAACTCTGGCCGCTTTAGGTAGTGATTACCATTGATAAGTCGTTCAAGTACTACAAGCGCACCTCTATCAGATATCTCACCGCTCCAGAAGTTGTCGGCTGGTTCAATAGATGAGAAGAGGATCAATCTTGCTTCCGACTCAGTTAACACATGTGGAATTTATCCATTCCAGATGATTAAATGTAAATTATTCTAAATTGTGAATTACCAATATCTAAAGAAGAGCTGCAATATTAGCAAAGGATTTACGGTGAATCGGAAGCACACCAAACTCCTTTATTGCAGCAGTGTGTAACGCAGTTATATACCCTTTGTGACTTGCTAGACCATATTGCGGAAACTTTTTACCTAGCTCAATCATGATTCGGTCTCGATAAACCTTAGCCAAGATTGAGGCAGCGCTAATCGAAATTGCAACTTGATCACCTTTCCTGACTGCCAAATTTGGTGTAGTTAAACCAGGTATTGGATATCCATCAGTTAAAACATAATCTGGAGTAACTTCTAGAGCATTTATAGCCCGGCGCATTCCTTCAATATTACATTTATGTAAGCCGAGTGAATCAATCTCTTCTACCGATACTTCAATTATTGAGTAGGAAAGTGCATTATTTATGACTACATCAAATAACTCTTCTCGCTTTGATTCAGTTAATTCTTTAGAATCCTTAACATCAATTAGCGACTTTGAAAGTGGGTCTTTTAATATAACTGAAGCAATTACCAAAGGCCCAGCACATGGACCACGACCTGCTTCATCAACGCCTGCGATATTTTTAATTCCTGCTTTAAGCAGAGTCTGTTCAATCATTAAACTAAGGCAGTTTTTTTACTGGAATCTTCTTTAAATCATCACCTTTAGGAATTAAACCAGCATCTGCCAGTGGCCAGACGACAAACATCGCTCTGCCAACAACTTTACTAAGCGGAACCATCCCATTATTAGCACTGTCTGGATGAAATCTTGAATCAGCACTTGCCCCTCGATGATCCCCCATCACCCAAATAAATCCATTAGGGATCTCAACGTTGAATTGCATATCACTTGGTTTATCGCCAGCAAATATGTACGGCTCAGTTATTGAAACTCCATTAACTTGTAGTTTTCCGGCCTTGTCACAACAAGCAACATTATCCCCGCCAACTCCAATAACTCGCTTAATCAGATACTGCTTAGCTGGATCTGGCAATACTCCGACTGTGATCAGTCCGCTCTTAACCACTGTGCCAATTCCAGAATCCTCTGATTGCGCAGAATTTCCTAACCAATTATCTGGATCACCAAAAACTACTACTTCACCTCTTTTGATATCAGTAAATAAAGCTCCCAATTTATTTACGGCAATTCGATCTCCTACCTGCAATGTGTTTTCCATTGACCCAGAGGGAATATAGAAAAAATGAACCAAAAAGGTCTTAACTATTATTGAAACAACAAGTGCAGCAACAATAATTACTGGTAATTCTCGAAGGAAAGAACCCTTCTTAAGCATGAGTATTAACTACTTAAGCTTGTGGGGTTTCTTCTACTGCAGCCTCTACCGCTACCTCTTCGGCAACTGGTGCAGCTTCAGCAACTGGTGCAGCTTCAGCAACTGGTGCAGCTTCAGCAACTGGAGTCTCTTCGGCAACTGGTGCAGCTTCAGCAACTGGAGTCTCTTCGACAACAGGAGCGGCCTTTGCAGCTAAACGCTCAGCAGCTTTCTTCTTTAAAGTTGTTGCGCCATCTGCTGGCTCATTCATTGCCTCTTTAACTGCTGCCTCATATGCAACTCGCTTATCAACACGAATTGGTTGTGGCTTTAATGTTCCCTCACTGCCTGGCAGACCATTTGCTTTTTGGTAATCGCCGGTGATTTTAAGAAGTGCGGTAACTGCTTCAGTTGGTTGCGCACCAACGCCAAGCCAGTACTGCACGCGATCTGAATTAACCTCTATTAATGATGGCTCAGACGCTGGTGAGTAACGACCAATCTCTTCAATCGCCTTTGAGTTACGAGCAGAACGAGAATCTGCAATCACAATTCGATAATGTGGTGTGCGGATCTTGCCTAGACGCATTAACTTAATCTTTACTGACACAAAACTCCCTATAGAAAAATAATCGGCTTAATCTTTCGTAAACAGCGGGGGCGTTTACATCCAGAGCTAACCTTGCGGATAAATATTGCTATGGGTTAGAGGGTCCCATTCGCAGGTCCCTAATCTTGCCAGCAGTGGGCTTCAAACCCAAATTGGCCTAGATTCCCTCCTCAATTGCCCGCTTTGCGGGGTTACCTGACCGTGACTTTTTCTTGGGTAAATTTATTTGTTGTGGCTTAGGCAAATTACTCATCCCTGCTAACGCACCCATGCCCGGAATATTTGCTCCGCCTCGCATTTGCTTCATTACCTTTTGAGCTTGTGAAAATCGTTCTACTAGTGAATTAATCTCAGATATTGCTCTGCCACTGCCTCTTGCAATCCGAGCTCGCCTTGAGCCATTTAGAACTTTCGGATTATTTCTTTCAGTTGGGGTCATAGATTCAATAATCGCCCGAGTTCTTACCAACTCTGATTCATCAAAGTTTTCAATCTGCTTCTTCATTCCAGCAGCTCCGGGCAATAAGCCCATTAGCTTGCTCATACTGCCCATATTTTTCATCGCCTCAAGCTGAGATAGAAAATCTTCAAATGTAAAATCTTCACCTTTTAAAAATTTATCCTCTAATTTCTTAGAGGTTTCTTCTGGCATTGCCCGCTTTGCCTGTTCTGATAGAGATGCCACATCTCCCATCCCAAGAATTCGCGAAGCCATGCGGTCTGGATAGAAAAGATCAAAATCAGTAACTTTTTCACCGGTGGCTGCAAAAATAATTGGTTTACCAGTTAATTCCACAATTGATAATGCTGCTCCACCTCTTGCATCACCATCTAATTTTGTTAATATCACAGCATCAAAACCAACGCCATCTAAAAATGCTTTTGCTGTCCTAACTGCATCCTGGCCGATCATTGCATCGACAACAAAGAATGTTTCATCAGGCTTTATTGAATCTCTTATATCTATTACCTGCTGCATAAGTGCTTGATCAACACCGGTGCGGCCAGCGGTATCAACAATTACAAAGTTATGTAGTTTGTCCTTGGCAAACTTAACTCCGGCTTTAGCAACATCAATTGGATCTCCGATGCCATTGCCAGGCTCTGGTGCAAATACTGGAACCTTTATTGAATCGCCTACAACTTGAAGTTGAGTTACCGCATTAGGTCTTTGCAGATCCGAAGCGACAAGTAGTGGTGTATTTCCTTGTGACTTTAAATAGTAAGCAAGTTTGCCGGCTAAAGAGGTTTTACCGGCACCTTGTAGGCCGGTAAGTAAAATAACTGTCGGGGGTGTTTTAGCAAACTGGAGTCGACGTGCTGAGCCACCTAAAACTTGAGTTAGCTCAGTGTTAACAATTTCAAATATTCTAGATGCTGGATTTGTACTCTTATTTATTTCATCAGATTTTGATTTGCAATTTTCTAGTACTTTATTTGAAAACCCTTCGGCAACCTCAAGTGCAACATCTGACTCAAGTAACGCAGTTTTGATCTGGGCGGTGAATTCAATTAGATCTGAATCTGAAACTTTACCGCGCAGGCCAGAGAATATGGAACCAAGTCTCTGGCCTAACGCTTCAAACATGGTGGCATCTTACATTTTATTTAGATTGCTTCTTCGCCACTCTCTCCAGTGCGGACGCGAGTAACTGAATCCACTGACGTGGCCCATACTTTGCCATCACCGATATTTCCAGTTCGAGCCGCTTCAGTAATTACCTTAATTGCTTGATCAGCAATTTTAGAACTTACTAGAACCTCAAGTCTGACCTTTGGAATTAGATCAACTTTGTATTGTGCGCCACGATAAACCTCAGTTAAACCTAACTGTCGGCCGAATCCCTTTGCTTCAGAGACGGTCATGCCAGTAATACCGGCACCAACTAACGCCTCTTTAACTTCATCAAGTTTTTGTGGCTTAATAATTGCAGTGATTAGTTTCATAAATTAAAACCCTCCTCTTGAGCTAGATGTTAATTCGTAACCAGTCTCAGCATGTTGATCGTAATCAATGCCTGCAACCTCTGCCTCTGGCTTAACTCTAAAGCCAATTGTCTTATCAATGATAAATCCGATTATCAATGTGACAATGAATGAGTAAGCAAGCACGAAGAAAGCACCAAACGCCTGTTTACCAAGCAAGGTAGTTCCTCCTCCATAAAAGATGCCATCAAGACCGAGATTATTTATAGCTTTGCTGCCAAAGAATCCGATTGATAGGCAGCCCCATATGCCGCCTACTAAGTGAACTCCTACAACATCTAAAGAATCATCAATGTTAAATAGGTACTTAAGTCCAACAGCTAATGCGCAGAATATGCCAGCAAACAATCCAATTACTACCGCTGCCCACGGCGCAACAAATGCACATGCTGGTGTAATTGCAACTAACCCCGCTACAGCACCAGAAGCAACACCCAGCGATGTTGGATGTCCGTCACGAATTTTTTCAACTAATAACCAGCCGAGTGCTGCTGCTGCAGTAGCAACTTGGGTATTCAGCAATGCAAGTGCTGCTACTCCATTTGCACCAAGAGCTGATCCGGCATTAAAACCAAACCAACCAAACCATAGTAGGCCTGCACCAATTAAAACTAGTGGCATTGAATGTGGTCGCATCGACTCTCTACGCCAACCAACTCTTTTACCCAAAACGATTGCTAATGCCAATCCCGCAGCACCTGCGTTGATATGGACAGCAGTTCCGCCAGCAAAATCTTCCACACCTCTTGCTGCTAAAAATCCAGCACCAGTTACGGTATCGCCAACTTTATTTCCAAAGGCAAATACCCAGTGTGCGACTGGGAAATAAACAATGGTTACCCAGATGGTTACAAAAATTGCCCATGCAGTGAACTTAGTTCGATCAGCAATAGCACCTGAAATAAGGGCTGGAGTAATTATTGCAAACATTAATTGGAAGGCTGCAAATGCAAGCAATGGGATTGGATATACCCCACCATTATTTGTTAGTTCATTCACTGCACTACCTAAACCTGATAGTGATATCTCGCCATACCATTTTGAGTTTGCTTCATAGCCAAAAGCTAATTTGAAACCATAAATAACCCAAAGCACACTTACAATCCCAATTGTCACCATCGACATTAACATCATATTTAGAACACTCTTTGCTCTGACCATGCCGCCATAGAAGAGAGCAAGACCTGGTGTCATTAAAAGAACTAACGCGGTACTTGCTAAAACCCAAGCAGTGTCCCCGGTATTAAGCACTATATCGGCCATTTAATCTCCATTGCTAAATTATTAAAGTACTAATAATTGAATTGAAAGAAACCTCGCCTTTGAGATGGTGTAACTATGGCCAGGCTGGGTTAAATCAGGTGCTTAATTAGGTTTCAGATGAGTGACGGTTTGGTCTTAAATGTTAAATGTATGTTACTTATTCAAAAAGGCTAGCAATATATGGGGCTGGGTCGAACGGGGCTAAATCTGAGAGGGCCTCCCCGGTGCCAATAAATTTGATAGGTACAGAAGTTAACTTCTCAATTGCCAGAGCGATCCCACCCTTTGCAGAACCATCTAACTTAGTAACTATTAAACCAGTTATGTTTACTGCTTCGATAAATGTTAAAGCCTGGTTAATACCATTCTGACCGGTAGTAGCATCAATAATTAAAAGGATCTCATCAACTGGTGAATGTTTCTCAATTACTCTAATAACTTTGCCTAATTCATCCATTAAATTTTTCTTAGTATGTAACCTTCCCGCCGTATCAACAAGCAAATAATTAATATTAGATTCAGTAGCTTTACTGATAGCTGAGAATGCGACAGAGGCTGGATCACTATTTATCTCACCAGTTACCACCTGAATACCTATCCGAGTAGCCCAAGTCTGTAATTGATCTGTTGCAGCAGCTCTAAAGGTATCTGCAGCAGCTAGTAAAACTGTTTCCCCATCATCTTTTAAGTTATTAGCTAACTTTGCAACAGAGGTTGTCTTTCCAGTTCCATTTATACCAACGACTAAAACTGTATTAACTCGATCAGATTTTTTTGAGATATTGCGACTTTTACTACTTAACCAACTACTTGCTATCTGGGTAATAGCAGCCTTTGCATCATCAGGTTTGGCAGATTTAGCCTTTTCAATTACCTCATCAACTAACTTCACTCCTAGATCTGAAGTGATTAGATTCGCTCGAATTTGATTCCATTCATCAGCTGATACTGATCCAGAACGAAGAGCTGTAACTAAACGTTTAAATAAGCTCATTACTTTTTAAGAAACTGCGTCAACTTCACGGATACGCTGAGAGATAACCTCGCTGACGCCATCACCTCGCATAGTCACACCGTAGAGTGCATCTGCGATCTCCATCGTTCGCTTTTGGTGAGAAATAATAATTAATTGCGATTTCTCCCTTAATTCTTCAAACACTCCAAGTAGGCGTCCTAGGTTTGTGTCGTCAAGTGCTGCTTCAACCTCATCCATTACATAAAATGGTGATGGCCGAGCTTTAAAAATTGCAATCAATAATGCAACAGCAACCAAAGATCTCTCGCCACCAGATAACAATGACAATCTCTTAACTCTCTTTCCAGGTGGTCTTGCCTCAACATCAACACCAGAGGTCAACATGTCTGAAGGATTTGTAAGTATTAACTTGCCGTCACCTCCAGGGAATAATCTGGCAAAAACAATTTCGAACTCTCTAGCCGTATCCTCATATGCTTGAGTAAAGATCTGCTGCACACGGTCATCGACCTCTTTAATAATATCTAGTAAATCTTTCTTGGTCTTCTTTAAATCCTCTAATTGTTCAGCAAGATAGCGCAAACGTTCTTCAAGTGATGAGTACTCTTCAAGTGCTAGCGGATTGATCTTGCCAAGTAATGCTAGGGAACGTTCGGCTTGAGCAAGTCGCTTCTCCTGTTGATCTCTTCGATATGGAATTAGATCACCCGGAACAAATTCGCCCTGTTCATTCTCATAAAATGTTGGAACATCATTCTCTGGTCCATATTCAGCGATCAGTGTTTGTACATCGATTCCAAGCTCTTCAACCGCCTTTGTTTCAAGTTGTTCAATGCGAAGTCGCTGTTCAGCTCTTGCAATTTCATCCTTATGAACACTTGAAGTAAGCCGCTCTAATTCAATCGCTAACTCTCTGCTGCTTGTGCGCAAACTTAATATTTCGCCCTCACGTTGTGATCTTGAAATTTCCAACCGCTCACGTTCAGATCCGGCACGAGAAATTGAAAGTTCGATTTGAATAAGTGCTTCATAAGCAGTGTCTGCAATCTCTTGCGCAGTAATAGCAGCTTGAGCACGATTTTCTCGACGAGAAATTGATTTAGATGCAGCCTCTCGCTCAGATCTTGCTTGATTCTCTAAGGCGATAGCACGCTGTTCAACGGCATCTTTGCGCTCCTCAATTGTTCTAAGATTTAATCTTGCTTCAACTTCTTTTGACCTAGCGGAAGATACTTGTGATCGAAGATCTTCTAAGTGAGTTAAATCTGGCTCGACTGGAGTCTGATGAGATTCAAATTGCGCAATCGCTGCTGCAAGATCCCTTTCATCAAAAGTACGCTGTTCATTTGCAGCATTTAAAGCTGTAATTAATCTATCTGCCTCATCACTTGAGTTCTTAACATTCTGACCCGCAACTGCTAATTGTTCGGCATACCCAGTCATTGCTGCATCAGAATCATTTAGCTTGGCAAGTGCTAATTCATACTCTCTATTAACATTATTAAAGCTATCTTGCGAGGTGCTTAATTCAAACCTAATTCGGTCACAATCTGCCGATACCTTGGCAACCTCTGCCTCACAATTTGAGGTCAAAATTGAGATCTTCTCAATTAAATCTGAATTTGCAGATGCTTGGACTAGATCGGTTATCTCTTTAAATGCAGTCAATCTTCCTAATGAGCCAGCTCGAAGTTTTTCAGTTGATTGAAGCTTTTCAGTGAGTACTTTATTTTCACCTTCTGCAGCTTTTAAATCTATTTTTAATTTATTAAATAATCCGTCTAAGCCCGGTTCAGATGCCGCCAGAGAGGAAATTTGAGTTTCAATTATCGCAAAACTCTCCCGATAAGTTTTTAGTCGTCCTTCAGCAGAATTTTTTGCCTCTGTTAAACGATTTATCTCTCCCATAGTTGCATCAATGCGAGATCGCAATCCATTGATGTGACCTTCTTGACGTGCTGTTCCTTCACGCTGATCTGCAATTGCCCGCAGTGATGCGGAAACGCGATTTTCTTCGAGTGCTAACTGATCTTCAATTGCTTTGAGTGAGTTTGAATCAACAGTTAGCTGCTCTTGAGAAATTCTTACTTGGCTTGCAAGCGTTGATTCTTCGGTGCGAAGTACTTTCGCTTCATCCTCTAACGCTTTTGGATCACGGCCAGTTGCTTTTGCTTCTTCGGCTTCTTCCGCCAAAAATCTCGCCCGTTCTGAAGATAGATTTTGTACACCACGAATTTGCTCGCGCTGAGACGTTAATCGATAGAAATTCTCTTGGGCAGTGATTAACTGTGGGTTTTCACTTGCAGCAATTGCATCTAACTCAATCTCACGTGTGCGTGCGCTATTTAACTCACGCTCAACAAGTTCTTTTCTCTCACGCAAAACTGTTTCATCTGCAACTTCAACATCCATCTCAGAGCGCATCCGTACAAGATCCTCGGCAAGTAAGCGCAATCTGGAATCTCTAACATCAGATTGAATTACCGAGGCTTTACGTGCAACTTCAGCCTGCTTACCGAGTGGTCGAAGTTGACGGCGTAGCTCAACTGTTAAATCTTGAATACGAGCAAGGTTTGTTTGCATCGAATCGAGTTTGCGCAATGCTTTCTCTTTACGCTTACGGTGCTTAAGCACACCTGCAGCTTCTTCAATGAAAGCTCTTCGCTCTTCAGGATTTGCTAACAAAATTGCATCTAATTGTCCTTGGCCAACAATTACATGCATCTCGCGGCCAATTCCACTATCACTTAGTAATTCTTGGATATCTAACAGCCTGGTGGTTTCACCATTTAATAAATACTCAGATGAACCATTTCTAAACAAAACACGAGTAATAGTTACTTCAGAAAAATCAATTGGCAATACGCCATCAGCATTATCAATTGTTACTGAAACTTCAGCACGTCCTAGTGGTGCGCGACCGGAAGTACCAGCGAAAATAACATCTTCCATTTTTCCACCACGTAGTGATTTGGCACCTTGTTCTCCCATAACCCAAGAGAGTGCGTCAACTACATTTGATTTGCCAGAACCATTTGGGCCGACAACGCAGGTAATGCCCGGTTCAAAATTTAGGGTTGTTGATGAGGCAAAGGATTTGAACCCCTTTAGGTTCATACTCTTTAAATACATAGCTTCGCCCAATTACTCCACATGGCGCAAACCTATCTAAAAATGGGTAGAAATCGGTGCTACCTAACGTTGGCAACGCGGGCAAAAGTGGGAGGAGCGATTAGCAAAGGCGATTCGGGCAATCGGTGCGCGGCATCTTGAACATGGTTCACCCTGACGCCCATAAACGCTCAATGACCTGGAAAAGTATCCACTTTCACCATTTACATTTTTATATTGCTCATCGAAGGATGTGCCACCAGCTTTAATTGCAGATTTCATCACAGAAGCTGCTGAGGAGATAACTTTCTTTATCTCATTTTCAGATAAATCTTCACAAATAATCTCTGGGTGAATCTTTGCTCGCCAAAGTGACTCATCTGCATAGATATTTCCAATGCCACTCAACACCTCTTGATTTAGGATGGCTGATTTAATTGAACTCTTTTTCGTCCTAATTTTTGCAACTACCTGCTTTAAATCAAATTCAGGCTCAAACGGATCATATGCAATATGGCTAGCAGAGGTTGGCACACCATTGTTAAGTTCCTCAACTGAGAGCCAACCAAATGTTCGCTGATCAATAAATCTAATTTCATCTATTGTGCGACTACTCATTTTCCGGCTACTAATAACTATCTTTGCCCTTAAGTGTGTTTGTGCTGGGTGATCGCTAGGTTGTACAAGTAATTGACCACTCATACCCAGGTGGGCGGCTAAGGTGAAATCTCGGTCAAGCCCAAGCCAAATAAATTTACCCCTGCGGTTTACTGACTTAATTTTTGCCCCAACAATTGCTGAAAGTGGTGCAATTGAACTCGGCTTAACAGCTCGAGGATGAAAACTTCTTGCCTCAGTTATCTTTCTTCCAATTACATAACTTTCAAGTCCTGCCCGGACTGTTTCAACCTCTGGTAGCTCTGGCATTTCTTTCGAAAGTACTACTCTACTTTTTGGTGTTTCGAATGCTTAATAGTTCATGAGCAATCTTTGCCGCAGCTTGCTCAGCCTCTCGCTTGCTCTTGCCATGCCCAAGTGGAAACTTTTCACCGCCCAAAATTGCTGCAGCGATAAAGCTCTTGTCATGATCTGGACCAGATTCTGTAATCTCATATTCTGGGGCAGAAAGGTTTAACGTTGCTGCAAGTTCTTGCAATGCAGTTTTCCCATCAAGACCTGCTCCCTGTGATGTTGCGGTAGCTAGCGCCGGCTCAATCCACTTTAAAATAATTTCTGCACTTTTTATATAACCATGTTCTAGATAAATTGCACCGACTAATGCTTCTAATGAATCTGCCAATATTGAATTCTTATCTCTACCGTTGGTGCTCTCTTCTCCTTTTCCAATTCGAAGATACTCACCTAATTTAAGATCTCGCGCAATCTGTGCGAGCGCTCTCATGTTTACAACTCCGGAACGAAGTGGGCTCAATCTACTTTCATCTAAATCTGGAAATCTTTTATAAAGTTCATCGGTAACAATTAAACCGAGAACGGAATCGCCTAAAAACTCTAAGCGCTCATTTGTTGGAATTCCACCAGCCTCATAAGAAAAAGAGCGGTGAGTTAGTGCAAGTTCAAGCAACCCATCCTTAACCGAAATTCCGAGTTGCTCGGTTAGGCCAGAGTACACAAGGTGTGCTGGAGTTGTCTTCCACATGCTGCGACGAGAGCGAGTGCGTGCTCGCGACATTTTTCGCTTTGGTACTGGCATGGTTTTTACTCCTTTATGAATGCACTTTGTGCAGGTGAGAATTATCTACGAAAAGTTCGAAGTTGTAAAAACGGCTTAGCTTTTAAGCGGAAAATCCTTCAAGGCAGACCATCTAGGGTCATCTGGGGTGTGAGCATGATCTGCTGGCAGGTTGGTCCACTTCTCACCACAACCCTGGCATAGGCCCGCACAATCTTCAGTACACAGTGGATTGATATCCAAATTCAAGATAACGGCATCTCTAATAGCTAGCTCTAAATCAATCTCATCGCCAACCATAAAACTTAAATCATCCTCATCTAAATCAATCTCTTCATCTTTGCGAGATCTCTCTTTGCCTTTTTTCTTGCCCCCGCCTTTGCTAGCAGCAATCTCGTAGTAATAAAGCTCGGTGAAATTCTCATTAATTGGCCATTGAATTGGCTCAAGACACCTTGTGCACTCACCAGTTGCAGTTGCTACTACCTGTCCAGTTGCGAGCACGCCTTCATCGACAGATTGAATTCTAAGATCGAGTTCAATTACCTCACCAGGCTTTACCGAAAGCAGATCTACACCTACTGCTTCACTTATCTTTAGATCAAGCTCATACTCACGCATCTCACCAGCACGGTGTGGCAGATCATGGGTATTAAAGATAAAAATTGAACGAGCCATGAATTACTTGTTTAGATTAGATAGTGCGGCCTTGGTATCAGCTCCGCCTAATTGGTCACGCCCTTTACTAATAACATCTAGAGTCTTATTTAAAATAACCTCTAAAGTTGCAAGTCTTGAGTCAATATATGCCTCAATCTCTTCTCGATCTTTCTTACTATCAGCGTTAGCCTCAGCCAGAATACGATTAGCCTCTTTACGAGCAGTGGAAACAATTGTGGTTTGCTCAACAAGTCTTGCAACTTCATCACGAGCTTGGGCAATAATTGCATCTGCTTGCTCATGCGCTTCCTCTAAAATATCTTCTTTATCACGTTGGATTGAAATCGCTTTTGCTAAATCATTTGGAAAAGACACTTTAACTCGATCTAGTAACTGCAACATTTCACTTCTATTTACGACGCAGGATGCTGAGAGCGGCACAGACCGGGCTTCCTCAACGGCGGCAATTGCTGCCTCTAAATTCTCAACTACATCCATTTTTATTCCTTCCGATTAAGTCTAGATTTTAACTTATCAACAATGGCAGCGGGCATATATGCCGATACATCCCCACCATAACTGGCGATCTCTTTAACTAGAGAGGATGACAAAAATGAATGGGATGGTGCGGTAGACATAAACAGTGTCTCAACTCCTTGTAATTGAAGATTTACTTGGCTCATCTGTAGTTCATAGTCAAAATCACTCACCGCACGCAATCCCTTAACAATTGTTGGGATCTTATTTGCCCGGCAGTAATCAACAAGCAATCCAGACCAAGAATCAACTGTTACATTCTTGTATCGACTCGTTACCTCACTGATCATTTCAATTCGTTCTTCGACTGTAAATAGTGAGCTCTTTGTTTGATTAACTAAAACAGCAATTATGACCTCATCAAATAAAGTGCAAGCTCTAGCGATAATATCTAGATGCCCATTAGTGATTGGGTCAAAAGATCCTGGACAAACAACACGTCTCATGGATAAAACGCTAGCAACTAATTGCTGAGTTAGCCATTTCTTCTCAAATCATGCGCTCAGTTAGCGCGCCATAGTGAATACTCCCAGCACCATATGAGCGAATTTTATCCTCAGTAAATCCATCTGGCCAAGAGAATGGTTTTGCTTTCGCATCTCGTTCAATTGCTACTACACCATGTTTATTCAATAAATTTAAGGTCAATATTTTTTTCAATATCTTTTCAATCTCTGAATTTGCTACTTCATACGGTGGATCTACGTAGATTATTTCGTATGGTTCACTGGCGGTATGGTTAAGAAATTCAAAGGTAGTTTTACAATGAACCGTAAATTTTCCAACTCCACTTTGACTACTAAGTAATTCAAAATTTTGTTTACAAATATCGGCGCTAACTTGATTGCTCTCAACCGCTTCTACCAGAGCAGCACCACGGGATAGTGCCTCCACCCCGACCGCACCAGAGCCAGCAAATAAATCTAGGAAGTGAAGTCCTTCTAACGATGTAAATGTTGATGTTAGAGAAGAAAATAAACCTTCGCGGGCGCGATCAGAGGTTGGTCTAGTAATTGAGGGCGGAGAAAATAACTTCCTTCCCTTTCCAATACCAGCAATTATTCGCATGCTCATGATTTATCCATAAATCTTGCTGCTTCATCATCTTGTAATTTTGCAACCTCATTTTTTAATTCAGGCAAGTGGTCCATATCTGAGTTGATACCTAAAATTTTAAGTGCTACCTCTCTAGCTCTTTGGATTAAATCTTCATCCCGCAAAACTCTAAGTAATCTTAGATGCGACTTACCACCTGATTGAGATCTGCCTAGTACATCTCCTTCTTTCCGTTGCTCTAAATCAATTCTGGCTAACTCAAATCCATCTAGTGTGGCGGCCACAGATTGAAGGCGATTCATACTTTGTGAATCCTCTTGGGCATTACTTACTAATAAGCAAAGTCCTGGCACACTTCCCCGGCCAACTCGGCCACGAAGCTGGTGAAGTTGAGAAACACCAAATCGGTCAGCGTCCATAATTACCATCATTGATGCATTAGGAACATCTACGCCAACTTCAATAACAGTTGTTGCAACTAATACTTGGATCTCACCGCGCGCAAACGCGCTCATAGTCTGTTCTTTAACCTCACTGGAAAGCCGGCCATGCAGAACCGCAATTTTTAAACCTTTGAGTGCTCCAGTTGCAAGCTGTGGTGCCAACTCCTCAACCGCAGTCATCTCTTCATTATCTAGCAATTCTTCGCCCAGTAATTGAGCTGCAGCGATCTCTCGCTCAGTTAATTTCTTACTTGGATTAACAATTCGCGGAGCGACAATATAAATCTGATGTCCTTTTTCAGCCTCTTCCTTAACTCGCTCCCATGCTCTATTTAAAAAGTGAGGTTTTTCAAGTACTGGAATTAAATGAGTTGTAATTGCTACTCGCCCACCTGGTAACTCTCGCAAAGTTGATATATCTAAATCACCAAATACCGTCATTGCAACAGTTCGAGGAATTGGTGTTGCCGTCATTACAAGGAGATGTGGTGGTTGTTTAGCCTTCATCCGCAGCGCATCTCTTTGTTCAACACCAAATCGATGTTGCTCATCAACGATAACTAATCCAAGATCATTAAAGGCAACGCCGTCTGAGATTAAGGCATGAGTACCAATCACAATTCCAGTTTGTCCACTTGCAAGCTTTGCGTGAATTTCTTTTTTAGCAGCAGTAGATAGTGAGCCAGTTAATAACTCGACTTGGGTACCGATTGCGCCCGCTTGCAAAGTACCTGCTTGGGCTAATTCACCTAGTAGTTTGGTAATTGTTCGATAATGCTGCAGAGCTAAAACCTCAGTAGGTGCAAGCAATGCTGCCTGACCAGATGAGTCAACTACAGATAGCATCGCTCGAAGGGCTACTACAGTTTTTCCAGAACCAACTTCACCTTGTAACAGGCGGTGCATTGGATATTTATTTGATAAATCTTTTTCAATTTCTGCATTTATCTCGATTTGGCCAGCCGTGTACTTAAATGGCAATTTAGCTTCAAATGCAGCGACTAAAACAGGTGTATTTGGAGTTCTAGATTTAGTACTTAATTTAAGAATTTCATTCCGCCGTTGCCCAAGCAGTAACTGCAACAATAACGCCTCATCAAAGGTAAGCCGTTGTCTAGCATTTTCGGCTGAATCTAAATCTGGCGGTTGATGAATATCAAGAAATGCTTTTTTTAAACTTGGATATTTAAACTCTTGCGCTATTTCAATTGGCAGATAATCTGGCAAATCATCAATTGACTCAAGCGCCAGATTTACACACTGCATTACTTTCCAAGAAGGTAACTTTGAGGTTGCTGGATATACCGGTAAAAACTTTCCAGCAAACTCGGCGACGGCGGCATCAACATCATTTCCATCCGGAATTAGTTGATAATCTGGATGAGATAACTGGCGCCTACCTTTAAAAACTCCCACTTTGCCGGCAAAAAGTCCCACCCGACCAACTTTTAAATCTTTCTCGCGCCAGGCTTGGTTAAAAAAAGTTAATGATAATTTTGCACTTCCATCAGTGACTACTACCTCAAGAATATTTTTGCCATTTGCTCGCCTTAAATTAACCGCTTGAATCTCAGCCAGAATTGTTACTTCATCATCGGCTATTAAGGTAGAGATATCAGTTAATTCACCTCTGACCACATATCTGCGCGGATAGTGGCGAAGTAGTTCATTAACCGTTGTAATTCCAAATGACTTCTCCAGTACCTGTGCGGTGCGGTCACCGACGATATTTGTTAATCGGGTAGAGAGGGAGGCCATGGTGGAAGTATCCAAGACCAACTAGCCAACTGCGCGTAATTACCCACCGGATTAGCCATTTAATACCTTTGCGAGGTAATCTTTCGCCTCTAAATAAGTAAACCAACGAAATAAAGGGAGTTATACCGTGTCTTCAGTATGCGATCTATGTGGCAAAGCGCCAAGCTTTGGTAACAATGTCTCCCACTCAAAGCGTGCTACTCGCCGTCGTTGGAATCCAAATATTCAAAGAATTCGCACAATCATTAATGGTCAGACTAAGCGCAAGAATGTTTGTGCTTCATGCCTTAAAGCAGGTAAAGCAGTTCGTTAATTAAAAGTGCTGATACCCAGCCTTTTGAATAATTGCACCATCAAGGGTTACCTGTCCTTTACCTTCCTTTACAACTCCAATTTGAACCCCTAATTCATTTTTCGCATTCTTAGGGTCAACCGTTGCAAAGAAGAAGTGGTCCTCACCGCCCGAAAGAATCCAATCAAATACATCTTCATTTAATTCATCAGCTAACTCTTTTAAATCACTAAAACCAGCAGCATTTGAAATCAATTGCTTGCTTAGTTCTATATCTACCTCAGAGGCCTTAGCGATATTTGAACCATCAGTTGTTACTCCATCGCTAATGTCACACATGGAAGTTGCCACCGCAATTAAGGCGCTAGGAACGGCAAGTTTTGGATTTAAGTGTGCTTCTACGACATATCTAGGTCGATCTAAACCTCTACCTAGAATTGCAAGACCAGCAGCTGACAAGCCAGGAAGTGCTGAAACATAAACTAGATCACCAACTTTTGCGCCACTGCGCAGTATTGGATTCGTATCTAACTCACCGAGAGCGGTGATGCTAAGGCTCATTTTTTCACCCTGGCTTAAATCTCCTCCGATGACCTCAACCTCAAATTTATCTGCAACAGATCTAATTCCGTTAGCTAATTCGGTAACAACATCCAAGTTATTAGTCTCTGTGATTGCAGCGGCTACTAGTAAGTATTTTGGTTTTGCACCCATTGCGAAGATATCTGCCAGGTTTGCTGTAGTTAACTTTGCGCCAATCTGAAAAGGTGTTGACCATGCGCGCCTAAAATGCACGTCTTCGATTGCCATATCTACGGTTGCAACTAATTTGCTTTTGGAAGCAGAAATTACGGCAGCATCATCCCCAATTCCAACTTCAACGCCGGATTGAAGCTGGGTATGAAAAAGCTCGCGTAGGCGCTCGATCAGCGTTGCTTCAGATTCAATCAATGGCACTCCCCAATTAACTCGCTATAGGCTACCCTTTAATATCGCTTTGGTTCATTGCTGAACGCGAAGCTATAAATTGAAAGGCTAGAAATGTCTGTTCAGGCTTACATTCTGATTCAAACTGAAGTTGGCAAGGCTTCCAGTGTTGCTAAAGCTATCTCTGCCATCCCTGGCGTAACCATCGCCGATGGCGTTACTGGTCCATATGACGTAATCATGAGAGCTGAATCTGCAAGCATGGAAGATCTAGGCCGTACTGTTTTGGCAAAAGTACAAGCAGTATCTGGTATCACTAGAACACTTACCTGCCCAGTTACCTCTTTTTAATAATTAGGAATTGCTCTTTTTAACTAAATTTATTAGTAAATAAAGAGCAATTCCAAAACCAATTCCCCAGATTAAATCCACACTTACGGTAACTACTGCGGTAGCGATATAGATAAAAATATTACTTTTTGAAGATTTGAATATCTCCAACATCGATGCTTTATTAAAGATTCTAAAGCTCGTTCCAATTAAAACGCCAGCTATAGCGGCACTTGGAATCTGAGAAAATATTGGGGCTAAAAAAATAACTATTACTAACAAAACTATCGAGTGAATCATCGCTGCTAAACGGGTGGTCGCACCAGACCGGACATTCACATTTGTCCGGGCAATCGCACCAGTTGCTGGCATGCCACCAAAAACTGAAGCGAATGTGGTTGCTAGTCCCTGTCCAAATAACTCTTGATTGGGTTTAAATTTTTTGTCACTTGGTACATTTGAAATATCATCTGCAACTCGCGCTGAAAGCAATGATTCAATTGCAGCTAATATCGCAATAGATAATGCTGGAGTAATCAAACTTAAATATTCACCTGAGCTTAGAATCGGTGAAGTATAGGTAGATACATTCCTAGGAATATTGCCAATAGTTGCAACATTCAAATTACCAGCTTTTACAATTAAAGTGGTTAAGAAAAGTGCAGAAAAACTTGCTGGAAAGTACATTCTGATCTTAAATGATTCTACAATTTTTACGATATTAAATTTAATAGCTAAAGTTATGAAAACTACAAGAAGAGTTTGCCAATTTAGTCCGGTAGCTAACGCTTTTTGAATAGTATGTATGGCAACAATTAAAGTTCGCTCCCCTTCGCCTTTGGAAACACCAAGTGCAAATGGCAGCTGCTGAAGTGAAATCACGATTGCAATTCCAACCGTGAATCCTTCCACGACACAGTTTGGAACCTTATTTATTAAGCTTCCCAATCTGATTAAAGACATCGCGATCACAATAAGACCAGCCATAACACCCAAGGCAGGAATTGCACCGATACCAAACTTAACTATCACCGGAATTAAAACCACAGTCATTGCCCCGGTTGGTCCACTTACTTGAAAACGAGAACCTCCAAACAGGCCAGCAATAAACCCGGCAATAATTGCAGTTGAGATTCCGGCTGCCGCACTCATTCCGGCTGTAATACCAAATCCAATTGCTAGCGGCAGAGCAACTATTGCAACCGTAACGCCAGAGATTAGATCTTTAACAAATAGTTGACGTGTTTCTGGAAAATCTGATCTACCAAGAAGTCTCATTAAAACCAGCGAATCATCCCAATGATTCCTGCTGTTGCATAAAAGAATTGTAAGAAGAGAATTCCCTTATGTTTACCTAGATACGCCCAAATTCCAATAAATCCAGAAGAGGCTAACAAAAGTGTAAATCCGATGAACTCTGCTCCAATATTTGCAGCAACTAAAAGTGAATAAACAATTGCTGTTAATACACCTAGCCACTCAAATATATTTGCTTTGGTAATCCTCATAACTCCCCTACCCTAACTGCTTTTTGTATTAGTAGTCTGCTCAATTAAATCCCACTTATTTCCGTACTTGTCTCGAAATACAACAACCTGACCGTATGCTTCCTGACGTGGTTCTTCCATGAATTCAATTCCATTGGACTTGAATTTTTGAAATGTTTGCTTAAATTCTGTTGTGTAAAGGAAGAATCCAACCCGGCCACCAGTTGAGTTACCAATCGCAGCTCGCTGATCTTCAGTTGATGCTTTTGCTAACAAGATTTTTGACCCGTTTTCGCTGGGAGCAACCACAACCCAACGCTTTTCAGGTGACAGAATATTGTCTTCTATAAGTGAAAAGCTAAGCTCGTTAACGTAATGAGAAATTGCGGAGTCGTAATCATCCACAACAATCGTAATCATTCCAAGAGTGTTCATTTCTAATCACCAACGATCATTGGCTTAGCGCTAGTACAGGTAAGCAGTTCTGCATAAGTAGTTGGAAAAACTGCATGCGGATGTCCAGCGGCAGCCCAAACCACATCGTAATCATTTAATGCTAGATCGATAAGTGTGATTGCTGGCGGATTTATCCAACCAATGGGTGCAACTCCGCCTATTGAAAATCCAGATAACTCTTTCACATAATCTGCATCAACTCTATCTAGATTACCTACCGATAATTCCTTGGCAACTAACTCGGTGTCTACTCGATGACGGCCTGAGGTAATTACTAATAGTGGAGATTCATTAGGTAGTTTAAAAATAATTGATGACGCAATCTGGCCTACTTCAATTCCAAGAGCATCTGCTGCTTCAGCAGCGCTTCGAGCGCTCTGCGTTAAAACTTTTATTTGACCAGAGATTCCATTGCTTTTAAGTGCATCGCTAACTCGCTTAACTGCACTTTTTTCTAATACGCCATCCATTACTTATCGCGTAATACTTGCTGATCTAGCTTGTGCAGATTGAATAAGAGTTGTAATTAATTGCTGATAATTAATTCCGCTTTTTTCAATTAACTTTGGATATACCGAAAGCGGTGTAAAACCAGGCATGGTATTTATTTCATTAATTACTACATCACCAGAAGCTGAGTAGAAGAAATCCACTCTAGCTAAGCCCTCACAACCAGCAGCATTAAATGCAGTTAGGGCGCTAGATTGAATCTTTTCCTCAACACCTGCTGGCAACTCTGGAAAAACTAATTGCATTGAATCATCAAGGTATTTAGCTTGGAAATCGTAAAACTCATACTTACTTGAAATTACAATCTCACCAACGGGTGAAACTATTGTTTTGCCTTCTGATTGCAATACTGCGCACTCAATCTCTTTGCCATCTACAGCCTGTTCAATTATCACTTTAGAGTCAAATGCTAAGGCAGCTTCAACCGCCACTTTTAAATCTGAACTTTGCTTCACCTTTGTTGTGCCACGGCTTGAACCACTTCGTGCCGGCTTAACAAATAGGGGATATTTAAGAGTACTTGGCAACTCAAAATTAGTTGATGTTACAACAGTGCCAGGCGCAACTTTTAGGCCAGCGGCAGCAAATATTGGTTTCGCATATGACTTATCCATGCTTACTGCGCTAGCTAATACACCAGAGCCAACGTAACGTAATCCCACCATTTCAAATAAACCTTGAATCGTTCCATCTTCACCATATGTGCCATGAAGAATTGGAAATGCTACTTCGATTGCTAAATTTTTACCGCCAGAAAATAATCCCTGACTGGTAACACTTACCTCGATGCCTGACTCTGGCACAGTAGGCAGTGCCCCGTTTTGAGTGATAAAAGTTGTGTCATCTGGCAGTAGTAGCCATTTACCACTTTTTGTTATTCCTATTAAGACAGGTTCAAATTTACTTCGATCAATTGCATTAAGAATTCCGTTTGCCGAGATACATGAGATTTCATGCTCGCTGCTTTTTCCACCACAAATTATCCCAACTCTTAACTTACTCATAAATTTCAGCCTTAATACTTACCTTCATTAAATTCGCCATGGCATCCTTTGGTGTCAAAGTACCTGCAACAACATCTGATACCGCTTCAATAATTGGAGCTTCAACGCCAACCCGGTGCGCTAGCTCTAACATCGCACCCGCTGAGTAAACACCTTCAACAGTTTTTACTACCTGAGCTCTAGCTTTTGCAATTGAACCGGATTTACCAAGTACTTCGCCAAAACTTCTGTTACGAGATAGTGGTGATTGTGCACTTGCTACCAAGTCACCAATGCCGGCAAGACCCAAGAAAGTTAAAGGGTTGGCTCCATATGCTTCACCAAGACGAGCAACCTCAGAGAGCCCACGAGTGATCATTAAGCCTTGAGTGTTTTCACCATACCCCATGCCCACTGCAATGCCGACTGCTAGTGCAATTACGCTCTTCGCCGCACCTGCGAATTCACAGCCAGTTAGATCATTGGATGGATAAATTCGGAAATAGTTAGTTGAAAATAACTCTTCCATGAGCTCTATCAACTGCGGATTTTCAGATGCCACTACTGCACCAGCGGGCTGCCTGGTAATAATTTCACTTGCTAAATTTGGCCCAGTAATTAAGCCAAATCTTGATTTATCTGCGCCAAGTACCTCTTGAGCAACCTCTGTCATTCTAAGTTGAGTTTGAACCTCAATACCTTTTAAAGTACTAATTATTGGTAGTTCGGTTGGAAAAAATCCCTTCCAATTTTCTAAATTCTCTCTAAGTGTTTGAGATGGAATTGCTAAAACGATTACATCTGCAAACTCTAAAACAGCTTTGATATCAGTAGTTGCCTTTAATTCCTTAGGTAGATCAATTCCCTTTAAAAATCGGCGGTTTGAATGACGACGATTAATCTCCCGAACGACCTTCTTATTACGACCCCAAATTAATACCTGTTGCCCAGAGTCAACCATTACTTGTCCGAGTGTGGTTCCCCAAGCACCAGAACCTAAGATCGCAACTTTTTTCATTTTTGCTCCCGCCTAAAATTTCCAGTTCGTGGCAGTTGTGATTTCTTTGGATCAAATATTTCAGTTGGTGCTTTCTCGCCCCGTAAATCTTCTAGCAATCTGGTAATCGAACTCATTACAAATGCTGTTGCCTCTTCAAGGGCAACCGGATCTTCAGCCTTGCCGTACCATTTTGAAAAATCAAGCGGCTTTCCGGCTATAACAGTTACCTTAGTTCGTGGGAATAATTTTGGCTTTTTACTATAAGCCGGCAAAATCTTTTGTGCACCCCACTGCGCACATGGAATTACTGGTACCTGTGTCAAAATAGCAAGTCGAGCAATGCCAGTCTTAGCCTTCATTGGCCAATAATTCTCATCCCGAGTTAGAGTTCCCTCTGGGTAAACACCTAATAGATGACCTGATTTCAAAAAAGCGATTGCATGCTGCAGTGATTGAGAAGCAGAGCTGGTCTCACGTTCTACTGGAATTTGGCCTGCACCAAGCAGTACTCGTCCAATAATTGGTAACTTAAATAGTGAGGCTTTACCTAAATACCTAGGCGCTCTGCCATTGTCATATAAAAAATGGGTAAATAAAAGTGGATCTACATATGAAATGTGATTACAGACGGCGATTGCTGCACCGCTCTTTGGAATATTCTCTGTCCCACGCCAATCTCGCTTTGCAATTAAATTTAAAAGCGGGCGGATTAAATTCGCACCAAACCGAAACCAACTTGTTGCTCCTAATGGTTTGCCCGATGGCGGGGCGTAGGAAATCTTTAGATCGGTAGACACTGCGTAATTCTACGACTATTCATCTCCTTGGCTATAAATGAGCGTAAAAAAGCGGGACCTCACGCATGAGACCCCGCTAATTTACAACTTTTTTTACTTACGACGCTTTGCCTTCTTTGCAGGTTTGCGAGAAACCTTCTTTGCTGGTTTGCGAGAAACTTTCTTCGCCTTGCCAGCTTTCTTAACAGCCTTTGCAGGTGTTGCCTTTGCTGGTGGTGTTGGTGCTGCACCTAACTTTCGTGCGCCAGAGATAACTTCTTTCAATCCCTTTGCAGGTAGAAAGCGAACCTTCTTGCTGGCTTTAATTTGAATTGATTCACCGGTAAATGGGTTACGTCCCTTACGTGCTGGACGGTCTACCTTTTTGAACTTACCGAAATCATTAATCATTACATCATCACCCTTTGAGATATTGCGAATAATCGCATCAAAAACAACCTCAACGGCGCGTGCAGCTTCTTTCTTACTATCACCAAATTGTGGTGCTAGATAAGCGATGAACTGGCCCTTGTTCATTTAATCCCCTTATTTACGCGTAAACATTAAGCGTTTGCTTAACTAGGGTTAATCTATGGGGTGATTAGATATACCTTGATTAATTAATTCGGTGTGTCGCAAGCAAATTCTTAATATAAATCAAGGGTTTTAGCGCAAAAAAGATAACTCTAAATAATTACTTTAGAGTTTCTACTTAGCGAATAGGTAGTGTTTTAGGCTTAAAACTCGCTCTTTTTTCTTCAAACTTCGTTACTTCATCAATTTTAGTAAAGGTAAGGCCAATGTCATCTAGCCCCTCCATAAGGCGCCAACGGGTGTAATCATCAATTGCAAAATTAAGTGTTACCCCAAGGTATGAAACAGTTTTACTCTCTAAATCAACAGTTATCTGCGTTTCTGGCTTACCTTCAACTACCTGCCAAATCTTTTCGATCTCATCTTGGCTCAAAATTACTGTTAATAAGCCCATCTTTTGTGAGTTTCCACGGAAGATATCGGCAAAACGACTGGATAAGACAACTTTGAAACCATAATTTTGAAGTGCCCAGACTGCGTGTTCTCGGGATGAGCCAGTACCAAAATCAGGGCCAGCAACTAAAACCGTTGCGCTCTTATGTTGCGGTTGATTTAAGACAAAGGCTGGATCATTGCGCCAGGCAGCAAAAAGCCCATCCTCAAAGCCATTCTTAGTAATTCGCTTTAAATAAACCGCTGGAATTATCTGATCGGTGTCAACATTGCTTCGGTGAAGTGGCAATGCACTGCCGGTATGTTTAATGAACTTTTCCATATTACAAATCCGCCGGTGAAGCTAGAGTGCCCTTTAAAGCAGTCGCAGCAGCCACTAATGGGCTCACTAGGTGAGTCCGGCCGCCCTTACCTTGTCGTCCTTCAAAGTTTCTATTACTTGTTGATGCTGCCCGCTCGCCTGGTTTTAATTGATCAGGATTCATTCCTAAACACATTGAGCAACCAGCACTTCGCCATTCCGCACCGGCGTCAATAAAGACTTTATCTAGTCCTTCAGACTCTGCTTGCAGACGCACTCTGGCTGAACCAGGTACTACTAATAAGCGAAGTGATTGAGCAATCTTTTTTCCTTTTATAACTTCAGCTGCTGATCTTAAATCTTCAATCCGGCCATTTGTGCAAGATCCTAAAAAGACCGTGTCAACCTTGATTGATTTAAGTGGTGTTCCTGGTTTTAAATCCATATATTCAAGGGCACGCTCGGCAGCTCCTCGATCTTCAGCATTACTAAAATCAGCAGGGTTTGGCACAGATGCACTAAGCGGAAGTCCTTGTCCTGGGTTTGTCCCCCAAGTTACAAATGGCGCTAATTCATCAGCATTTAAATTGATCTCTTTATCAAACTTAGCATCTACATCAGTTGTTAAAGTTTTCCAATAGGCAAGGGCCGCATCCCAATCAGCTCCGGCTGGTGCATGGGGCTTCTCCTTTACATAATCAAAAGTAGTTTGATCTGGGGCAATTAACCCAGCTCTTGCACCGGCTTCAATTGACATGTTACAAACTGTCATTCGAGCCTCCATTGAGAGCGCTCTAATTGCACTGCCACGGTACTCAAGAATGTAACCCTGGCCACCGCCGGTACCAATCTTTGCAATCACTGCCAAAATAATATCTTTACTGGTAACTCCTGGCTTCAAAGTTCCTTCTACATTTATCGCCATTGTTTTCGGGCGAATTAATGGCAAGGTTTGAGTAGCAAGTACATGTTCAACCTCGCTTGTACCAATTCCAAATGCCAGCGCACCGAAGGCGCCATGAGTTGAGGTATGAGAATCTCCGCAAACTATTGTCATTCCGGGTTGCGTAATTCCAAGTTGTGGGCCAACCACATGGACAATGCCCTGCTCAACATCTCCTAGTGAGTGCAGGCGGACGCCAAATTCTTCGCAGTTTTTCCGCAAGGTATCTACCTGCAACTTTGATACTGGATCGGCAATAGGTTTATCAATATTAAGGGTTGGTACATTGTGGTCTTCAGTAGCAATAGTTAAATCTG
>JAPLBB010000023.1 GCA_026392945.1 Actinomycetota bacterium | reverse complement strand
GGATTTAGAAATAAGGGGAGCCGGTAATTTATTAGGTGATGAGCAATCAGGCCATATTGCTGAAGTTGGATTTGATCTTTACATGCGCATGGTGGCAGATGCAGTAGATGAATTTAAAACTGGATATTTTGATGAGAAACCAAAAAATAATGAGTGCAAAGTTGAATTGCCTATCAATGCTCATTTACCAGTGGAGTACATTGAATCTGAGCGTCTAAGGTTAGATTTATACCGAAGAATTGCTGATGCTCATGATGATTTAGCACTCTCTGAAATTAACTCTGAGCTCATAGATCGATTTGGTTCCTTGCCAGAACCAACGAAAGAGTTGTTATCAGTTGCATCCCTCCGATTATTCGCCAAAACATTAGGCTTAAGAGATATTGCAATTGCTGGAAAAAATTTACGCCTATCTCCAGTATCTTTACCAGAATCTGCTCAATTGCGATTAGCTCGAATATATCCGGGGTCAATCTATAAAAATGCCAGCCAAATCCTTCTCGTCGCAAGGCCGGGTGGGCCAAATTGGATAGAAAGTGCTTCAGTAGGGAATACTTCAGTTCTTGCGTGGGTAGAAGATGTGCTCCGTAATTTGATCCAGCCAATTGCCAACCGTAATAACAGTTAAGAGAAAAAGAGGAAGTAATTGAATAAGAAAATAGTTTCTATGTTCTTAGCGGTTTTACTTGTTTCAGGCTGTGGCGGTATGAGCACTGGCGTGAGTATCGGTGATAAAGAAATTAAAGCTAGTGAAATCCAAAAATCTGTTGATGAGATTTTAACGGCACGTAACAATGTAGATACCTCACAAATGCAATTAGTTGAAGGTCCAGAGTTACTTCGTACTCAAGCGCAGTTTGTAATTATTAGTCAGTTACTTGACCAAATTGCTTTAGATAAAAAACTAACTGTTAATCAAGCAGATGTTGGGGCTCGTAGAGCAGACATAATTAACTCAATTGGCGGAGAGAATGAACTACCTAAAGCACTAGTTGGCGCTAGTTTGGCAGCATCAAATTTTGATGCTTACTTGAGAATTTTAATAATTTCTGAGCGGTTAAATTCAAACTTAGTTGCAACTGGTATACCGCGAGAACAGGCAACTGAAGAGGTAACAAAATTAGTAACATTAGCTGCAAGTAAACTTGGAGTTAAAGTTAATGCTAAGTATGGAAAATGGAATCCAGCGACTGCTTCGATTGAAGTGGGCGATGCAACTGGTGGCGCAGTAACACCACTTCCATAGTTGTAAGGTAATTATGAGTTCAGAACTCACCAGACTTAGAGAGGTAATGGATAGGCTCCGATCACCCGGTGGCTGTCCATGGGATGCCGAGCAAGATCATGTATCACTTTTAAAATTCTTACTTGAAGAGTCATATGAGTTTATTGAAGCTGTTGAAGAAAATGATCGTGATGCGATGCAAGAAGAGCTTGGTGACTTACTACTCCAAGTTTATTTTCATTCTAGAATGGCAGAAGAAGATAAAGAGCAGCCATTTAATATTGAGGATGTTGCTAAAGGAGTTGCAGATAAATTAATCCGGCGTCACCCACATGTTTTCTCAAACACTGTCGTAAACAGCAGCTGTGAGGTTTTAGAGAATTGGGAGGCTCAAAAAGCGGTTGAAAAGGGAAGAACCTCTGCAATTGATGGCGTTCCACTTGCTCAACCAGCATTAACACTCGTGGCAAAACTACTTTATCGAGCAAGTAAATCAAATTATAAGTTACCAATAGCTGAACCAGTAAAACTTCCAGATGCTATACATCAGGACCAATTTGGGCAGTTACTACTTGGATTAATTTCACAAGCAGTAGAAAAAGGTTTAGATCCTGAGGTAGCCCTTCGTGGGGCGGCTAAATCTCTAATTACGCAGATTAAAACTCATGAGACAAGGTAGAATTACTTCATAATCAAAGAAAACAACAGTTAGGTAGAAATTAGTGTCAATTATCAAGAATGTATACGCCCGAGAGATTCTAGATTCTCGTGGAAATCCAACTGTTGAGGTTGAAGTAAAACTAGATAATGGAAGTATTGGCAGAGCAGCAGTTCCAAGTGGAGCTTCAACTGGAGCATTTGAAGCCGCAGAGTTGCGTGATGGTGGTAAAAGATATTTAGGTAAAGGCGTGCAGACAGCAGTCAAGAATGTGAATGAGAAGTTAGCACCAATCGTAATCGGCTTAAACGCAGAAGATCAAAGAAATCTTGATGAGCAGATGATTAAATTAGATGGGACGAAAAATAAATCTAACCTAGGCGCAAATTCAATTTTAGGTGTTTCATTAGCTGCGGCACGAGCTGGCGCAAATAGTTCAAATCAATCCTTATTTAAATTCATCGGCGGATCTGATGCAAAAACTTTACCAGTCCCTATGATGAATATTTTAAATGGTGGCGCACATGCAGATACCAATGTTGATATTCAAGAGTTTATGGTGGCACCAATTGGTGCTCAAACTTTTAAAGAATCCTTACGTTGGGGCGCTGAGATTTATCACAGCCTAAAATCAGTTTTAAAGAAAAAAGGTTTGGCAACAAGTATTGGTGATGAAGGTGGCTTTGCGCCAAACCTTGCTAGCAATCGTGCAGCTCTTGATTTAATTCTTGAAGCGGTAGAACTTGCTGGCTTTACGGCTGGCTCTGAGATTGCCTTGGCAATGGATGTAGCAGCAACTGAGTTTTTTGATAACGGAAGCTACAAGTTTGAAGGAAAACAATTAACTTCAGATCAGATGATCACTTATTACAGTGAATTAGTGGCCGCTTATCCTTTGGTTTCAATTGAGGATCCATTAGATGAAGATGATTGGGATGGATGGGCCAAGTTAACTGCTCAATTAGGGGATAAAGTTCAAATTGTTGGTGATGATCTATTTGTTACTAATCCAGAACGCCTGATGCGCGGAATTGAAAGTAAAACAGCAAATGCATTACTTGTTAAAGTAAATCAAATCGGCACCCTTACTGAAACAATCGATGCAGTTAATTTAGCTCACAAAAATAATTACCGTTCAATGATGAGCCATCGCTCTGGTGAAACAGAAGACACCACAATTGCCGATCTCGCCGTCGCACTTAACTGTGGACAGATTAAAACTGGCGCCCCAGCACGGTCAGAGCGAGTTGCTAAATACAATCAATTACTTCGAATTGAAGAGGAGTTAGCCGGATCTGCTATTTATGCGGGCAGCTCTGCTTTCCCTCGCTTCAAAAAGTAGATAATCAATGGCCCGCCGTAGATTTTTTGCTGCTGGATTAGTTTCAACTTCACGTAAAACTATTCAGTCTGGCTTAAAAAAACGCGGCTTATCAAACCGGGCTTTAATTGTTGGAATTGTTTTATTTTCACTTGCTGTAACACTTGCCCCGCCAATTCAACATTACTTTACCCAAAAAGCACAGATTAATTCGCTGCGAACACAACTAGCCGATAACCAAGCTATGTTGGATAAGGCAGCAGATGAGTTAGCGCAATGGAATGATCCAGAGTATGTAGCAAGCCAAGCAAGAGCTAGGTTGCATTTTGTATTCCCGGGTGAGCGTCAATACATAGTGGTTGGAGATGATGAATTAGAAAATTTGAATGAGCAAACTAAAGTTTCAGAACAACTTCCAGTAGGACTTCCGTGGTACTCCAGATTAATTTCTTCAATCACCAGCACAAATGTAAATCAATAAAATGGTTAAACCAGAAGCTGCATTTAATGCCGAAAAGCCAACTGAAAAAGATTTAACTACAGTTGCAGCCCAGCTAGGAAGATCTCCTAGAGATGTTTCAGCAATCGCACATCGCTGCCCATGTGGTGAGCCAGATGTGGTGCAAACACCGCCGAGATTGGCAGATGGCACACCATTTCCAACTTTTTATTACGCAACCTGCCCAAGATTAACCGGGGCTATTTCAACCTTAGAAAGCTCTGGTTTGATGACAGAGATGAATGATCGATTGCAAAATGATTCAGAGTTAGCAGGTAAGTACTTAGCGGCGCATATTGATTATGAGGCGGCAAGATCTGCGTTAGCCAAGATTGAGAATATTCAAACACCAGAGCTTGATGGAATTACTGCTGGCGGCATGCCTGATCGGGTTAAATGTTTACACTCTTTGATCGCACACTCTCTAGCTGCAGGTGTTGATGTAAACCCACTAGGAGATGAAGCATTAAGTAAATTAAGTCAGTGGTGGCTTTCTAAGCCATGTAGTGAAATCAGTAATTTAATTAATGAGGAGAGTAAGTGAGCAGAGTCGCCGCAATTGATTGCGGAACTAACTCTATTCGGTTATTAATTGCCGATATTGCTGGTAATAATTTTAAAGAGGTTTTACGAACTATGGAAATTGTCCGTCTTGGCCAAGGAGTAGATCAAAATAAAGCATTTCATCCAGATGCAATTGATCGAACCTTGAAAGCGGTTGAATCATTTCGCGATCAAATTGCAAGTAAAGGTGTTGAAAAAATTAGATTTTGTGCAACAAGTGCCACTAGAGATGCATCTAATAGAAATTTATTTATTGATGGGGTTAGAGAGATCTTGGGTATTGAGGTTGAAGTTATTCCAGGTGAGGAAGAGGCAGAGCTTTCATTTATTGGCGCAACAAAAGAGTTAAGACAAAGTGATGCGCCATTCCTAGTGGTTGATATTGGTGGCGGCTCTACTGAGTTTGTATTTGGAAGTGAAAAGGTGGATTTTGCAAAAAGCGTGAATATCGGATGTGTTCGAATGAGTGAGCGACATTTAAATACTCAACCACCATCTATGGCCCAAATTGCTCAAGCAATTGTTGATATTGATATTGCGATAACTCAAGCAGCTGCAGTTGTGCCAATTACTACTGCTAAAACTTTAGTCGCAGTTGCCGGCACTGCCACAACCGTTGCAGCAGCCGCCCTTGAGTTAACTGATTATGACCGCCACTTAATTCACCTTTCTAGAATCTCATCCGATAAAGTCCATAAGGTTGCGGCAAGTTTTCAATCTATGAGTAAAGATCAGATCGCATCCTTAGGCTTTATGCATCCAGGTAGAGTTGATGTAATTACCGCCGGCTCATTAGTACTTTCTAGAATCATGGCAGCAACTGGAGCTACCGGCGGAAAAGACAGGTAGATTTACCCCCTGAAGATTCGCCCCTGTAGCCCAATGGCAGAGGCATGCGACTTAAAATCGCACAAGTGTGGGTTCGACCCCCACCGGGGGCACGCTCAATTCCTGCGAATCTTCAGCAAAGATTAAGTTTCAACTGGCTAGTAGGAATAGCAGCGGGAATCGAGAATCATTAATATTTGTTTACTACCTTAGTAAGTAAAACCAGAACTACCTAGCTACTTACTTCTATAGAAGGAGATGGATGAAAAGCTCAAACCCTGTACTTGGCAAGGCATTTAATCAACCTAATAACATGCAGGTTGATCAACTAGAGCAAAGTTACAACGCTCCCGCCGCCTCATCAATTCGCACAGGTCGCATGACAATTGAAGATGTCGTTGCGAAAACTGGATTTTTATTTGCAATATTAGTTGTAGTTGGTGCGATCGCTTGGGGTGCAAATTTAGGACAAGGCGCACTTCTAATTGGATTCCTTGGTGGCTTTGTTCTTGCCATGGTAATTAGTTTTAGTAAAACAGTTAAGCCAGGTTTAGTTGTTGCTTACGCAGCGCTTCAAGGTTTAGCGCTCGGCACAATAAGCCACTACTACGAAACTTTTTACCCAGGAATTGTTAGCCAAGCAGTAATTGGAACAATTGCAGCTTTTGCTGGCGTGTTGTTTATGTATCGCAGCGGCAGACTTCGCGCGACTCCACAATTCACACGTGCCGTCATGGGCGCAGCAATTGGTTACTTCATCCTCGGCTTAGTCTCATTAGTTGCATCATTCTTTGGCGTTGGTCAAGGTTATGGTTTCTATGGAGTCTCAGGTCTTGGCTTACTTCTTGCCGTAGCTGGAGTTGCTTTAGCTAGCTTCTTCCTAGTACTTGATTTTGATCAAATTGAAAAAGGTGTGGCAGCAGGAGTACCAGAGAAAGAATCTTGGCGCGCATCTTTTGGCCTGATGGTAACTATTGTCTGGCTATATCTTGAGGTATTACGCCTACTTTCAATCTTGCGTAACAACCGATAAATAAAAGCTTTTCCAATCAGGAGTTGTGAGAGATCACAACTCCTGATTGTTTTTATCGATAATTAAATCTTTCTTTAAATGGGATGATCTAGTTTCTGGCAAAATTACTGATAATAAAATAGCAAAACACCAGATACTAGCCGAGAATAAAAACGCAGCTTGGTAACTGTAGTTATCAGTTAAGAAACCAACCAAGATCGGCCCAACAATCATTCCGGCATCTCCTGCCATCTGCCATGCTGCAATTACCTGACCACCACGGCCGCGAATAATGTCACCGACCACACTGCCAGGGGCAGTTCCAACATAAGCTCCACCTAGGCCAAATAACGCCATTGAGATGAAGTAAAGAGTTGGATTGGTAGTAAATGAGAGCATTAATATTCCAAATAAAACAAAGGTGCTACCAAAAAGCAGAGCTGCCTTTCTTCCTTTTTCATCTGAGAATCTACCTGCCTTAAGTAGAAATATTCCTTGAACTAGCGCACCAATAGTTATACCTAAACCAGCAATAGATGCGGTTGAGTTAAGTTTTTCAGTTACAAATAATGGCAAAATTGAAGAGCGCAATCCAAATAAAACCCAGTTATTTAAAAATGCTAAAACCAAAGCTATTTGATAAGGGCGCAGCCTTAAGGCTTGGCTTAATGTGGTTTGCCCGATTTCACTAGTTGGAATATCAACTTTAACTCCCAACCGTTTTTCACTTAAAAAAACTAATGCAGTTATACCAGCCATTGCTAACGTAATTGAGTAAACAAAAAATGGTGCTCTAAGTGAAATACCGGCAAGGATTCCGCCAAATGCAGGACCGGCAACTCCACCAACTAAAAAGCCTCCGTTATATAGAGATTGCGCTCTGGCTCGATAATCATCACTTACTGATCTCATCAATAGTGAGCCTGCAGATACTGAAAACATTGATGAACCAAGTCCGCCTAGAGTTCTAAATGTTAAAAGCTGGGCGTAGCTTTGAGATAAAGCAGTTAAGAAAGTAAAGAAAGAAATCATAAACAACCCAAAGCCAAGAACTGCTCGCTCACCGAATCTATCGACTAGCTTTCCGGAGATTAATCCAGATGAAAAACGCATAATTGCAAAGCTAGAAATAATCAGACCAATAGCTGTCTTACTAACACCAAACGATGAGGCAAAAATAGGGACTGCCGGGATTATTAAACCAAAGCCAACTGCAACAAAAAATGCAACCGCAGATAAAACAGAAACCTCTCGCGGAAGTTCCGCGAAAGGATTTCTGCCAAATCTATTCAGTTTGATTTAACCTACCGCCTCACCAGCTGCTTCAGCTTTCGCTGCATGGTGTGCTGTACTGCTTTGTAGCGGTTTTTCTTTTAAGAAAAACGCAAGTACAAATCCAATGAATGTAATTGGCGCAGCGGCAAGAAATACCACATGGAAAGTCTGTGCAAAGCTGTGAAGCACAGTGTCTCTAATCGTCGGTGGCAAGGTTGTGATTATTGAAGTATTTGTCGTGATTTGCTCCAACTTTGCTGGATCAAACCCCGCTAGAGATTGAGGATCAGTACTTTGCAACGAAGCAATGTTGTCTTGAAGGTAATAGGCAATCCGATTGCTAAATATTGTTCCAAATATTGCAGTACCAAATGCTCCACCTAATGATCTAAAGAAGGTATTTGATGAGGTAGCAATTCCCATATCTTGGAAGTCAACTGAATTCTGCAACGCAATCACAATAGTTTGCATTGATAATCCAAGGCCTGCGCCAACTAGAATTGCATAAATTGAAAGTACGCCAAATGAAGTTGTTTCATTCAGGGTAGACATCAATATTAAGCCAAAAGTCATTATTCCTGCACCAGCTATTGGGAATATTTTGTATTTACCGGTTGTCGTAATCCTCTTGCCACTAAATATTGACATAGAAACTATTCCAAGCATTAGTGGAATTAATTTAAGCCCTGCTTCAGTTGCTGAATTACCTTTAACTACCTGTAGGTAAAGTGGCAACATAACAATCGCACCAAACATACCTGCACCAATAATGAAACCTAACACTGAGGTAAGTGAGAATGTGTGATTCTTAAATAATCGAAGTGGCAAAATTGGTTCTTTAGCACGGGTCTCTTGCCATAGAAATAGCAGTGTTAACAAAATACCTGAACCAAAGACTGTAAGGGTCTTTGAGTCTGTCCAACCATCTTCTGGGCCATATACAGATGTTGCTAACAAAACAGTGGTGACTGCTAAAACCAAAATCAGTGCGCCAAGATAATCAATCTTATGTTCACGCTTTACTTTTGGAATGTGCAGAACTGCAGATGTAATAATTAAAGCTAAAATTCCAAATGGGATATTGATGTAAAAAATCCATCGCCAGCCAGTGATTCCCAAGATTGTTGCGTGGTCTGAGAAAAATCCACCAAGTAAAGGACCTGCGACTGATGAAAGTCCCCAAACTGCACCAAAGTAACCTTGATACTTACCGCGCTCACGTGGTGAAACTATGTCACCAATAATTACGAAGGTCAGTGCCATTAATCCACCAGCGCCCACACCTTGTAATGCACGAGTAAAAATCAACTGAGTCATATTTTGGGAAGCTCCAGCTAATAGTGAGCCAATTAGAAATGTGATAATCGCAAATTGAAATACTGGACGACGCCCATACAAATCTGAAATTTTTCCATAAAGTGGGGTTGATGCTGTTGATGTTAAAAGATATGCAGTTACTACCCAGGTGTAATGGTTTAGGCCATTGAAATCTTCAACTATATTTTTAAGTGCAGTAGAGACAATTGTTTGATCAAGTGCCGCCAGCAACATACCGGTCATGAGTCCGCTAAGCACGATCATGATTTCTTTATGGGTTAGCGGCCCACTGCTTTCGCCTGATTTTGGAGCAGATTTATCTTGAGATTTAGCCATTAAATTTAATTCCTGTCTCTGATTTAGGTTTTTTAGACTTCTGATGAACGTCAAAAAATCAACTTATATTCCAAGTCTACCCAACTTTAGATTATGATTTAGCGCATGAAGACCGTAGTCGCAGAAAATTTGATCAAGACCTATAACAAAGGCAAAGTCAAAGCGCTCGATGGACTAAATCTTGATGTTGAAGAAGGAACTGTTTTAGGCGTGCTAGGCCCAAATGGTGCGGGCAAAACAACAACTGTGCGAATTCTTGCCACACTTCTTTCTCCTGACTCTGGAAGAGCAACAGTTGCTGGGATTGATGTTTTAAAACATCCTGATGAGGTTAGAAAAATAATTGGATTATCTGGGCAATATGCAGCTGTTGATGAAACATTAACTGGCTGGGATAACTTAATTATGTTTGGCCGGCTTTATCATTTATCTGCAAAGCAAGCAAAAGAGCGAGCCGTTGAATTACTTGAACAATTTTCATTAACCGAATCAGCAAAAAGACCAATTAGAACTTACTCCGGTGGCATGAGACGCCGCTTAGATTTGGCCGCCTCATTAATTGTAAAGCCAAAGGTTTTATTCTTAGATGAACCAACCACTGGTCTTGATCCAAGAGGACGCCAAGATATGTGGGGAGTAATTGATGAGCTAGTAAAAGGCGGTGTTACCTTATTACTAACAACTCAATACTTAGAAGAGGCAGATCATCTTGCAGATGAGATTGCAGTAATTGATCATGGAAAAGTTATTGCTCGCGGAACATCTGATACGTTAAAGAAACAAGTTGGTGGTGAGCGCCTTGAGATCGTAGTTGAAAATCAACATCTAGCAGCAGCTAAAGAAATTGTGGCAAAGGTAAGCGGTAGTGCAATAAATGTAGATGAAGGACTTCGCCAAATTTCAGCACCCGTAACAACTGGGAGCAAAGCATTAATTGAAGCAGCCAAATTACTTGATGAAAAAGGAATTCATCCATTAGACATTGGTCTTAAGCGGCCATCACTTGATGATGTTTTCTTATCTTTAACTGGACATGTAGCCGAAGAAAAAACCGAAGAGGTAGTAGACTCTAAGGCAAAACGAGGTGGAAGATAATGAATGCAATTTCAGATGCGCTAATCATCACTAAGCGTCAGCTACTCCAACTTACTAGAGTGCCTGAAGTTTTAGTTTTCTCAACTATTCAACCAATTATGTTTGTTTTGTTATTTAGGTATGTATTTGGTGGCTCAATTGATACTGGTCAACCCGGTGGGTATGTGCAGTTACTAATGCCAGGAATATTTGTGCAGACAGTTGCCTTCACACTTGCCTCCACTGCAGTTGGATTATCTGCTGATATGCAAAAGGGGTTAATTGATCGTTTTAGATCCCTACCAATTTCAAGGTCTGCTGTTGTATTTGGCCGAACTTTAGGTGATGGCGTATTAAATATTGTGGTCTTAGCTGCCATGGGAATAACTGGCTTTGTTGTTGGCTGGCGACCATCTTCAGATCCGGTGATGATTACTTTAGGTTTTCTTTTCTTATTCTTATTTGGTTTTGCTATGTCTTGGGTAGGAGTACTAATTGGCTTAGCAGTTAAGGATGAGCGGGTTGCTCAGAACGCAACATTTATTGCAGTTTTTCCACTAACCTTTTTATCAAATGCATTTGCGCCAACAACTGGTATGCCAAAAGCATTGCAGTATGTAGCTGAGTGGAATCCAGTTTCAACCATGGTGGCTGGCTGCCGAGAGTTATTTGGTTTAAAGAATGAGTTTGGTGCAACCGCTGGATCGTTCCCAAGTGATAATCCACTACTTATGTCAATAATTTATATGGTGATAATTATGGCAATCTTTATTCCACTTAGTGTGCGCAAATACAACAACGCAGCTAACAAGTAATTAATTAAAAGGTTGTGCCTCAAGCACTGCAACTGCAATTTGCTTTCCATTTGGTGCGGTGTACTTAACAGTTTGGCCAACCTTTGCACCCAATACCGCTGCGCCAAGGGGTGATTTTTCAGAGTAAACATCAACATCACCGCTTGCTATCTCACGAGATCCAAGTAAAAACTTAAGTTCATCTCCACCGATATCAACAGTTACCAACATGCCAAGACCTACAACTCCAGATTCACTTGCTGGTGGAGTTCCAATGTGTGCATGCTCGAGCATATGTTTTAGTTGGCGAATTCTGCCTTCAATCTTTCCTTGCTCTTCCCGTGCTGCGTGGTAACCACCGTTTTCTTTTAAGTCACCCTCTGCTCTGGCAGTTTCAATCTTTTTAATTATTTCTGCACGAAGTGGACCCTCTAGGTCGGCAAGCTCTGCCGCTAGACGATCTGCTGCCTCCTGGGTTAGCCAGGTTTGAGTAGGTTGATTCATAAGTAGGAAAGGTTACTCGCAACTTGAAATTCCTGCATTTACCGCAGGTAATCGAGTGGATATCACAACGGTGCGCTGATTTTTTCCGGCCAATAACGATCCAGCTGGCATTAGGTCAGAGACTTCACCAACAGTATTTTTTTCAAGATCACGAGCGATTAAAGAACAGCTGTGATCAATATTTATATTGCGAGCCTGAATCGAATAAGTAATCGAAATACTTTGGTCATCAATATTTTTAAATGAAATTAGATCAGATCTAACCTCAGGGTTTGCTGCGTTATATCCGCTCCAAATAAACCAAGCTGAAACAATTAATGCCGAAACCGCTATAAGTGGGTACCGATTGCCACCGGCTTTCTTTATGCCATAGCGCTGCATGAGCCTAGGATCGGTGAGAACTTTGGGATGGGTCACAGTGCTAAGTGTAGAACCATTTAGGAATGCTTAAGTAGGCTTGTGCCATAACAGAAGGGTGGAGCGGGTATGGATGAGAGTAGAAATTTTGACATGGGAGTTGCCGGCTCATTAACAATGATTTTTTTAACCCTTGCCATGGTATTTCTAATGGTTAGCTTTTATCGAAGATATAAGAGATTAATAGATCGCAAAGATCAAGAGTAGTTTTGTCTAAAATGAAGCGAGTAATTAGGTTAACTTTTTTAACTACGACCTGGCTACTTTTAATCTATTCAACCTATGAACTTGGCATGTGGCAATTACATCGCGCCCAAGCCATGAATGTGGCAACTGCTGCCAAGCCTGATCAACCATTAATTGCCTTAACAGAGGTCGCTTCTGCCGGAATGAACCTACCGATTAAAGCCATTAACCGAATTGTTTCTACTGAAGGAAAATACTCAACCTCTTATCTTGCTAGGGATCAAAAAATTACCGAAGGCAACCTGGCTAATCTAGATGTTAGATTACTTAAGTTAAGTACTGGCCACTCTGTTTTAGTTGTGCGCGGTATTGCCAGCCAGCCTTTAGAAGTAATTAATTCAGATGTTTCCCTAACTGGCCGGCTATACCCGCGGCAAAATGTCGACCGCGCATTTGCAAAACCTGGTGAGCTATCTCGAATTGATCCAGCCCTAGTTGTCAGCAAAGAGAACCCATTTTTATATGATGGATATATTGTTTTGCAGTCTGAGAAGATTGATGGCAAGAGCAGTAATGCGTCATTTATTCCAACCCCACAGATAACCCAAAAAGTTGCAGGCTTCTATTGGCAACACATCTCTTATGTTGTGGTGTGGTGGTTTATGGGCGCGCTACTCTTGATTGCACCACTGTTTCCACAATTTCGAGCACCAAAGAAAGTTATAAAGAGCGGAGTTAGAAAATGAATGGTGTAATCCTTAGATTTCGTGTGATGGCTATTTGGGCTGGAGTCATGTCGCTGCTGCTTTGGTTTGCCTACATGCCGGCTAAGTACCTAGTTTCAGATGCCACCTTTTATGAAAACTTTATCTGGATTCCAATCGTGCATGGCTTTACCTATCCAATCTATTTACTGGCCGCTTTACATCTTTGTATTGCTAAGCGAAAATCCTTAATCAGTACCGGTCTATTTTTGCTGGCCGGCACCCTGCCAGTTGCTTCAATTTGGATTGAACGAAAGGTAAGTAAGGAGGGAGCCTAGCTTTTTGGCTATCTCCTTTACCTAAACTTAACCTTTAAACCTTGCGTGTCAGCGCAAGAAATTAACTCTCCTGATTTACCGTTTACCTTATCTTCCAAACCTTCAGCACAATTAAACAGATTGCGATGATAGAACTTGGCCAATGAATCTATTGTCTTAAAGTCAGTATCTGCTCAGCCAAATCTTGCCCGAATCACTTATGTCTTAGATACCAGCGTGCTACTTGCTGATCCAGTTGCATTAACCAGGTTTGCCGAACATGAAGTAATCATCCCGATCACAGTAATTGGCGAACTTGAGACCAAGCGTGATCACCCAGATCTTGGCTACTTTGCAAGAGCTGCCCTGCGCACCCTTGATGATTTACGTGTGAAAAGTGGGCGATTAGATCATCCAATTTCTATCAATGATGTGGGCGGATCATTATCAGTTGAGTTAAACCACTCAGATGTTTCAAAATTGCCAGTTGGCTTTTTACGAGATGGTTCAAATGACTCAAGAATTTTAGCAATTGCTAAAAACCTGATGGCAGATGGCCGCAAAGTTGTTTTAGTAACTAAAGATTTACCGCTGCGAGTTAAAGCCTCCTCAGTTGGTGTTGAGGCACAGGAGTATCGGGCTGAACTTGCTAGCAGCAGTGGCTGGACCGGTATGGTTGAAGAGAGTGTTGGCTCAACAATTATTGACGCCCTTTATGAGAGTGAACGGATTCCACATGAGTTGGCTAAGACCCACCCATGCCACACTGGAGTTGTCCTGCACTCTGAAAAAGGCAGCGCCTTAGCCCGAGTAACACCAGATAAACATCTGAAGTTAGTTCGAGGTGATCGAGCAGCTTTTGGTTTACATGGCAGAAGCGCCGAACAAAGAGTTGCACTAGATATTTTGCTAGATAATGAAATCGGAATTGTCTCCCTGGGCGGACGGGCTGGAACTGGCAAGAGTGCATTGGCATTATCAGCTGGCCTTGAAGAGGTCTTGGAAAAGCGGTTACATAAGAAGGTAGTCATCTTCCGTCCACTTTATGCAGTTGGTGGGCAAGAGCTTGGTTACCTACCTGGCAGTGAAAATGAAAAGATGTCACCTTGGGCGCAGGCGGTTTTTGACACCCTTGGCGCACTGGTTAGCCAGCAGGTAATTGATGAGGTAATCGAGCGGGGATTAATTGAGGTTCTACCCCTGACTCATATCCGCGGTCGCTCCCTGCATGACTCCTTTGTAATTGTTGACGAGGCCCAATCACTCGAACGGGGAGTTCTACTAACAGTGCTCTCTCGAATTGGCCAAGGCTCTCGGGTCATCCTCACCCATGACATCGCCCAACGGGACAACCTTCGGGTTGGCCGCCATGATGGTGTGGTCGCCGTGGTTGAGTCGCTCAAGGGCCACCCGCTCTTTGCCCATATCACCCTGACCCGCAGCGAGAGATCCCAGATCGCAGCTCTAGTGACTGAGCTTCTTGAGGAGCCAATCAACTTTACAAGCTGATTTTACCCCTGTTACGACATAACGGATAAATCGGACTTTATAGTGTCTGACCTGCGGTTTTATATCTGAGAAAGCCTGTGAATATAAACATAATGGCGCCACACGCCGTTATAAAGTTGCCCCTCCCACCCCTGGCTGACACCCTAAAGCAGTCAGAAAGGGCCAATACCTGGCCAGTAGAGAGAAGGGAGGGGCAGAGATGAAGCGAACAGCTATCCACCTGCGCCCGATTGGAGTCCGCCGACTCTCCCTCTTTGCTGCCTTCATGGCCTTTTTCTTAATGGCAGTTGAACCGACCTACGCCTCCGGCACCCTTCAGGCATATGTGACTATTCCAAATCCCCAAACCACACCAGGAGCGGGTGATGGCCAAGGAGGAGATGTCGCAGGCGATACCACTCCATCCCTACTTGAGTTAGATGCAATTAAAACCGTGGATGCCTCAGCGATGGCCTTAGTTTCACTTGCCGCTCGCCAGGTGGATTTAGCCCGCCAACCTGATGGAGCTAAAGAGGTAGCAAAGAATTTAACTACTAACAACTATCAATGGTCAGATGCCCAGTTCACCTGCCTTGATCAACTTTGGACAAAAGAAAGCCACTGGAATTACAAGGCTAGAAATAAGAGCTCTGGGGCTCATGGAATTGCCCAAGCACTTCCTGCTACCAAGATGGAGGTAGTTGGTACTGATTGGCGCACTAACCCAGTTACGCAAATTACCTGGGGACTTAAATACATCCAAGAGCGGTATGAGACCCCTTGTAAGGCGTGGAGTAAGTTTAAAAGATCTCGCTGGTATTAAAAAACTACTCTGGCCGCTTGCCAATGTTTAAAGGTTTGCGAGTCTGGGCATAAAAATCATTTCCCTTATCATCAATAATTATAAAAGCTGGAAAGTTTTCTACCTCAATCTTCCAAACCGCTTCCATGCCAAGCTCCTGATAATCTAAAACCTCAACTTTTTTAATACAGTCTTGCGCAAGCCGGGCAGCTGGCCCACCAATTGATCCTAAATAAAATCCACCATACTTCTTACAGGCAGATGAAACTGCTTCTGAGCGATTTCCTTTTGCCAACATAATTAATGAACCACCTGCAGCTTGGAATTGCTCAACATATGAATCCATTCGCCCAGCTGTAGTTGGTCCAAATGAGCCAGAGGCGTAACCGGCTGGAGTTTTGGCAGGGCCTGCGTAATAAACTGCGTGATCCTTTAAATACTTTGGCATTTCTTTTCCGCTATCTAACAACTCTTTTATCTTTGCATGAGCAAGATCGCGGGCGACAACTAATGTGCCAGAAAGGCTTACCCGAGTCTTTGCAGGATGCTTTGATAATTGAGCCAAAATAGCCTTCATTGGCTGATTTAAATCAATCCTTATTTCATCAGTTGCTAAATCATCAGCAGTAGTTGCCGGCAAAAAGTGAGCAGGTTCAGTCTCTAATTTTTCAATAAAGATGCCATCCTTATTGATTTTGGCCTTTACCTGTCGATCTGCAGAACATGACACTGCGATTGCAATTGGGAGGGAAGCACCATGACGAGGCAAGCGAACTACTCGAACATCATGGCAGAAGTACTTGCCACCAAATTGGGCGCCAATGCCAATATTTTGAGTTAACTTTAAAATCTCTTTCTCTAACTCTAAATCTCTAAAGCCATGACCAGTCTTAGCATCTCCCTTTGTTGGCAGTGAATCTAAGTACTTAGTGCTGGCAAGTTTTGCCGTCTTAACGGTGTATTCCGCACTTGTGCCACCAATGACCACCACTAGGTGATATGGCGGACATGCAGATGTGCCGAGGGAGCGAAGTTTTTCATCTAACCAACTCATAAATGAGGTTGGATTTAAAACCGCTTTACTCTCTTGGTATAAAAATGATTTATTAGCGCTGCCGCCGCCTTTAGCAATAAATAAGAAGTTGTACTCATTGGCATGATCAGTATCTGAATAAATCTCAATCTGAGCGGGCAGATTATTTCCGGTATTTTTCTCCTCCCATGTGGTAACGGGAGCTAATTGGGAGTAGCGCAAATTTAATTTAGTAAATGCATCAAAGACACCTTTTGAAATTGAGATCTCATCTTTTTCCTCAGTTAAAACCTGCTGGCCTTTTTTACCCATCACAATTGCAGTGCCAGTGTCTTGGCACATTGGCAAGATTCCACCAGCTGAAATATTGGCATTTTTTAATAGATCGATTGCCACAAAGCGATCATTAGGTGAGCTCTCTGGATCTTTCAAAATATTTGCAAGCTGTTGCAGATGTTCAGCCCTTAGGTAATGAGAGATGTCATGGATTGCCACTTGAGTTAAATTACTGATCGCATCTGGTGAGACCTTTAAGAATTCTCTACCCTCTGCGGTAAAGGTTGAGATGCCATCGCTTGAGAGCAGCCGGTACTCGGTTTTATCCTCACCAATTGGCAGTAGATCCTGATAAGTAAACTCTGGCGCCATAGGGTAAATCTAATCACTTCTGCCATCAATTAGGATGGGCACATGAGCCAGGCGATGAAAAAACGGGTATTACTTGCAGCACCTCGCGGGTATTGCGCTGGCGTTGATCGCGCAGTTGTTACAGTTGAAAAAGCTTTAGATCTCTATGGTGCACCGGTTTATGTGCGAAAGCAGATTGTTCACAACAAACATGTAGTGGCAACCTTAGAAGCACGAGGTGCGATTTTTGTGGAAGAGACTGATGAAGTACCAGAGGGAAAGATTGTGGTTTTTTCTGCCCACGGTGTATCACCAACAGTTCACCAAGAGGCAGCAGCTAGAAACTTAAAAACAATTGATGCTACCTGCCCATTAGTTACCAAGGTTCACCATGAAGCGCGCAGATTTGCCTCCGATGATTACGATATTTTATTAGTCGGACATGAAGGCCATGAAGAGGTGGATGGCACCGCCGGTGAAGCACCAAACAACATTCAATTAGTTGATGGTATTGAAAGTATTAAAGATATAAAGGTAAGAGATGAGAACAAGGTAGTTTGGTTATCTCAGACCACATTAAGCGTTGATGAAACCTTAGCCACGGTGGCAGAGCTTCGCAAAAAGTTTCCTAACCTTATGGATCCGCCAAGTGATGATATTTGTTATGCCACCCAAAACCGGCAGGTTGCGATCAAGGAGATTGCACCTCTTGCTGATTTAGTCCTAGTAGTTGGTTCAACTAACTCCTCTAACTCAGTTCGATTAGTTGAGGTCTCACTTGAGTATGGCGCTAAAGCTGCATACCTAATTGATTACGCGGCCGAAGCGAAGGATGAATGGCTTGATGGAGTTAACACAATTGGAGTTTCAAGTGGCGCCTCTGTACCTGAAATTTTAGTAAGAGATTTACTTGATTGGCTAGCAGCTCGTGGCTTTGGTGATGTTGAAACAATTACTGCAACTGAGGAGCATCTGCTCTTCTCACTGCCACCTGAACTTCGTAAGGAGTTAAAACTCGCTGGAAAGTGAGGATCTTCCTTTATCTTTTTCATTTTTAAACCAAACAAACCACGCAATCCCAGCACCTGTTAGTAAATAAAACGATACGGATGCAAGGCCAGATACTAAATCAATTAAAAACTTAGTCGGTGCAAATGAGCTGCCACCAATAGTAGGCATCAGTAAAAACGATGAGATTAAAAGGGATACTGGCGGGGATACCGCGGTCACATAAGCAGTTCCTTTTCGACCTAAGTAAATGCCGCCAAAGAAGGCGATCCAGATTGCTAGGCAGGTGATTATCCCAAGTGAGTGACGAAAGATTAATTCAACTGCCATGAAGAAAAAGATAAGTAAGAATTGCAAAATTACGACGCCAGCCTTGGTTAAACCAGGTCCCTTAATTGGTGAGTTAATCGGCAAGCTACTCATCTTTGCCACCTTCTATCTCTTCAACCTCAATAAAATCATCATCGCCAGAGATGCTCTTTAATTCTCTAACCTCACCTGGAGATTCTGGATACTCAATTGCTAATTTATCTTTATCCCCTGTCACACCTAAATTATGAATTCTTCGGGCCGGGCTTAACACGGTTCGCTCAGCAGTTGGAATTAAATCCTCATAAGCCTTTGCAGTTGATGAGATCGCTTTACCAACCGCCACAATCTTGCCGTGAAGTAAAGTAATATTTTTTAAGAAGGTATTTGCCACCTTTTGAATCTCATCGGCGTTATCAGCTAATTTATTTCGAGTGAAGATATAACCAATTGTGCGAAGAAGTGCCATCATTGAAGTTGGAGTTGCTACCGTTACATTTAACTTAAATGCTTTTTCTAAAAATGCTGGATCAATTCGAAGTGCTTCAGCCAGCAGAGTTTCAAATGGCACAAATAAAACGACAAAATCAGGAGACCCGGCAGACTTGTGATAACCACGTTTGGCTAATGCATCAACATGCTTAAGCAAATCTTTTGTGTGTTGGGCTAAGAACTCATCTCGCTCACTTACTACCTCAGTACCAAATGCATCTAAAAAGCGATCAAATGGAAACTTTGAATCAATAAATATTGCACTCCCGCCAGGCATCTTTACTGTGATATCTGGAATGCCAGATGAGTCAGCATCAGTAGTTGATTTTTGTCTGGTGTATTCATGTCCTTCGCGAAGACCAGCTGATTGCAAAAGTAATTCAAGTTGGGCCTCGCCAAATTTTCCACGGGCCTGACTATTAGATAGGGCGCCAGCAATTTTTTTAGTCTCATCAAAGATTGACTCACTAGCCCTGCGCATCTCATTAATAGTGGTCTCAAGCTTTGCTTCCGCCTCAGTTCGAACTCGGTTTGCTTCATTTGATTGAACTGATAATTTTTCAACCGTTGATTTCATCGCATTTAATTCAGCGGTTAACTTAATTGAGTTCTCAGTCTTACCTCGTTCTGCCTCTAACTGCTTTTTGTAATCATCTAATAGGGCGCCATCATTGCCAGCTGATTTATTGCGCAGCTTTGCCGCGAAGAGGTGACAATCTTGCGTAGGCTTTACCCCTCGTGAGCCTTTCAATCGGAATCGTCGGTCTGCCAAATGTGGGTAAATCCACCCTGTTTAATGCGCTGACTAAAAACAATGTCCTAGCTGCTAACTACCCCTTTGCCACCATTGAGCCCAATGTTGGTGTGGTGGGAGTTCCTGATGATCGCCTGCCGGTGCTAGCTAAAATATTTGAATCAGAAAAAATCTTGCCAGCCTCTGTCTCCTTTGTTGATATTGCTGGAATTGTTAAAGGTGCATCAGAGGGTGCTGGTCTTGGTAATAAGTTTTTAGCAAACATCAGAGAAAGTGATGCGATCTGCCAAGTAATTAGAGTTTTCAAAGATGGCGATGTAGTCCATGTGGATGGCAATGTTGATCCTAAAAAAGATATGGAAACTATTAATACCGAACTTTGCTTAGCTGATTTACAAACCTTAGAAAAAGCTATCCCACGTCTTGAAAAAGAGGTTCGCACCATTAAAGAAAAGCAGCCAGTACTAAATGCTGCTAAAGAAGCCTCTGAGATTTTAAATCAAGGCCAACTACTTCGTGGCAGTAAGGTTGATATTGAATCCATTGCTGAGCTTCAACTACTAACTGCCAAACCATTCCTATATGTTTTCAATGTTGATGCCGCTGAGTTATCTGATAAACAATTACGGGATGAATTAGCAGCACTGGTAAAGCCGGCGGAGGCAATCTTCTTAGATGCAAAGACTGAGGCTGAATTAGCTGATTTAGATGCGGCAGATGCGCTGGAATTACTTAAATCAATCGGATTAACCGAGCCAGGATTAACCACATTAGCAAGAGTTGGATTTAATACATTAGGATTACAGACATATCTGACCGCAGGTCCGAAAGAGACCAGAGCGTGGACGATTCATAAAGGTGATACCGCTCCAGCTGCGGCTGGTGTGATTCACACAGATTTTCAAAAAGGATTTATCAAGGCTGAGGTTGTGGCCTTTGATGAGTTGGTAACTGCTGGATCAATGGTGCAAGCCCGCGCCAATGGCAAGGTGCGAATGGAAGGCAAGGATTACGTAATGGCTGATGGCGATGTAGTGGAGTTTAGGTTCAATGTCTAAAAAACAAGCACACTTAAAAGATCTGCCAGT
>JAPLBB010000031.1 GCA_026392945.1 Actinomycetota bacterium | reverse complement strand
TCAGTAGCTAATGAGTTTGAAATTAATGGGAATCTGATCGTAAAGGTACTGCCAGCGCCTTCAACCGACCAAAGTGAAACATCACCGCCATGATTTGTAGCAATGTGTTTGACAATAGAAAGACCTAAGCCTGTGCCGCCAGTAAGGCGTGATCTAGCTGGATCCACTCGATAAAAACGTTCAAAGATTCGCTCTAAATCTTTTTCTGGAATACCAATACCTTGATCTGAAACTGAGATCTCAGCAATCCCATCAACTACCTTTAAGGTAATTGCAACCCGAGTTGCATCTGGGCTGTAGTTGATTGCATTCTCAATTAAATTATGAATTGCCATTGTTACCTGATTGCGATCACCATTAATCACCGCACCCTCTACCTCTTCATTAACTAAAGTTATTTTGCGCTTTTCAGCATTTAATCTGGATTGATCAACCGCTTCGGCAATTACCTCAGAGATATCAACTGGCTTACCATTTTTAAGCGGATCATCATCTTGTAATCTGGAAAGATTAATAATCTCTTGAACTAGATCTGATAATCGTTTGGACTCAGATTGCATCCGAGAGGCAAACTTTGCAATCGCCTCTGGATCATTGCTGGCATCTAGTACGGCTTCACTTAGAATGGAAAGTGCGCCAATTGGCGTCTTTAACTCATGGGAAATATTTGCCACAAAATCTCGGCGAATTGAATCTAATCTTCTCATCTCACTGTCATCAAAAATTAATATCGCAATTAGGCCAGCATCACCAATCGAACTTACTCGCACGAGAAGGTCATGCGTACCAGCACCAATTGGGCCTCTAGGCAGTTCAATGGTGGCATCTTGTTGAATTCCAGATCTGCGGACTGCTCTTACTAAGTTAATTAATTCCTTATTTTGAATACGTTCATCTTTTATTAAATTAAATGTGGCGATGCCATCAGAGTAATAAATAACCTGATCATTTGAGGTTAATACAATTGACTCGGCATCGATTGCGCGAAGTAGATCAAAGCTTTGAGTGGATAGATCGGTTTCAATTTTTGCACTGGTTTGTGTGCTGCCAGCCTTTTGATTAAATTTCCACATCACCCCCTTATCGTATGAGTAGGGGACACTTCCTGTTAACCATATGTTGGTGATATCGGTGGATATCCTCGCAGTTAACCATTTATTAAAGACCTGTTCACTCACCTCCCCGCACAGCCCCCATATTCCTACTACCGTTAGCCCATGCGTGAGCAATTTCAAGAAGAGTTAGATGGCGTTAGCGCCACCCTGGTGCAGATGGCTGGGCTGGTAAAAATTGCAATGGACAACGCCACCACAGCTTTGTTAACTGCTGATTTAACACTGGCTGAAAAAGTTATTGCCGATGACACCATCATTGATGAAATGCAACATGAGTTAGATGCTCGCACAATTAATTTAATTGCTCGCCAAAGTCCAGTAGCAAGTGATTTAAGAACGCTAGTTACCTCACTTCGCATGAGTGCTGATTTAGAGCGCATGGGAGATCTTGCCCATCACATCGCAAAATCTGCCCGGATGCGTTATCCAGCAACTGCTGTGCCACCTGAGCTTTCATTAACAATTGAAGAGATGGGCCGAGTTTGTTCTAAAATTATTGAAAAGGTATCGACTGTTATAAAAAATAGAGATACCGAACGCGCACTTGAGGTTGAAAAAGATGATGATCAAATTGATGGACTACACCGCAAAATTATTCAAACCTTGCTTGATCCAAATTGGAAGCATGGCGTTGAAACTGCAATTGATATGACCTTACTTGGTCGCTACTACGAGAGGTGCGCAGACCATGCTGTCTCTATTGCCCGACGGGTTTATTTCTTAGTTACCGGCACTTACGCAAACGATAAAGCTTAAAACTTTACTTCTTACCCTGATTAGCAACCGCTGCAATCGCAGCTACCGCAGCCTGCGGATCTAAATACCTGCCACCCTTAGTAATTGGTTCAAACTTTTCATTTAATTCATAGAGCAATGGAATTCCAGTTGGAATATTAACCCCAGCAATATCGGCATCTGAGATTGCATCTAAGAACTTAACAATTGCTCTAATTGAGTTGCCATGGGCGGTGATTAAAACAGTTTTACCACTCTTTAAATCATCCATAACCTCACCAGTTAAATAAGGAACAACTCGAGCCACTACATCTTTTAAACACTCTGTCTTTGGTAATTGCTCACCAAGATTTGCATATTTTTCTTCATTTTTTTGTGAGTACTGATCATCATCGGAAATTGCAGGTGGCGGCACATCAAAGGATCTGCGCCATAATTGAAATTGTTCCTCACCATACTCTTTTAAGGTGGCAGCCTTATCTTTTCCTTGTAGCGCTCCGTAGTGGCGCTCATTTAATCGCCAAGATCTTTTAGTTGGAATCCCAGTTCGGCCGCAGTTGGTAAGTGCAATATCTGCTGTGTTAATTGCTCGCTTTAGTAGGGAGGTGTGCAAAACATCAGGTAATAGGTTTGCCTCTTTAAGTAATTGACCACCACGAGCAGCCTCTACCAATCCTTTTTCAGATAATTCAACATCAACCCAGCCGGTAAAGAGATTCTTAGCATTCCACTCACTCTCACCATGACGAAGCAAGATTAATTTGTAACTCATAGTAGTAATCCTTTCACAATATTAAATTAGATGCTCAAAAGCTTTTAGATTAGCTAAGGATTCACCGCGAGATACTCGCCAAGCCCACTCACGCCGGATTGCAGAGGAAAAGCCCAACTCCAGTAATGGATTAAAGGATGAGTCGGCATACTGCAATACCGCACCCAGAATCCGATCAATCTCCTGCTCAGTAACCGCCTTAAGTGGCAGCCTGCCTACCAAATAAATATCACCTAACTCATTAACTGCAAAGGCAACTGAATACATCGAGGCATTTTTGGTAAGTAGGTATTCAAATACCTTCTCTTTATTCTCATCTGGTTTTCTAATTACAAATGCGTTAATACTCAAGGAGTGATCACCAATAATCAATGCGCAGTGGGTTTGTTGTTTGGCCTCCCCTGGCAGGGTAATTAAATATGTGTTTTCAGTATTCTGGTCGTAATCTAAATCATGTGATTGCAAAAAATCATCGATTACTGCAGATGGATCAAGCATCCTCTGCCAAACGTAGTTTTGGATTACTTTGCTTGGAAAGCGCCCAGTCATAAACATCTAAGGTTTTACGCGCAGTATTCTCCCAACCAAAGTGGCTGGCATGCTCTACTGCGCCTATTGATAAGAGCAATCTGCGTTGTGGTTCAGCAATTAATCTAGAGATAACTGCCGACCAAGCTTTTGGATCATGACCATCTACTAAAGAGCCAGAGATTCCATCTGAGACAGCAGTACGCAGTCCGCCAATTGCAGTTGCAACTACTGGTGTGCCACAAGCTTGGGCTTCAAGGGCTACTAAACCAAAGGACTCTGAGTAACTTGGCACGCATACTAAATCACTTGCGCGATACCAATCAGGCAGTAACTCTCTAGATACTGGTTCAACAAAGTGAGTGACATCTTCAATCTTTAAAAACTTAGCTAATGTTTTTAACTTCTCTAATTCATTTAAACCACTACCGGATGCTCCACCCATAATTACTACCGCAAGCTTTGCGCGCAGGTGTGGTGAGTGGGAAACCATCTCAGCAGCAGCTCTAAGCAAGACATCTGGTCCCTTATGAGGCTGAATGCGGCCGACGAAGGTAAGCATGATGGCGTCGGGTGCAATATTTAATTTAACTCTAGCCGCAGCTTTTCCAATACCGGGTGAGAATCTTTGCAGATCAACACCGGGTGCAACAACAAAAACATTATCTGGACAAGCATCGTAGAGTGAAACTAAAGATGCCGCCTCGGCATCAGTATTAGCAATTAAGCCAGTGGATGCTTTAACAACCTGCTCTTCACCAATTGCTCTAGTTTGTGGCTCTGGTTTTTCATCATCGGCTAAATTTAAATTCTTAACCTTTGCCGTTGTATGCATAGTGTGAATTAACGGAATTCCAGTTCGCTCGTTAACCATCCAGCCTAGTTGGCCAGAGATCCAGTAGTGAGAGTGCAACAATGAGTAATAATTACTTGGAAATTGTTTTTGGTAATTCATAAATGCACTAGTTAATGCACCTAACTGGCTTGGTAACTCCTCTTTAGATAATCCATCAAAGGGACCAGCAACTAAGTGTTTGACAGTTACACCCTCTGCGATCTCAACAGATTCTGGTAGATCTGGATGATTTGCTCTAGTGAAAATATCAACTGATACGCCAGCTTGCGCCATCTTCTTAGCACTCTCAACCACATAAACATTCATGCCGCCAGCATCGCCCATACCTGCTTGATCAAGTGGGGAGGTGTGCACCATCAAGGTGGCAATCTTTGATCTCTTATTTGCTGGCATAGGCTAATTCTAACTTAACTTTTACAAACTAGATCTTGGCAATTACCTCACCAATTACGCTTCCGCCCGCATATATCTTCACGCTCTCATCCGGCATTACAACATCCCACCGCTTAAAGATCTCCATAATGATTGGTGCAACTGGCCGCCATGAGCCATCAATAACTTTGATTGCGATAACTCTGCCATCACTTAACGCGCAAACCTCAATACCCTCTGCTCCCTCTTTCATAAACAAACCCGGCACAGCTCGCATCATTCGCGTAGTTAATCTTCCCTCACCTGCAACTAACTCTGGATACTTTGTGCAGGCATTAACAATTTGTTTGTAGATTGCATCATTTGATTTAACAACAGTTGAAATCGCTTTTGCTAGCCCAGTTAACGAAATAGCAAACAATGGCGCCCCACAACCATCAAAGGTTGATGCTGAAACCTTTTCGCCCGCTAATAATTCAATCTCATTCTTTATTGCAACCTGCAATGGATGATTCATCTCTAAGTAGGTATTCATATCCCAGCCATTTTGTTGGCAGGTAATTAACATTCCCGCATGTTTGCCGCTGCAGTTCTGGGTTAGTTGTGTTCCAGCTTTATCACCCCAGGAAATTTTTTCTTTCTCGCCAAGTGGTTTATCGGTGGCATTTTTCATCGCAGAAAGTGGAATATTTCTTTTTGTCAGCATCGCTGTTACTAAATCAATATGGCTCTGGTTGCCAGAGTGGGAAGCACAAACAATTGCTAACTCTTCATCACTCACAGTAAGTCCGGCCTTTAGCATGGCGGAAGCTTGCAATGATTTAACCGCAGATCTTGGATAAAAAGCTAACTCAGGACTTCCTTTAGAAAGATAGGTTGTGCCATTGTCATTTAAAACAATTAGGTGTCCTAAGTGCAGCGATTCAACAATGCCGCCTCGGGTTACTTCGGCTAGAACTTCACCTGCAAACTT
>JAPLBB010000056.1 GCA_026392945.1 Actinomycetota bacterium | reverse complement strand
TTTACTTTCAAGCCCTAACTCTTTAGCTAATTCATAAACGCGGACCTTGGCCACACTTCTCCTTCTCCTGGCCCGACGTTAGTTACGTGCGAACCTAAATAGACCTACTCATAATCTTGCAGTGCTCATTAGAGTGTCATTCTCGCTCGCTCCATACTTTAATTAATTACTTAAATTCTTTAAGTAATCTTCTAGCTCTTTAAATTTAATCTCACCCTCATACTTGAAGGAACGATTAAAAGCTTTTCGCTCTAGTGCGATCTGAAAACATTTGCTGTGAAGCCATGCTCCCCGACCAGGCATTCGATGATTTAGATCGACCTTAATTTCATTGTCGAGTAAAACCGTGCGAATTAAATCTGTCCAATTTTCCAACCTACGGCAAGCGATACAACTGCGTTGCCTTGGCTTTTTACTGAACATCGCCAACTCTACCCTACGCCCCTTCGATGGGTGAAATAGTTGCTACTTCCTCTGCTTTTTCCGCCTTAATATGAGTAACAGGATTATCTGGATGGATATCAATCCGCCATTGGGTCAACCTGGCTGCAAGTCTGGCATTTTGACCATCCTTGCCAATTGCAAGTGATAGTTGAAAATCTGGAACGATAACTTTTGCAGATTTACTCTCTAAATCAACAATTTCAACTGAGGTTACCCGAGCTGGTGCTAATGCATTAGCAACATAGGTTGCGGGATCATCTGAGTAATCAATAATGTCAATCTTTTCACCATTTAACTCATTCATTACATTTTGCGCTCTACTTCCTTGCGGACCGATTAACGCACCCTTTGCACTAACTCCGGCTCGATGAGTTCTAACTGATAACTTTGTTCTAGCTCCTGCTTCCCTTGCAATTCCAACAATATCGACTACTCGTTCCTTAATTTCTGGAACTTCAAGTGCAAATAACATTTTTACAAAGGCTGGGTGAGAGCGAGAGAGTGTTACCTCAGGCCCCTTTTCTCCCTGCTTAACATCAACTACAAAACATTTAATTCGATCTCCATGTTTAAAAACTTCACCCTTTACCTGCTCAGCTGGCGGAACTTTTCCTTCAACTCTGCCCAGCGTTACATAAATAACATCAGCATCCCTGCCCTGCTGCACAATGCCACCAATTACATCACCGACGCTGCCAGAGAACTCAGTTACAACCTCTAGGTCTTTAGCCTCACGCATCTTCTCTTTAATAATTTTTCGCGCAGTTTTATCAGCAAGCTTTGCAAAGCCATCTGGATTATCGGTAACTGTATCAAGGCGATCACCATCTGGGCCAAGTACTGGAACATAAATAACTAACTCACCAGTTTGCCGATTTAAAACTGCTCGGCCATGAGGTTTAGCCTCTGGTAACTCTGCATATACTTTTGCAACCTCATTTTCAATTGCATTTATCAACCGCTCAAGTGGTAACTTCTTTTCTAGGGCAAGAATCTTTAATGCTTCAACATCAACACTCACTTGCCCACCTGCTTAAACTCAACTTCAAGGCTGGCACGTTTAATATCAGAAAACTTTATTTCACTCTCATCAACTGTTGCGCTGTTTTCACTGGCCGCTTTGATTCTGCCTTTAATCTCTTTGCCATCTAATAAAACAATCTTTACTAATCGATCAATATTTTTGCGCCAATGTCTAGGCTTTGTTAATGGTCGATCTAAGCCAGGTGAGGTCACCTCTAATGTAAATGGGGTCTCGCCCAAACTTTGAATACTTTCAACTATCTCACCAATTGCTTTAGTCGCAGATGTAACTTGATCTAATGAGAGATGAGTATCGCCATCAACAATGATGGTAAGCATGCTTCTACGTCCGGCTGAAGTGATTGTTACATCCTCAAGGTAAAAACCGAGGGCTGATAATGCGGGCGTAACCGCCTCAGATATATCTTCTTTCTTTCCCATATTTTCCCTCTTCGATATTAAGTTGTGAGGATAAGTTTAACTTATAAATGTATCCCAAGCAACGCGGGCGATCAGTAAGAAGGTTACTGCTAGAAAAACTTTTCGAACTAGTGGTGAGCCACCTTTAATCGCAAGGCGAGAGCCGATAATCGCACCCGTTACATTTGCAAAAGCCAGTAATAAACCTAATTGCCACCAGATATGGCCAGTTAATTGAAAACTAAGAATGGCGCCAGCATTAGTTGAAATATTTACTAACTTGGCAGTGCCAGATGCTTTTAGGAAGGCATAGCCAATTCCGGAGACTAAAAAGAAGACTAAGAATGTGCCAGTACCAGGACCAAAGATGCCGTCATAGAAACCAATTAATAATCCAATTAATGCCACGATCGCTAACCGCTTTTTGTGGGTATATTTTAAATTTTCATTCACACCAAGCTCTGGCTTTACCCAGGTATAAATAGCAACTGCAACAAGTAAGAAAACGATAAATGGTTTAAAGAAATCCTTTGGTACTGCTGCAGCAAGGGATGCCCCACCCATTGAACCAATAAATGCCGGTCCCATCATCGATAAGGTAAGTGGAATATCTGGCTTAATATTTTTAAAGTAATTACGAGCTGCAGCAGCGGTTCCGAAAATTGATGGCACTTTATTTGTACCCAGAATTAGTGGTAACTCCTTATTTGGTAATCCCACAATCAAAGCTGGTAATTGAATTAATCCACCACCGCCAGCCATTGCATCTACAAAGCCAGCAAATCCTGATGCGATTGCTAAGAAAAGTGCAACCTCAATGCTCATAAATTACTTAACTAATGTTTTAACAACATCAGCTACTAATACCTCTTGCTTATCGCCTGATTTGCGATCCCGAACTTCCACCTTGCCATCTGCTAATGCTTTGCCGACAATTATGATCTTAGGAATTCCAATTAATTCAGCATCTTTGAATTTAACCCCAGCACTTGCCTCACGGCGATCATCAAGTAAAACCTCTAAGCCTTTTGCTTCTAGATCTTTTGCAATCTGCTCTGCCACCTCAAATGGTTGATCCTCTTTACCAGTTGCCACAATATGAACATCGGCTGGAGCAATCTCTGCTGGCCAACAAAGTCCAAGTTCATCATAAGTTTGTTCTGCAACTGCTGCTACCGCCCGAGATACACCAATTCCATATGAACCCATTGTTACCACCTGTGGCTTACCCTCTTTATCTAAAACTGTTAGCCCAAGTGATTGCGCATACTTTCTACCTAATTGAAATATATGACCAATTTCAATTGCGCGATCAATAATTACCGGCTTCTCACACTTAGGACAGCTATCTCCTGCTCTAACCTCAGCTGCTTCAACATACTGATCAACTTTAAAATCTCTGCCACAAGTTACATATCTTGCATGTTTATTCTTTTCATTGGCCCCTGTTACCCAGGCTGAGCCTTCAACCACTCTTGGATCTGCATATAGCTTTAGGCCCAACGCCTTTGCATCTTGCGGTCCAACATACCCTTTAACTAATTTTGGATTCTTAGCAAAATCTTCATCCTCAAACAATCTTAAATCTTTCACGCCAACTAAGTTTGCTCCCAATCGCTTTAAATCAACCTCACGGTCGCCTGGTACTAAAACTGAAATTGGCGCACCATCTGCCATCAACAGTACATTTTTCAATGTGTCAGCTGCTGAGATATTTGCTGAGTACTTGGTATTAAATACCTCAACTAATGAATCAATAGTTGGTGTATTTGGAGTATCTAAAATTTCAATTGCTGGTGATTTATCTCCATTAAATGGTGAAACCTTAGTAACCATCGCTTCAACATTTGCGGCATAACCGCAAGCGTTGCAAAGCACATATGTATCTTCACCTGTTGGGCATGGTGCTAAAAACTCTTCAGATTTTGATCCACCCATCGCCCCACTCATCGCCGAAACAATGTTGTATTTAAGACCTAATCGGTCGAAGGTTTTTATATACGCCGCCCGGTGTTTGTTATATGAAGCTTCCAAGCCTTCATCATCAACATCAAAACTATAAGAATCCTTCATGACAAACTCACGTCCTCTAATAATTCCACTTCTTGGTCGTGGTTCATCCCGGTACTTAGTTTGAATTTGATAAATAGAAAGTGGTAAATCTTTATAAGATGAAAACTCACCCTTAACCATTAAGGTAAACATCTCTTCATGGGTTGGTCCTAAAAGATAATCATTACCTTTTCGATCTTTTAATCTAAATAAATCTGGGCCGTACTCTTCCCAACGATTTGTTGATTCATAAGGCTCTTTTGGTAGGAGTGCTGGAAAGTGCACCTCTTGAAATCCCGCATCATCCATCTCTTGTCGAACAACCTCTTCAATTTTTCTAAATGTTCGATAACCAAGTGGTAGCCAGGAGTAAATACCAGCTGCAATCCGGCGGACAAAACCTGCTCTTACTAATAAGCGGTGGGATGCAACCTCAGCATCTGCTGGATCATCACGCAGTGTGCGCAACAATAAGGTGGACATCTTTAACATAGGTAAAGCCTATCTATTGAA
>JAPLBB010000034.1 GCA_026392945.1 Actinomycetota bacterium | reverse complement strand
TTTGGCACCGTAACAGCATCGATCAATAAAATTGATGTTTTTAGCGGGATAGAGAAACGTCCAGAAAAAAAGTCAACAGCAATGAATTATCTTTTGGTTGGTTCTGATACCCGCGAAGGATTAAGCAAAGAAGAGTTAAAAAAATTAAGAGTTGGATCTGTTGCAACTGCAGCTGGTAAAAGATCAGACACGATGCTATTAGTACATATTTCAAAGGCAAGAGATAAAGCAATTTTGATTTCTATTCCTCGTGATACTTTCGCATTGATCCCTGAGCACAAAACAAAAGCTGGAAAACTTATCCCAGCGGTTCATTCAAAAATTAACTCATCCTTTAATTGGGGTGGAGCACCACTTCTCATCCAAACAATTGAAGAGATGACAAATCTTAAAATCGATCACTACGTAGAGATTAACTTTGCCGGATTTGCAAGAATTGTTGATTCAATTGGTGGAGTTGAAGTTTGTACAAAGAAAAACATTAATGACCCAAAGAGTCATTTAATTTTAGAAGCTGGTGTTCACACTCTTGATGGAATTGAAGCTCTTAAATATGTAAGAACTAGAGAATTTGATGGCATGGGAGATCTTGGAAGAATGCAGCGCCAGCAAGCATTCATGTCTGCAGTACTTCGTAAAGCTACCAGCGCTGGAGTGCTTTTAAATCCAGTAACTATGGCTAGCTTTATTAATTCATCACTCTCTGCAGTTACAACTGATAGTGGCTTAACAAGCTCTGATTTAATTGCATTAGCAAAGCAGATGAAATCATTATCTACTTCAAGTGTTAGAACACTGACTGTCCCACTTTCAAATCTAAATTATGATTCCAATGGTGTCACTTCAGCGGTTTTATGGGACCCGGTATTAGCACCGCAACTGTGGACCCGCTTGCGCGATGATCAAGCTGTAGTGGATGAGGTAGTTGCTTCACCCTCTCCATCATCTACTAAATCATCTTCAGTTGAAATAATTGATAAATTTAAAACCCGTACCGCTGAAGATAATATTTGTCGTTAAATACTTAGAATATAGATAGGCTTCATTTATGACATTAAAACTCTCAGTAATTGGCACCGGTTACTTGGGAGCTACTAACGCAGCTTGTATGGCAAGTTTAGGTTTTGAAGTTATTGGCTTTGACACTGAAGTTAGTAAAATTGATCTATTATCAAAAGGAAAAGTTCCATTTTATGAGCCAGATTTAGAAGAGTTGCTTGCTGAACAAATTAAATCCGGTCGGCTTAGTTTTACTAAAGACATTAAAGATTTGGCAGATATTGATGTTCATTTTATTTGTGTTGGTACACCGCAAGTTAAGGGTGGAAATGCAGCTGATTTAACATATGTAAATTCTGCTCTTGAATCAATTGCAAAAATTGTAAAGCCGGGCGGCCTAGTTGTTGGAAAATCAACCGTTCCGGTTGGCACCGCTACAAGATTACGCAATAGATTAATTGAATTAAATCCAAATGCAGATCTAGCTTGGAATCCAGAGTTTCTGCGAGAAGGATTTGCAGTAGAAGACACCCTTCGACCAAATCGATTAGTAGTCGGAGTTACAAATGATCAATCTGAAAAAGTTCTAAAAGAGGTATACGCAACAAATTTAAAGGAAAATACACCTTGGGTAAGAGCTGACCTTCCAACTGCTGAGTTAGTTAAGGTAGCTGCGAACTCATTTTTAGCAACTAAAATTTCCTTTATTAACGCGATGGCAGAGATTTGTGAAGCTGCCGGTGGTGATGTAACGATTCTTGCTAAAGCAATCGGGTATGACCCAAGAATTGGAAACCGTTTCTTGCAAGCTGGAATTGGTTTCGGTGGTGGGTGTCTACCAAAAGATATCCGAGCATTTATGGCCCGTGCAGAAGAATTAGGTGCTAAACAAGCAGTTGAATTCCTAAAAGAAGTTGATGCAATTAATTTACGTGCTCGGCAGAGAATTATCGAATTAGTAAGAAAAGATTTATCAGAGGATTTGGTTGGTAAGAAAGTAGCAATTTTAGGAGCTGCTTTTAAACCAGATAGTGATGATGTGCGAGATTCTCCAGCACTTGATATTGCTGCTCAAATTCAAGCAGCAGGAGCGATAGTTACCGTTCATGATCCCAAGGCAATTTCTAATGCTCAAAAACGTTTTCCAGCATTAAAGTTTGCTGAAGATATTAATAGCACACTTAAAGATGCTGAAATTGTTCTTCACCTTACTGAGTGGAAAATTTATCGGGAAATTAACCCTGCCCAAGTTAAATCCTTAGTTAAAACAGCAATTATGATCGATGGTAGAAATGCATTAGATCGCGATGCCTGGCGCGCAGCTGGCTGGAAATTTAGAGCTCTTGGGCGTACCGATAATGAGTGATCAGATAGAACAAATGCTTGGATTAAAGACTTGGGCAATTGTTGGCTTAAGTAATAATTCTGAGCGTGCCGCCTATCGCGTTGCAAAAGTATTAATTGATAATGGCCATCAAGTGATTCCAGTTCATCCAAGTGCAGAGGTTGTTCATGGCCAAACCGGGTATGCAAAATTATCTGATATCCCAGTTCCAGTTGATGTGGTTGATATTTTTGTCAATTCATCTCTTGCTGGCGCAGTGGTTAATGAAGCAATTGAAATTGGCGCAAAAGGAGTTTGGTTACAACTAGATGTAATTGATGCTGGCGCAGTTACAAGAGCACATGACTCTGGGTTGCTTGCTGTAATGAATCACTGCCCGGCAATTGAGTATAAAAAGCGAGCTTAGTTTTACTCTTCTATTTCACCACTGTAATACTGTTGAGCGTGAATAATTTCAGTTAGTAAACTCTCCAAATTATTTCCAGAAACTGCTACTTGATTTATAGATTGATCAAACTTTAAATTTGGATTGCGCGCCATTAAGTGCAGATATGGACGATAGTTATCACTCTTTGGATCTGTTACTAACGACCCAGCAACTATGAATTGGTTAGTCATTTCGGTACTGCCAAGTGGTAAATCAAGAACTGCTCTCAAGTATTGCTCAAAATAATTTGAAGTAGAGTTAACCTGAGTCCAAAATTTCGCTTTAGGTACAAGCCAATTAACACTTATTAATTTTTTATAATCATTTACATCGACTAATAATTCAAATCCACCAATAAGTCCAACCTCGCCAGCAAGGTTTAACGCAGATGCTTGAATATCCTTGGACTGTTGATCACTTACGCCTGGTAACGGCGTGATTGTTAGGTTGTCTGTGATTAAGGTTATCGGCCAACTACAAGCTTGGTTGTGAGCAGATCTTGCAATTAATATTGAAATGTATTCTCCACTAGAAATATTTTTTTCAATTGACTCAAGTTGTTCCAAAGTTTTAGAACTTGGATATACCCGAACTCCAGCCCGCTCGGCAGTCTTTATTGCTGAAACCGTATGCAGTTCTGGGTCAATACAAAGAATGTCACAATCTTTAGCAAAATTAATCAACTCATCTGACGTACGGACATCGCTTGAGAATTTAATGCCAATTCCAAGTTTATTAGCCTCGGCTTGGTAGCTACTTTGCGCCCACCCACTTGCAATAAGGCCAACGGTTGGGAAACTCATGTAATAAGGTTACCTGCATTATGGTTCAAGTAATCCTCGCCTCATCCTCAACCTCTCGCCTTCGCCTTCTTGAAAGTGCTGGCATTACCCCGAAGGTATTAATTAGTGGAGTTGATGAAGAAGCCTCCGAGTTTGATTTACTTTCACCAGCTGAGCTAGTAATTGCATTAGCTATTCTTAAAGCACACACAGTTAAAGAAAGTGCTCCGGAGAATTCATTAATTATTGGTTGTGATTCAACATTTGAATTTAATGGGAAGTCTTTAGGTAAACCTGGTAGTCGCGAAAACGCAATTGCACGATGTAAAGAGTTGAGCGGCAAGTCTGGTTATCTTCATACTGGTCACTGCTTGATAGATTTAAAGCAAGGTATTGAATTAAGTGAGCGATCAACTGCAAAAGTACAATTTGCGCAAATGACTGAAGCAGAAATTATTGATTACGTCGATTCCGGTGAACCACTTCATGTAGCTGGTGGTTTCACATTAGATGGGTTAAGTGCACCTTTTATTACAAACATTGAAGGTGATCCAAGCGGAATAATTGGTTTATCTCTCCCCCTTCTTCGTAAGATGCTTATCTCCCTTGGCTATAGCTGGCCAGAGTTAAAAAATAAGTAATAATTTAGGATAAGTTTCTCGTATGAGCGATCTATATAAAGACCCAATTGGCACAGCTGAAAAAGCTGCAAAAGAAATTGCTAAATTAACTAAAAAAGAAAAACATGACGTTGCGCTAGTGATGGGCTCTGGTTGGATTTCAGCAGCTGACGCACTGGGAACTGCGACTCATGAATTTTCTGTTACCGATTTACCAGGTTTTCCAGCACCAACCGTTGCCGGGCATGGTGGAAAAGTTCGTTCTTACGAATTAGCAAACTCCGTTAATGCACTAGTTTTTTTAGGCAGAACACATTTTTATGAAGGCTTGGGTATGGAACCAGTTGCTCACGCAGTACGTACTGCAGTTAAAGCAGGGTGTAGGACAATAGTTCTAACTAATGCATGTGGCGGCATTAATACTGATTATAAAGTTGGACAACCAGTATTGATTAAGGATCATATTTCCCTAACCGCAGCCTCACCATTAATTGGTGCAGATTTTGTTGATTTAACAGATTTATATAGCAAGCAGTTAAGAGATATTGTTAAAGCAGAAGATCCATCTTTAGCTGAAGGTGTTTACGTTCATTGGCGCGGACCTTCTTACGAAACTCCCGCTGAGATTCGAATGATGCGCACAATGGGTGCAGATTTAGTTGGTATGTCAACGGTTCCAGAAGCAATAGCAGCTCACGCGCTTGGTGCAAAGATACTTGCAATTTCTTTAGTAACAAATGCTGCTGCTGGTGTAACTGGTGAAAAATTAAATCATGCTGAAGTGATCGCTGCTGGTAAGGCTGCTGCGGATCGAATGGGAAATCTTTTAGCAAAGGTGCTGCCTAAGCTGTGATCGATGATCAACTTCGTACTGAAGTTTTAGAGTGGATCAAGAATGATCCAGATAAAAATACTGCGGATCAACTAAATTTATGGCTTACAGAAGGTAATGAAAAAGAACTAAATCGATGCTTTAATGGATTTTTACAGTTTGGTACCGCCGGATTACGTGGACCAGTTGGACCAGGCCCGTCTTGCATGAACCGTGCTGTTGTTAGTAGAACAGCTAGTGGAATTGTTGCTTTTATGAAGAAAAATAATTTATCTTCAGTAGTTATTGGAAAAGATGCCCGTCATGGTTCTAATGAGTTTGCGCAAGATAGTGCTGAAATATTTTCTGGAGCCGGCATAAAGACTTATGTACTACCTAGAGCATTACCAACACCTGTATTGGCCTTTGCTGTAAATAAACTAAAGGTTGATGTTGGAATTATGGTGACTGCTAGCCATAATCCAGCTGCTGATAATGGATACAAGGTCTATTTAGGCAACACACTAGATGGTGTTAAATATCGTGGATCTCAAATAATTGCACCAGTTGATTTAGCAATCACTGCTGAAATAGCAAAGGCAGAGTTGGCTCCCATTAGAGATCAAACTTTTGAGATCGTTAGTGAATCGGTAATTGATAATTACATTTCATCGGTATCAGGTTTAGTTACATCAGAAAACAGCCTAAAGATTGTCTACACCGCTCTACATGGAGTTGGGACAGAGGTTTTTCTAAAAGTATTTGAAAAGGCTAAGTTTGCATCCCCAATTCTTGTAGCAGAACAGGTGAAGCCAGATCCAGATTTTCCAACTACGCCATTTCCGAACCCTGAAGAGGTGGGTGCTATTGATTTAGCAATTAAATACGCCAAAGAGAGTAATGCTGATTTAGTAATCGCAAATGACCCAGATGCAGATAGATGCGCGGTTGCAGTTAATGATCCCTTGTCTGGGTGGCGAATGCTTCGTGGAGATGAAATTGGAGTGATTCTAGGAAATTATCTTATAAAAAATAATAACTCTGCCAGCAATGCAGTTGCGAACTCACTAGTTTCATCATCGCTACTTGGCAAAATTGCAAAGAAAAACGGAGTTGATTTTCACGAAACTTTAACTGGGTTTAAATGGATTTCAAAAGTTGATAATTTATTGTTTGGCTATGAAGAGGCAATTGGTTATTGTGTAGATTCAACCGTCGTTAATGATAAAGATGGAATTAGTGCTGCCTTAATTATTATTCAATTGGCTAATGAGTTAAAGAAGGATGGAGTTTCACTTCTTGATTACCTAAACAGTATTGGAGAAGAGTATGGTTTTCATGAAACAGAACAAATTTCAATCAGATTTAGTGATTTAAGCCAGATAGATAAATTACTCTCAAATGTTATGAAAAATCCACCGATTGAGATCCTTGGAAGTAAATTACTACGGAGTGAAGATTTAAGTGCTTTAAAGGGTATGCCAACCCCTGGGGTAAGACTTTGGTATGAAAATCAAACTAGAGTAATAATTAGACCAAGTGGAACTGAACCAAAAATTAAATGTTACATAGAGGTTGTCTCTAATACGAAAAATGAAGCAAAATCGAAGGTATCGCAAATTAAGGAAGCATTGACTAAAGTACTCTCATGATTATTGATGGCAGTGAAGGGTCACTGAAGAAGTTTTTATCAGACCTGCCACCTGTTGACCAAGTTGGTGCAGAGGCAAGAGCAGCGATGCTTTCTACTAGAAGTATTAAAACAACTAGCAAGGCATGGGCAATTGATATGGCAATCAGTATGGTTGATCTGACAACTCTTGAAGGAGCAGATTCTTTTGGAAAAGTTAAAGCCTTATGCGCAAAAGCGGTCAGACCAGATCCAACTGATTTAACAGTTCCCTCTGTTGGTGCAATTTGTGTTTACAACGATATGGTAAAAATTGCTAGAACTGAATTAGATGCAATTGGTGGTAAAGATATTCCAGTAGCTGCGGTTGCAACTGCTTTTCCTTCTGGTCGAGCAAGTAGGGCCGTTAAAGAGTTAGATACCCAAGATGCAATCAATGCTGGTGCAAATGAAATTGACATGGTTATTGATCGTGGTGCATTTCTATCTGGTCGACTTGGTGAAGTATTTGAAGAAATAAAGATTATTAAAGAATTGTGTGGTGATAAAGCACATCTTAAGGTTATTTTAGAGACCGGTGAATTAGTTACTTACGATAATGTGCGAAAAGCTTCATATCTTGCGATGCTAGCTGGTGCTGACTTTATTAAAACAAGTACTGGCAAAGTTGCTCCAGCTGCTACTGCCCCGGTTGTATTAGTTATGTTAGAGGCAGTTAGAGATTACTTTGCATTAACTGGCACTAAAATTGGAGTTAAACCTGCCGGTGGTATTAGAACCACAAAGGATGCGATTAAGCAGTTGGTACTAGTTAATGAGACTGCTGGGCCAGATTGGTTAAATCCATCCTTGTTTAGAATTGGTGCAAGTGCACTTTTAAATGATTTACTCATGCAAAGAATGAAGTTACGGACTGGGCACTACGCTAGTGCTAATTACGTAACTATGGATTAGGGGTGTTATGAGCGGCTTTGAATACGCAAGTGCCCCTGAATCAAAAGCAATCGCAAATATTGCTAGCTCATATGGTTTATTTATTAATGGAAAATTTGTTGAGCCTAAAAAAGGTAAGAGTTTTACTACAATTAACCCCGCAACTGAGGAATTACTTTCAAAGATCGCTTACGCAGATAAGTTAGACATTGATTTAGCTGTTAAAAGTGCAAGAACGGCCTTTACAAAAGTTTGGTCAAAGATGCCCGCTAAAGAGCGTGGAAAATATTTATATCGAATCGCTCGTATTATGCAGGAGCGAGCACGCGAGTTTGCAGTGGTTGAAACTTTAGATAATGGAAAACCAATTAGGGAATCTCGCGATACTGACATTCCACTTGCTGCTGCCCACTTCTTCTATCATGCTGGCTGGGCAGATAAATTGGAGTATGCCGGTGTTGGAAGTAAACCAAAACCAGTTGGTGTTGTTGGCCAGATAATTCCATGGAATTTTCCACTATTGATGCTTGCTTGGAAGATTGCACCCGCTCTTGCTGCTGGTAACACAGTTGTATTAAAGCCTGCCGAAACTACTCCACTAACTGCATTGTTATTTGCTCAAGTTTGTCAGCAAGCTGGCTTGCCAGATGGTGTAGTAAATATTGTTACCGGTGATGGCATAACTGGTGCAGCGCTTGTTAACCATCCAGATATTAATAAAATAGCCTTCACTGGTTCTACAGAGGTTGGAAAGGCAATTGCTAGATCTATCTCGGCTACAAAAAAGAGTGCAACTTTAGAATTAGGTGGAAAGGCGGCAAACCTAGTATTTGATGATGCCGCAATTGATGAAGCAGTTGAAGGAATTGTTAATGGAATTTTCTTTAATCAAGGACACGTTTGCTGCGCTGGCTCTAGATTATTGCTGCAAGAGAATATTGCTGATGAGGTACTAGAAAAATTAAAGAAGAGAATGAGTTTGATTAGAGTTGGCGATCCGATGGATAAGAACACTGATCTTGGTGCAATTAACTCAAAGGAGCAGCTAAACAGAATTCATGAAATCTCAAATACTGGTGATACCGAAGGCGCTAATCGCTGGTCACCTGAGTGCAAATTGCCAAGCAAAGGCTTCTGGTACCCACCAACAATATTCACCGGTGTTTCCCAATCACATCGAATTGCACGTGAGGAAATATTTGGACCTGTTTTATCGGTCTTAACATTTAGAACACCTGCTGAAGGTATTGAGAAAGCAAATAACACCATGTATGGATTATCTGCTGGTATCTGGAGTGATAAAGGTTCAAAAGTTTTATGGGCAGCTAAGCAATTAAAGGCTGGTGTGATTTGGAGTAATACATTTAATAAATTTGATCCAGCAAGCCCATTTGGTGGTTATAAAGAGTCTGGTTGGGGTCGTGAAGGTGGCCGTCACGGACTTGCCGGTTACTTAACCTCAGATGCAAAGGCAGCCAAATGAGTCGTATAGATGTAAATAAGACTTACAAATTATTTATTGGTGGCGCTTTCCCAAGAAGTGAATCTGGAAGAGTTTATGAAATAAAAGGTGCCAATAAGAAATTTATTGCTAACCCATCTCTTGCATCTAGAAAAGATTTACGTGATGCAGTTGTAGCAGCTAAATCTGCTCATCCAGGTTGGGCTAATGCAACTGCTTTTAATCGTGGCCAGATTTTGTACCGTATAGCTGAAATCATGGAAGGAAGAAGCGAACAATTTGTTGATGAAATCTGCGCACTTGAAGGAGTTACTAATAAAGTAGCAAAAAGTCAGGTAGAGGCAGCAATTGATACCTGGGTTTGGTACTCCGGTTGGTGTGACAAATTATCTTCAGTAACTGGTTCCCTTAACCAAGTATCAGGTCCGTTTTATAACTTCACTTCGCCAGAATCATTAGGTGTTGTTGCTATATTTGCAGAATCTAAACCATCACTACTTGGCGTAGTAAGAACTTTAGCTCCAGTACTTGCAGGCGGTAACTCTGCAGTATTAATTGCGAGTGAGAATTACCCGTTACCAGCAATTACATTAAGTGAAGCACTTGCCACAAGTGATGTACCAAGTGGAGTTGTAAACATTCTGACCGGCAAAAGCGCAGAATTAGCACCATGGGTTGGGTCTCATATGGAGATTGATGGCGTTGATGTTGCAGGTCTTAGCAAAAAGCAAGAAGAAGAGTTAAAGCTTGTTGGTGCTGATAACTTGAAGCGAATATTCAGATTCAATCTAGATAATCATCCAGAACGCATACTTAGTTTTATGGAGCAAAAGACTGTTTGGCATCCAATCGGAATTTAATTACTCAGCAGATATTGTTGCGTAAGCTGGTTTTACAATCTTTTCGATTATCTCAAGTCGTTCTTCAAATGGAATAAATGAACTCTTAAGCGCATTAACTGTTACTCGCTGAAGATCTGCAAACTTCCAATCAAATGATTTAACACATTGGGTCATCTCATTTGTCATAGTGGTATTACTCATTAATCTATTGTCGGTATTTAGAGTTACTCGAAAGCGCAGTTTGGCTAATACGCCGATTGGATGTTCTGCATAAGTTTTAGCTGCGCCAGTTTGAAGATTAGATGTTGGGCATAGCTCTAATGGAATTCTTCGATCTCTTACATATGAAGCCAGTGCGCCAAGCTTTGGAGTGCTACTTGAGAAATCAATATCATCAATAATTCGAACACCGTGGCCTAATCTTTCTGCGCCACAAATTTGAATCGCTTCCCAGATAGAAGGCAGTCCATATGCCTCACCGGCATGGATAGTGAAGTGAGCGTTTTCTTTTCTTAAATATTCAAAGGTTTCTAGCTGATTCGTTGGCGGAAAACCATCTTCTGGCCCAGCAATATCAAAACCAACTACGCCTTTATTATGATATTTAACAACGGCTGCTGCCGCCTCTTGAGAGCGATTATTTTGTCTCATTCCACAAAGTAAAGATTCAACTCTAATGTTTTTACCTTCACGAGCTGCTTCTGCCATTCCTTGTCTATAACCTTCAGTAGTCGCTTCAACAACTTGATCAATTGATAGACCTTGTTCGGTAAATAACTCTGGTGCTCCTCTTACCTCTGCGTAAACAACGCCATCTCTGGCTAAATCAATTGCGCATTCACGTGCTACTTGAATGATTGCTTCTTTGGTTTGCATCACTGCGATTGTGTGAGAAAAAGTCTCTAGGTAGCGAACTAGTGAGTGAGAATTACAAGACTCTTCAAACCATTCTGCTAATTTCTTTGGATCTTCCGTCGGTAATTTCTTATAACCAATTTTTTGGGCAATCTCAATAATAGTTTCAGGACGTAACCCGCCATCTAAATGATCATGCAAAAGAGCCTTTGGAACTCTCTTAATCTGATCAGGTGTTGGCGTATTTGTCAGCGACACTTATCCCTCAATTCGTTCAATAACTAATGGTAATCGTCTAACTTGATCATCTTTACCACCAATTGAAAAGGCGCCAACTAATGCTTCTTTTGCCCGATCAAATCTTGCAGATTCATCAGAGTGTAAAGTTAAAATTTTCTCGCCCTCTTTAACAATTTCTCCAGGCTTTGCATGAATTTCAATACCTGCTCCAAGTTGTAGTACTTCACCTTGTTTTTGCCGGCCAGCACCTAACCGCCATGCAGCTACTCCGACCTTCATTGCATCTAGAGTTAATAACTTTCCAGACGCATTTGCAGTAATTTCAATCTTTTCTTTTGCAACTGGAAGTTGTGCATCATTATCTCCGCCTTGTGCTTGGATCATTTTGCGCCATACATCCATCGCCATTCCATTTTTTAATGCTGTTGCTGGGTCGACCTTTGGTTTAATACCCACTGCATCTAACATTTCATTTGCAAGCAAAAGCGTTAGTTCAACAACATCGCTAGGGCCACCACCAGATAGAACTTCCAGGGTTTCTCTTATTTCTAGTGCATTTCCAGCAGTTAATCCCAAGGGCACATCCATTGCTGTTACTAACGCCCGAGTTGTAACTCCAGCACGCTTTCCTAAATCAACCATGGTTCGAGCAAGCAGTGCCGCATCCTTTGGATCGCTCATAAATGCACCAGAGCCAGTTTTTACATCAAGGACTAACGCGCTTGTTCCTTCAGCGATCTTTTTACTCATGATTGATGATGCAATTAGCGGAATTGCTTGCACAGTTCCAGTCACATCTCGAAGTGCATATAGTTTTTTATCAGCAGGTGCAAGGCCTGCACCAGCTGCACAAATTACTGCGCCACAATCTTGCAATACTTTTAACATTTCATTATTAGATAAGGATGCTCGCCAGCCTTTTATCGATTCCAACTTATCAAGTGTTCCGCCGGTGTGACCCAAGCCGCGACCGGAAAGTTGTGGAACGGCAGCACCACATGCTGCAACTAAAGGAGCCAAAGGTAAAGTTATTTTGTCACCAACACCACCAGTTGAATGCTTATCTACTGTTGGGCGATCCAACATTGACCAATTCATTCGCTCACCACTTGCAATCATGGCATCTGTCCAGCGCGAGATCTCTCGGTTATTCATTCCATTTAAAAGAATTGCCATTAACAACGCTGACATTTGTTCATCCGCGATTACACCACGGGTATATGCATCAATTATCCAGTCGATTTGCTCATTACTTAATTCTTGTTTGTCACGCTTTGCTGAAATTATTTCTACTGCCGCATATCTTTCACTCATTTATTTAAGATCCTCTGGACCAAAGGCCCAAGGAAGCAAGGTTGAAAATGGTTTTGGGCCCTCTGGTGTCATGAATAACATCTCGTTACCACCATGTTCAAATAACAATTGGCGGCATCTTCCACATGGAGATAAGTACTCTCCATTGCCATCAACGCAAACAACTGCAATTAATCTTCCGCCACCTGTTGCAGTTAAGGATGAAACTAATCCGCACTCAGCACATAAACCAACACCATAACTTGCATTCTCACTATTACAACCAACCACAACTCTGCCATCAGATACTAAACCAGCAACTCCTACTTTAAATTTTGAGTATGGCGCGTAAGCATTTTTCATTACATCTTTTGCCGCCTGATGAAGCTGATCCCAATTGATTTCCATGGGGTAATTCTCCTACGAAAACTAACTATTTATTACCGCGTGAGTATGGGATTCCATCTGCTGCCGGAGCCCTTACTCGCCCGACTACGCCTGATACTGCAATAATTGTTGCTACATACGGAATCATTAACATAAATTCAGATGGGATTGATACTCCGATAATTGAAAGATTTCCCTGCAAACTAGTAGTAAAACCAAAGAATAAAGCCGCGGTCACCGCGCCTCTTGGTGTCCATTTACCGAAAATTAAACAGGCTAAAGCAATAAAACCTGCTCCAGCAGTCATCTCTTTAGTGAAACTTCCAACTGCCCCTAGCGTGAAATATGATCCACCAATTCCAGCTACCAGACCAGCAAGTAGAACATTCTTATATCGAAGACGATTAACATCAATACCAACACTGTCTGCAGCAATTGGAAGTTCACCAATGGCTCTAGTCCTTAGTCCCCAACGTGTCTTAAAGAGTGAGAATTGAATAATTGCGACAATTAAATACATCAAATAAACCACGATCGTCTGATTAAAAAATACAGGGCCAATAATTGGTAACTGTGAAAATATTGGAATAGAAATCCGCTTAAATGTTGGTCCTACATTCCAAGTATCTCCATAAGGAACTAGCAACTTGGAATAAATGTATCCGGTTATTCCTACCACAAGAACATTCAATACGAATCCTAAAATAACTTGGTCAACCTGATACTTAATTGCAAAAAATGCAAGTAAGAGTGAAACTAATGCTCCTGCAATTGGCGCAAATAACAGGCCAATAATTACACTGTGGCTTATACTAGCGACCATTGCTGATACACATGCAGCAAACAGTAATTGGCCTTCAATAGCAATATTAATTACTCCAGACTTTTCACAAAGTAATCCTGACATTGAACCAAAAATTAATGGAACTGAAAACATAACAGCGCCTTGTAATATCCCAGTAAATGGGACAAATTTTCCGCTTGCTGTCCAGCAGAGGAAAGCTAAGATACTTCCAAAACCAAAGATAAAACTTCCAAGCAATATATTCTTACTCCTTGTAAATTGAAGATAAGAAATTCCAATTCCTATTAGGGAAATTAGCAAAAATAGCGCAGCACCAGATTTAGAGCTAATCTGCCATTCATTAAATAAATGCCATTCCTTATCGACAATGAAGCCAAAAGTAATATCTTCTACCCGGTTTGATTTTAGATAAAAGACAATTGTAAATACACAAAACAATATCAACATTGCAATAATTCCACGTTTTTGGCGTACTTGATTTGCGCTTAGGATGTTCATCAGCCGTTCCAACCCTTAGCAGCAATCGACTTATCTGAAACGTCTTTTTTGATTCGGAAAATAAATTTCACTAGTGCCGGTGTGGCAATGAATAGAACTATTAGAGCTTGAATGACTTGCACAATTTCAAATGGAGTCCCAGTGACTGAGAGCAGGTTTAATCCACTGGTTTGTAATGCTCCAAATAGAAATGCAGCTAAGACAGTACCGAGTACCGTTGCCCTTCCTAATAAGGCAACCGTAATTGCATCGAATCCGTAACTGCCGCCAATATCTGCACTTAAGGCATGATTTGCACCCAACAATTGAACTGCGCCCCCAAGACCTGCAAGTGCACCGCATATAAACATAGTTGCAAATGTTACAAAACCAGTAGAAATTCCCGCCGTTTTTGCGGCATTTGAATTAGCTCCAACCGCTCTAAACTTAAATCCTAATGTACTTTTATTTAACAACCACCAAATAACAGCTGCAGTAATAAGTGCTATAAAAATACCCAAATGAATTCTTAAATCTTCGCCAAGAAATAATGGAAGTTGGGCGCTGGGTCTAACTTCAGGAGCAATTGGGTTAATGCTATCCGGCCTTAAGAAAGTTTTAGTTTTTAGAATCCATAAAAGAAAAAAAGAGGCAATATAATTCAGCATAATGGTGACAATAACTTCATGCGCGCCAGTTTTAGCTTTAAGAAGACCAACAATTCCACCATATACTCCAGCAGCAATCATTGCGGCGATAAGAGCCAGAGAAACATGTAGTACAGGTGATAACTCAAATTTAAATCCAACATAGGATGCTGCGATAGCACCAAAAATGAATTGGCCTTGTGCGCCGATATTAAACAAGCCGGATTTAAATGCAAGTGCTACTGCTAGCCCAGCAAGAATTAAAGGTGTTGCATTTACTACAGTATCGGAGAGTGGATAAAATCCTCTAAAGAATGATTCCCCTCTTGCTAGATTTACGTCATAAATTGAACCTTGGAAAATAGCCAAATATGAATTACCAATTTTTGCACCAAATGATGTAAGAAACTTACCCGGTGATTTAATGTTTGCTATTACTTCAGAATCTGAGAGTGCAATAATAATTCCACCAATGAAAAAAGCAAAAATAAAGGCTAGGAACGGTAGTAGTGCTGCCTTTCGAAATGATTCAAGTTTTTTAAGCATTATTTAACTCCAGCCATCATTAGTCCTAATTTCTCACGAGTGACTGATGGCTCAACAATTCCTAAGATTTCGCCACGATAGATCACTGCAATTCGGTCTGCAAGCGCAATCACTTCATCTAACTCAGTACTTATCAGCAGAATTGCCCGTCCAGATGCGCGCTCTGCAAGAAGTCTTTCATGCACAAATTCAATTGAACCAACATCTAATCCTCGAGTTGGTTGGGATGCAACAACAATTCTCACATCTCTTGACAACTCTCGAGCGAGTACAACCTTCTGTTTATTTCCACCTGATAGAGAACTGGCACTGTCCTCAATACTCTGAGTTCTTATATCAAACTCTTTTACTCTTTTTGTTGCGTTATCAACAATAGCGCCCTTGGAAAGTTGGCCCAATTTAGCAAATGGCTCAATGTCATGACTGTTGAGAATTAAATTTTCAGCTATCGAAAAACTTCCAATAAGACCATCCAATTCACGAGATTCAGGAATAAATGCAATTCCAGATTTGATGCTTTCGTGAACGGTGTTACCAAGAATTTCAGTACCATCAACCATTATTGAGCCTGTTACATGCGCTTCTAAGTTCATAATTGATCTTGCGATCTCACTTTGACCATTGCCCTGTACTCCAGCAATAGCAAGGATTTCACCCGCTTTAATATCAAGTGAAAGATTTGAAACTATTGTCCTTCCAGATCCATCATAAATATTTAAATCATCTATTTTTAAAATAGTTCCACCTAGGGAAATCTTTGCTTTATTTACTTCTAAATCAACGGCTCGTCCGACCATTAAACTTGCTAATTCTTCTTGGGAAGTAGACGGATCTACGCTTCCAACTACTTTTCCTCTTCTAATGACAGCAATCTGGTCTGCAACTGCCTTTACTTCACGAAGTTTATGGGTAATAAAAATTATAGAAGTTCCTTTAGATTTTAAAACTCTCATCATGTTTAGCAATTCATCAGTCTCTTGTGGAGTTAAAACCGCAGTTGGTTCATCTAGGATTAAAACTTTAGCGTCATACATAAGAGCTCTAATTATTTCTACCCTTTGCTGCACACCAACTGGCAAATTTTCAATTAATGCATCAGGATCAATTTCAAACTTGAACTCATCAGATATCCTCTTTATTTTAGTTTTTGCATCAGTAAGAGTTAACACTCCGCGCTGGCTTTGTTCATGGCCTAATACGATATTTTCAGCCACTGTAAAAACGGGGACCAACATAAAGTGTTGGTGAACCATACCGATTCCGACCGCAAGAGCATCTGCGGGTGAGTTAATCTCAACTTTTTTTCCATCAATTAATATCTCGCCAGAATCTGCGGGCAACAATCCATAAACAATATTCATTAACGTGGACTTGCCGGCACCATTCTCGCCAAGTATCGCAAGAATTTCACTATTATTTACTTTTAAATTAATTGAGTCATTAGCAACTAAAGCACCAAATTTCTTGGTGATTTCTTTAATCTCTAAGGACATTTTGCAACTTTCTTTCCTTGAATTAAATTAAAACTCTGGATGGGTTAATAACTAACTCATCCAGAGTTTTAACTACTTGTTCTAGCTAAGTGCTACTTTATTGAAATTATTCCATCGGCGATGAAACTTTGTAGATCAGCAACTTCAGATTGTAGTTCCTTTGAGATAAGAGTTGATTTGAATTTTCCGTATAGAGGAGAAATTCCTACACCCTTATTCTTTAGAGTTCCTACATAAACAGAGTTGTTGAATGTGCCATCGTAAACAGACTTGATAGCTAACTCAACGCTGCCTTGTAGTCCCTTAAGAACTGAAAGCATTACAACTGAGTCATATTTAGGTGCAGCCAAGTGACCATCTGCATCTACCCATAGAGCAACTGACTTATTACTCACTAGTGAGTTCTCGACAGTTCCTACAACAAGTGATCCACCAACTGGGAAAATCACATCTGCTTTTTGTGCCTCAAAGGCAACTGAAAGTTCTTTTGCCTTAACTTGGTCTGAGAAGTTACCAACGAAAGTTCCAGTTTGCTTGGCTATATCCCAACCAAGAACCTTTACAGACTTACCTTTAACATCGTTGTAGTACTTAACACCTCTTGCAAATCCATCCATAAAGATTGTTACGGTTGGATATGGTGCGCCACCGTAAGTAGCTACTACGCCAGTCTTTGAATACCCAGCTGCCATATATCCGGCAAGGAACGAGTTTTCATCTGTGTTGTAGGTTAGGCCTTTAACGTTTGCTCCGCCTGAAGGAAAATCAACCATAATATATTTGATTTCAGAGTTTGCCTTAGCTGAAGCAGTAACTGCATCACCAAGAGCGTAACCAACTCCAACAATAACTGTGCACTTCTTATCTACGAACTTCTTTACGTTCTCATCGTATGACTTACCTGCTGGTAAATACTCAACAGATGATGCATAGCCCTTTGCTTTAGCAGATTTTGCACCAGCATATGAAAGTTCGTTAAATGATTTGTCGTTGATTCCGCCAGTATCTAGCGCAACGCAAACCTTTTGCTTAGTTCCTGCCGCGTTTGCCGGAGCAACTGCAACAGATGTTAATAATGATGCAGCTGCGATAGCTACAACTACTTTGTATGATTTTTTCAAAATCCCTCCCAAGGACTAAGACCCATGAAATATGGGGTTATTTGTGGTCTGACCCTATATGCGCGCCACATTTATTCGATAAAAACGCTGCTGTTTCTTTATTACGATTTATTTAGAATCGATTCAACTCTTGATTAAGAGTTTAGAGTTTCATGAAAAAAACTATCTTTGGAACGGTTTAAATCAATCCAAGCGCTGCATAAACCTCTTTTAAGGTGTTAGAAGCGACCTCGTTAGCCTTCTTTGCCCCAGTACTCAGCAAACTCACTAATTCAGCTGGATCATCCATTAATTGCTTTGTTCGATCCCTAATTGGCTCAAGCTCTGCGATCACAACCTCAGCTACAGCCGACTTAAAATCGCCATATCCTTTTCCAGCAAACTCATTTTCAATTGCTTCAATTGATTTACCAGAAAGTGCTGAATGGATGGTTAGCAGGTTTGAGATTCCAGGTTTGCCCTTTTCATCAAACTTAACCTCTTTGCCATCATCAGTTACTGAGGATTTAAACTTCTTTAAAGTTATCTCTGGTGCATCTAATAGTTCAATTACACCCGACATTGATGCTGCAGATTTACTCATCTTGGCAGTTGGCTCCTGCAGATCATTAATCTTGGCTAAAGATTTAATTATCTGGGCCTGAGGAATATTAAATATCTCTTTGTATTTGCTATTGAATCTTTGACCTAAATCTCTGGTCAACTCAATATGTTGGCGTTGATCTTCTCCTACTGGCACAAAATCTGCTTGATATAACAAAATATCAGCGGCTTGCAGAATTGGGTAGGTGAACAAACCAACATTGGTTCGATCCGCACCACCTTTTTGTGATTTATCTTTAAATTGGGTCATGCGCCCGGCTTCGCCAAAACCAGTTATGCACTCAAGGACCCAGGCAAGTTGGTTGTGGGCTGGAACATGGGATTGAATAAATAATGTGCACTTACTTGGATCTACCCCGATTGCAATTAACTGAGCGGCTGATAGCAAAATTCGCTTTTGTAATACCTTCGGATCAGTTTCAATAGTTAAGGCGTGTAAATCCACTACGCAGTAAAAAGCATCATTATCTTCTTGTAGTTGAACCCATTGCTTTAGGGCGCCTAAGTAATTACCCAAGTGAAATGAGTCATGGGTTGGTTGAATCCCAGATAAGACCCGCTTTTTGCTCATTACTTCACATCATCTCTGGCAAGTGATAATTGATTAACCTGCTTGCCACTCATGCTGATAATAGTAAAGCGTGCTCCATTAATTCGAATAACATCGTTAACCTGCGCAATTCTTCCTAAATAATGATTAACAAAGCCACTTAATGTTTCATATGGGCCTGCTGGTAACAAAACCCCATTGGTTGCCAAAAGTTCGGCTAATGAAATTTTGCCATTAATTTCAGTGCCCCGGGCGCGCAGTTGAGATTGTGGCTGGGTTTCATGGCTGTCATATTCATCTTGAATTTGGCCAATTAAACATTCAACTAAATTCTCAAGAGTGATGATTCCGTTTGTACCACCATTTTTATCAAGCACAATTGCAAAATGTTGTCGCTTGCTTCGCATCTCAGTTAAAGCTTGCAATACGCCATTACTCATAGGCAGGAACATAATATTTCTGACAATTTCCATAATTGTAAGTTGGGCATCATCTAACTTAGGATCTAATAAATCTCTAACATGCAGGAAGCCAATTACATCATCACCACTACCTCGAACAACTGGATAACGAGAGTGCGTAAGTTTTACAACAATCTTTCTAGCTTGAGTAATAGTCAATGAAGCATCTAGAAAATCAACCTCGGCCCTTGGCACCATTACCTCATGGATCAATCGATCGCTAGATTTAAATACTTCGGTAACAATTTCTCGCTCTTCTTTTGTTAAATCTGCATGGCCACTAACTAAATCCATTAGCTCAGCCTCTGAAATCTGACTCCGTGGAGTTTTTGCATTTACACCAAAAAGTTTCATAACTAAATCAGTTGAGTGAGATACCAACCAAATAATTGGTTTAAATACAATTGCGATTCGATCAATGGTTGCAGCCGATGCGAGCGCAATCGCCTCTGTTTTATATAGTGCCAACCGCTTTGGAACTAACTCGCCAAAGACTAAAGATATATAAGCAATGACCAAGGTAATGCCAACGATAGATAAAATTTCACTATTACCGCTTGAGATGCCCAACTCCTCTAACCTTGGAATTACATACTGACCTAATTGCTCAGCGCCAAGGGCAGCTGATAAAAATCCGCAAAGTGTTATTCCTACTTGGGCGGCCGCTAAAAATCTATTTGGGTGCTTTGTTAAAGCAGCTACGCGGGCGCCACGTTTGCCCCGGCCTTCGATCTGTTTGATCTGAGATTCTCGTAGCGAGATTAAAGCGATCTCGGCGGCAACAAAGATTCCGCCCACCCCAATTAGGGTTAAAACAATTACGATGCTTATAAAAGCGCCATCAGCCATATATCTAATGATAACTGCGGATTTACCCTTTCTGTCGTAACCTTTGCCAACTCTCACAACCGTGAGACCTTCATCCAACGGATCGTCGGGTACGTACCTACCCGGAAGAAGGAGTGCTAACCATGGCCTCAGTTGTATTCAAACAAGCATCACGAATCTATCCTGGAACTACCAAACCAGCTGTAGATAAATTAGATCTCACTGTTAATGATGGTGAGTTTCTTGTCCTAGTTGGACCATCAGGTTGCGGTAAATCAACATCACTTCGTATGTTGGCCGGCCTTGAAGAGATTGATACCGGATCAATTTTTATCGGCGATAAAGATGTAACAAATGTTGCACCTAAAGATCGCGATATTGCAATGGTATTTCAGTCATACGCCCTCTACCCACATATGTCAGTGGCAGAAAATATGGGCTTTGCACTAAAAATTGCTGGTATCGCAAAAGAAGAACGCGATCGCCGAGTTATAGAAGCAGCAAAATTATTAGATTTAGAGGATTACTTAGATCGCAAACCTAAAGCACTCTCTGGTGGTCAACGCCAGCGCGTTGCAATGGGACGAGCAATTGTGCGTGAGCCACAAGTTTTCTTAATGGATGAGCCATTATCAAACCTTGATGCAAAACTTCGCGTTGCAACTCGTACTCAAATTGCAGCCCTACAACGTCGTCTTGGAATTACAACAGTTTATGTAACCCACGATCAGGTTGAAGCGATGACAATGGGTGATCGAGTAGCAGTTCTTAAAGATGGTTTACTACAACAGGTTGATACCCCAAGAAATCTTTACGAAAAACCACAAAATGTTTTCGTAGCTGGCTTTATTGGCTCACCCGCCATGAACCTATTAACCGCATCAGTCTCTGGTGGAAAGGCAATGCTAGGAAATCTTGGAATTGCAGTTCCAACATCTGCTGGCGCATCAGTAACAGTTGGAATCAGGCCAGAAGGTTTAATTCCAGCATCATCTGGTTTTGAGGTAGCAGTTGAGGTTGTTGAAGAGTTAGGTTCAGATGCTTATGTCTACGGCAAGCCAGTAGATAAGGCGTTGAAGTTTGCTAACACCTCTGAAGAGCTTGGCCAAGTAATTATTAGATGGGATCCAAAAAATCCACCTAAGGCTGGTCAGACGGTAACTGTTGGTGTTAACCCTGATGTAGTTCATCTATTTGATGCTGCATCTGGTAAGCGCATTAATTAATTACTAATTAAAAAAGCCCCACTCGATTTGAGTGGGGCTTTTTGTTTTAACTTTTTAAGCCATTGCCTTCTTTAAATTATCATCGATTGCAGCTAAGAACTCTTGAGTGTTAAGCCAAGGTGCATCTTTGCTAATTAAGAGGGCAAGATCCTTTGTCATTTTGCCGCTTTCAACAGTTTCAATACATACTCGCTCTAAAGTTTTTGCAAACTCAGCAACCTTTGGAGTGTTATCTAACTTTGCACGGTGAGCTAATCCTTGGGTCCAAGCAAATATTGATGCAATTGGATTTGTTGATGTTGCCTTACCCGCTTGATGATCTCTGAAGTGGCGAGTGACCGTGCCATGGGCTGCTTCTGCTTCAACAGTTTTACCATCTGGTGACATTAAAACTGAAGTCATAAGACCTAATGAACCATAACCTTGGGCAACGGTGTCTGATTGAACATCGCCGTCATAATTCTTACAGGCCCAGATATAGCCGCCCTCCCAGCGAAGTGAGGTTGCCACCATGTCATCAATTAAACGGTGGTCATACTCAAGTTTATTCCTATCAAACTCAGCCTTAAACTCTTTCTCAAATACTTCAGCAAAGATATCTTTAAACCGGCCGTCGTATGCTTTAAGAATTGTGTTCTTTGTTGAGAGAAACACTGGATATTTTCTTATCAATCCATAATTAAATGTTGCTCTGGCAAAATCGCGGATGGAATCATCTAAGTTATACATCGCCATGGCCACACCTGAGGATGGGAAATCAAAGACATTAAACTCCATTGGCTTTGAGCCATCTTCCGGCGTGAAGGTAACAGTTAGCTTGCCAGCACCTGGAACTAGGAAATCTGTGGCTTTGTATTGGTCACCGAATGCGTGACGGCCGATCACAATTGGCTTTGTCCAGTGTGGAATTAACCGTGGTACATTTTTGATAATAATTGGCTCACGGAAAATTACTCCACCTAAAATATTGCGAATTGTTCCGTTTGGTGATTTCCACATTTGCTTCAAATTAAACTCTTTAACTCGAGCCTCATCTGGCGTAATAGTTGCGCATTTAACTCCAACTCCATGCTTTTGAATTGCATGAGCTGAATCAATAGTTACTTGGTCATTAGTTTTATCGCGATATTCAATTCCTAAGTCGTAGTACTCAAGATTTATATCAAGGTAAGGCAGGATCAGTGACTCCTTAATGAACTGCCAGATGATTCTGGTCATTTCATCACCATCTAATTCAACAACGGTGCCCTCTACTTTGATCTTATTCATTATCTTGCTCCGCCCTTATAGATCTTTAACATCTGCTTGTTTGGTGCGAACTGCCTCAGATGCAGCTTTTAGCGAAGCCAACTCATCTGCAGTTAACTTTGTCTCTACAACTTTATTAATTCCATTCTTACCAATCTGAGCCTCTACTCCCAAATAAACTCCATTAATCCCATACTCACCATCTACCCACGCACAAACTGGCATTACCTCATTTGAATCAGTAATTACTGCCTTTGCCATTCGAGCAGCAGCTGCTGATGGTGCGTAGTAAGCAGAACCAGTTTTAAGTAAGGCAACAATCTCAGCTCCACCATTTCTAGTGCGATCAACCAACTCTGCAATCTCAGTGGCAGATAAAACCTCAGAGAGTGGTTTTCCATTTACGGTGCAACGGCTTGGTACTGGCACCATAGTTTCACCATGTGAACCAAGAGTTAATGTTTTAACCGTAGCGGTTGCTACGCCACATTTTTCAGCAACAAAGTTAGTAAACCGAGCAGTATCTAACATGCCGGCTTGTCCCATAACTTTGTTATGAGAAAACTTGGTTGCAATTTGGGCAAGTGCAGTCATTTCATCAAGTGGATTAGAAACCACAATAATTACTGCGTTCGGTGAATGCTTTGCAATATTTTCGGCAACGCCTCGAACGATTCCGGCATTTACACCAATTAAATCCATCCGGCTCATACCAGGCTTACGTGGCAGGCCTGCGGTAATTACTACTACATCAGAGTTGGCAGTCTTCTCATAGCCACCGCCCTCTGCAGTGGTAGTTGCGCCAATAACTTTAGTTTCAAAATTTTCAATTGATCTAGATTGATTTATATCTAACGCTAGACCTTCAGATTTTCCTTCAACAATATCGGTTAATACTACAGTTTCGAAAATGTCATATTCAGCAAGTCGTAATGCGGTGGTAGAACCATAGAAACCTGATCCAACAACGGTTACTTTTCCAGATCTGCTCATTTAATCCTCTCAAGGTGATAGGCCAATATTACTGATAAGAGCCCGTTCGACTAAATCCGCTACTTACCTAGCGTTAGGAAGTGAGAGCGCCAATCCAAATAGCATGATGCAGATCATTATCGGCAGAATTAATTCGATATTCCGCTTCACTTTAAGTTGCGAATATCGTGCTAGTGAAAAGGTCGCAGTTGCTAAAGAAATTATTACAGAACCTGTCCGAACTGATCCGCTAATTGCCACAATCAATCCAACAGTAACAATTGCTAGTGAAAACCGACGAATTTGATCTAAGGTAAAACTCTCTTTCATTACTTAGCCAATTCAATAATATTATTTAACAACATAGCTCTAGTCATTGGTCCAACCCCACCAGGCATTGGTGCAAAAGCTGAAGCAGATTGTGCAACTGCTGGGTCAACATCACCTACTAAACCTTGATCTGTTCTGGTGATTCCAACATCGATAACAGTTGCGCCATCCTTAACCATTCCTAGCTTTATAAAATGAGCAGAGCCAATAGCTGCAACCACAATATCGGCTTGTTTCATCAACTCTGATAAATTCGAAGTTGCTGAGTGGGCAAGTGTTACTGTTGCATTGTTTGGTTTTTGTGACAATAGAATTGAAAGCGGTCTTCCTACCGTAGTACCGCGACCAATAATTAATACCTTTGTGCCAGATAATTTAATTTTATACTCTGTAAGTAATGCAAGAATTGCTTTTGGTGTGCAAGGAATAATTGTATTTTTCCCTAATACAAACTTGCCAAGATTTATTGGATTAAGTCCGTCAGCATCCTTATTTGGATCAATTGCAAGAAGCACCTCTTCAGTATTTACTAACTTAGGTAGTGGAAGCTGCACAATAAATCCGGTGCACTCTGGATTTTGATTTAACTCATTTACCGCTTTTACAACCTCTGCCGTTGTTGCACTCTCGGGCAAATTTACCTTTATTGACTTTATGCCAACCTGCGCGCAATCTCGATGCTTTCCATCAACATATGCAATCGAACCTGGATCGCTGCCAACCAATATCGTTCCAAGCGCAGGTTTCTTATTCATTGTTAAAACCTGATTAGTTATTTCACCCTTAATGCGTTCGGCAAGTGCCTTACCATCCATTATTACCGCGCTCATATCGCCAGCCTACCCTCGTCCTGCTTTTTCTTAAACAATTTCGGTACAAATTGCATAAGTATAAATACTATGAAAATTTGAAGAGCAAATATTCCACCTATTCGAACTGGGTTAACCCCTACTGGCGACATATTTGCTGAAAGTAGTGAACCAGATGAAATGAAAGCAAATATTGCTGGTATAAAAGTTGAAATTAGAAAAAACCTTATTGTTATCTGCTGCTTACTTTTTGCATCAATTTTTTGCTTATTAATTAAATTTATGTTTATCAAAGCATAAATAGTAACTATTAAGGTTAAAACAATTAGCCACGGATATTTACCATTTGGAAGTGCTGCTAATACTGGAATAGCTGGTATCTCCCTTAAGTTAAAGATAAAGGGAGTTATATCTGTAGCACTTCCTAGGGAAAATCCAGAACCAAGGCCATAACTTAGGCAAGCAAATATGATGTTTGGTAAATAGAGCAGTTGAAGAAGTAGTAGAAGTAATCCGCCCAATATTCCAGGTTGAATCACGATAGTTAGATTCTTTGCAGTTGAAAAATTAAGGGATAATGATAAAGAAAGTAATAATCCACCAAGGCCTAACATGACTGCAAAGAAGTAAAAGGGTATCTTTACAAGATGTTCAGCATTTAAATTAGTTGTGGCAAGAAGTAAGAGAATTAACAAAGTTGGTACCCCGCGAAACCAATCAACTGATACTTGAGAGTTTGAGGCAACAAAAGCGAGCAATAAATAAACCAAGAGATATGAAATTATAAAATATGCTCTGCTTATTTTTTTATTACTAATTGATTCTAATACCCGGCGATATCCCACTCGCATTGTAAGTATCGGGAAGATTGCTGCTCCGATTGGCAGATATGAAAGGTAACCGGTTATTTCATTACTAGTTATATGAAATGGTGTTAGGTGAGAGCCAAGCCAAAGCCATACTGCAGCGCGTATCGGATCTGAGGTGGTGCCATAAGTACTGCCGGCAGTTGCCCAAGCGAATAGCGTAATAAATGCAAGTGGAAATAGATAAATTAAGATTGATCTAATTACTTGTTGCAGCGCTACCCATAACGTACGCGCAACCATTATTTTCCTATCTGCGATTTATCCATTCAATATCTTGCGCATCAAGTTAGCGGTTTCGCTTGGTGTTTTACCAACCGCAACACCGACAGCCTCTAATGCTTCTTTCTTGGCTGAAGCGGTACCGGATGAGCCAGAGACAATTGCGCCTGCATGTCCCATTGTTTTGCCCTCAGGTGCGGTAAATCCAGCAACATAACCAACAACCGGCTTGGTTACATACTCTTTAATAAATTGCGCAGCTCGCTCTTCAGCATCGCCACCAATCTCACCAATCATCACAATTGCTTTTGTCTCTGGATCATCTTGGAAAGCACGTAAGCAATCAATATGGGTGGTGCCAATAATTGGATCGCCACCAATTCCAACAGCAGTAGTAAATCCAAAATCTCTAAGCTCAAACATCATTTGGTAAGTCAGAGTTCCAGATTTAGAAACTAACCCAATTTTTCCAGGCCCAGTGATATCTGCTGGAATAATTCCTAGATTTGTTTTACCAGGGCTAATAATTCCAGGACAGTTTGGCCCAAGAATTTGTGTCTTACCTTTGCTTACTGAGTAGGCATAAAAAGCTGCAACATCATGAACTGGAATTCCTTCAGTAATAACTACAACTAACGGCATTGCCGCATCAATTGCATCAATTACTGCTGCCTTTGCAAACTTTGGCGGCACAAAGACGACTGAAGCATTTGCGCCAGTTGCTGCCATTGCTTCATTTACTGAATTAAAAACTGGAATTAATACGCCATCCATATCAACAGTTTGGCCACCTTTACCAGGGGTTACGCCACCGACAATTTTTGTACCTGCCTTAAGCATTCGCTTGGTGTGCTTAGTACCTTCAGAGCCAGTCATCCCCTGCACAATTACCTTGGTATTTTCAGTTACAAAAATTGCCATTAGATCGCCGCCAACTCTGCTGCCTTTGCGGCGGCGCCATCCATAGTTTCTAGCTGCTGAATTAAAGGATGGTTTGCATCATTTAATATCTTTCTTCCAAGTTCAACATTATTACCATCCAGGCGAACCACAATTGGTTTAGTTGCCTTATCTCCAAGCATTCCAAGGGCTTGCACAATTCCATTTGCTACCGCATCACATGCGGTAATTCCACCAAACACATTTACAAATACGCTTCTAACATCAGAATCACCTAAAATAATTGATAATCCATTAGCCATTACTTCAGCTGAAGCTCCGCCACCGATATCTAAGAAGTTTGCAGGTTTTACGCCATATTTTTCACCAGCATATGCAACAACATCTAAGGTGCTCATAACTAAGCCAGCACCATTACCAATAATTCCAACTTGGCCATCTAATTTAACGTAATTTAAATCCTTCTCTTTTGCTAATTTTTCTAATGGATTAGTTGCCGCATGGTCTACTAAAACCTCATGCTCTGGGTGCCTAAAACCAGCATTATCATCTAACGTAACCTTGCCATCTAGAGCTACTACTTTTCCATCTACAGTTTTAACTAATGGATTAATCTCCATCAATGTGGCATCTTCTTTAACAAATGCTTGCCATAATTTAATTAAAACTTCAGCAACTTGATCAATCACATCTGCCGGAAATTGTCCGCCCTTTGCGATTTCTAGAGCTTTTGCTTTATCAATACCAATATTTGGATCAATTCCAACTCTTGCTAATTTTTCAGGAGTTTTATGAGCCACCTCTTCAATCTCCATACCGCCAGCAACTGAAGCCATAACTAAAAAGTTGCGATTAGCTCTATCTAATAAAATTGCTAAGTAGTACTCAGATTCAATTGGAGCTGCTTGGGCAATCATTACTTTATGAACAATGTGACCCTTAATATCCATACCTAAAATTGCTTTTGCTTTTTCTTTGGCATCATCAGCATTTTCAGCAAGCTTCACGCCGCCGGCTTTTCCTCTGCCACCAACTTTTACTTGGGCTTTAACAACAACCTTGCCACCAATTTTTGCAGCAGCAGCATGTGCTTCTTCTGGAGTGGTTGCAACTGCGCCAGCTA
>JAPLBB010000003.1 GCA_026392945.1 Actinomycetota bacterium | reverse complement strand
TGGATTCCAATGCTTGGAAAAGATGAAGCCAGTAGTTGGCATTTAGTCTCAACGTGGTACCACGAAGCTGTTCCTGGACATCACTTGCAATGCGCAACTGTTGCAATTGAAAAAGAGCGTTTGTCTCGTTTCCAAATCAATGGTGCATGGATCAGTGGTTACGGTGAAGGCTGGGCCTTGTATGCAGAGCGCTTCATGAATGAGCTAGGCGCCTTTGATGAGCCTGGTATTGAAATGGGTTATCTATCTGCGCAAGCTTTGCGTGCTGCACGCATTGTTGTAGATATCGGAATGCACCTTGGATACACAGATTTTGATGGCAAAGTGTGGAACGCCGAGTCATCTCGCAAACTACTCAATGAGCAGGCACTTCTGGATGAGGATCATTCACGCAGTGAGACCGATCGTTATTTGGGTTGGCCTGGACAAGCTATCTCCTACAAGGTAGGAGAGCGCGTTTGGATGAAGGCACGTGAAGATGCCAAGGCCCGCCTTGGTTCAGCCTTCTCCCTGAAGAAATTCCACACCTTTGCGGGTTTACCCTTCCTTTTTCCCTCAACCCACGCATAATTGGACTTACCAAGTGCAGTGAGGCGCCTCGAGGTCCTCAATGCTCTGGCACTAGATGCCAAAAGACATCTAGGAAACTTGAACCTCCCGGAGGCATAGTTAAATATGAAACTTGACAGCAATCAATGGAACCTGGTCTATAACGTATTCTCGTTTGGACTTGTTTCAATGCTCGCATGCACCGTCTATACGCTCGTTTCACAACAGCGCGTATTAGCTAAGTACCGTAATGCACTAGTGATGTCATCAATGGTTACATTCATTGCTGGATACCACTACTTGCGTATTTTCGACTCATTCAAAGAATCATCTGCAGACATGACAGTTAACCTGTCAGGTGCTCAAGGTTCATTCAATGAGGCTTACCGTTATGTTGACTGGCTACTCACAGTGCCACTACTTCTAGTTGAAGTAGTTGCGGTGCTTGCACTAGCTAAAGAAGTTTCACGTTCCCTCATCACGCGCTTGGTCCCAGCATCTGCTGCGATGATCGCGCTTGGATACCCAGGTGAAATTTCAACCGATCAGAACACACAGGTTATGTACGGTGTTCTATCAACACTTCCATTCATATACATCCTCTACGTTCTATTCGTAGAACTAGGTAAGTCACTAGAGCGTCAACCAGCAGGAGTTGCAGATACCGTTGGTCGCTTGCGTCTTCTCTTAATTGCCACATGGGGCGTTTACCCAATTGCCTACATCTTCAACATCGTTGGTGATGCATCAGCATCATCATTCGTAACTGTTCAAGTTGGATACACAGTTGCTGACATTCTGGCTAAGTGCGTATTCGGTCTTACAATTTTGAAGATTGCACGCATGAAGTCAATGGCTGAAGGCATGAAGGACGATCACTAATTAAATAGATTGACGATGGGGTGGCGAGAAATCGCCACCCCATTTCTATTATCTAGGGGGTATGGCAATGAAAAGTAGCCTTATGAACAACTACAGAATGGGCGGATATCTGCTCATTGCAATCGGCTTAATTAACTTGAGATACCAAACTGGGGACAAAGGAGTAGTGGGACGTAGTTTGACCATCGTTATTCCTGGTGCGATTTTGCTTGCCTCTACCTGGATACCAGCCCTTGCTAAGAAATTAGAAACTAAGGCAACTCAGGCCGTTTCCATCACTCTTGGGCTCATTCTTATTGCTTATGCAGTAATGAATTAATCCTTTTTTGTATTTATTTTCTA
>JAPLBB010000026.1 GCA_026392945.1 Actinomycetota bacterium | reverse complement strand
CCGTCGTGGTTTGTTATTGATGGTCGGTAAGCGTCGTCGGATTTTGCAGTACCTCGCCAAGACAGATATTGAGCGCTATAGAGCGATTATCGAAAAGCTCGATCTTCGCCGTTAATTAAAAATCAGCAAAAACTTTATCTATAGGAGACTTGGTCCTCGGTAGTGGTTTCCGGAAAATGATTTTCCGTGAACTTCGATCGAAGATCCATTCTCTTTATATGAAGTGTTGAGAAATGGAGATGACCCATGGAGGGTCAAGATGTGCAATCAGCCGTTGCAAAAATAGACAACGGTAAATTCGGAAAGCGGGAGATCCGCTTTGAAACTGGGCGATTAGCTCGGCAAGCAGCAGGCACCGCTGTTGTTTATTTAGATGATGACAGCATGTTGCTATCTGCAACTACTGCATCAAAAAATCCTAAGGATCAATTTGATTTCTTCCCACTAACTGTAGATGTGGAAGAGCGGATGTACGCCGCTGGCAAAATTCCTGGATCATTTTTCCGCAGAGAAGGTCGTCCTTCTGAGGATGCAATCCTTACCTGTCGATTAATTGACCGTCCACTACGTCCATCCTTTATTAAAGGCTTACGTAATGAGATTCAAATCGTTGTAACTGTGATGGCTTTAAATCCAGATCATATGTATGACGTAATTGCGATCAACGCAGCATCAATGTCAACTCAATTAGCTGGCTTGCCATTCTCTGGCCCAATCGGTGGTGTGCGTGTTGCACTTATCGAAGGTCAATGGGTTGCTTTCCCAAATCACTCTGATTTGGACAAAGCTGTTTTTGACATGGTAGTTGCCGGTCGAATTTCAGATGGCGATGTTGCAATCATGATGGTTGAAGCCGAGGCTACAACTAAGACCATTGATCTAATTAAGGGTGGCGCAACTGTGCCAACTGAAGAGATTGTTGGCCAAGGATTAGAAGCAGCAAAGCCATTTATTCGCATTCTTTGTGAAGCACAATTGGCGCTAGCTAAGCAGGCTGCAAAGCCAACTGGTGAATTCCCAGTATTCCTTGATTACCAAGATGATATTTATGCAGTTGTTGAAAAAGCTGCAAAAGATGATCTAGCAAAGGCATTAACAATTGCTGGTAAGCAAGAGCGTGAGACAAAGCTTGATGAGATTAATAAGGCTGTTACTGCGAAGATCACAGTTGATTTTCCAGAGCGCGTTAAAGAGATCTCAGCTTCACTTCGCTCAGTTACTAAGAAATTAGTACGTCAGCGAGTATTACGCGAGAAGATTCGTATTGATGGTCGCGGGCTACGCGATATCCGTGCATTAACCGCTGAGGTTGAGGTAATTCCTCGCGTTCACGGTTCAGCAATATTTGAAAGAGGTGAGACTCAGATTCTGGGTATTACAACTTTAAATATGCTTAAGATGGAGCAACAGCTTGACACTCTTTCTCCAGAGGATCACAAGCGTTATATGCATAACTACAACTTCCCGCCTTACTCTGTTGGTGAGACTGGTCGAGTTGGCTCTCCAAAGCGTCGTGAAATTGGACATGGTGCGCTCGCAGAGCGTGCATTACTTCCAGTTCTGCCAACTCGCGAAGAGTTTCCTTATGCAATTCGTCAGGTTTCAGAAGCTTTAGGTTCAAATGGATCAACATCTATGGGATCTGTTTGTGCTTCAACAATGTCATTACTAAATGCAGGTGTGCCACTTAAGGCAGCTGTGGCTGGTATTGCAATGGGACTTATCTCTGATGATGTTGATGGCAAAACTGAGTATGTGGCACTTACCGATATCTTGGGTGCAGAAGATGCATTCGGAGATATGGACTTTAAAGTTGCTGGTACAAAAGAGTTTGTTACCGCACTTCAATTAGATACAAAACTTGATGGTATTCCAGCATCCGTTCTTTCAGCAGCATTGCTGCAAGCAAAGGAAGCTCGTCTTGCCATCCTTGATGTTATGAATCAAGCAATTTCATCTCCAGATGAGATGTCACTGCTTGCTCCTCGCATTATTTCAATCAAGGTACCTGTGGACATGATCGGTGCAGTTATCGGGCCTAAGGGCAAGATGATTAATCAGATTCAAGACGAGACCGGCGCAGATATCACAATTGAAGATGATGGAACTATTTATATCGGTGCAACTGAAGGTTCTGCTGCTGAGGCTGCGAAGGCGCAAATTAATGCGATCGCAAATCCAGTACAGCTTTCTGTTGGCGATAAGTTCAATGGTTCTGTTGTAAAACTTGCAACATTTGGTGCTTTCATAAACCTAGCTCCAGGTAAAGATGGCTTGCTACACATCTCGCAAATTCGCAAGATGCATGGTGGAAAGCGCATTGAAAACCTTGAAGAGGTTATGAAGGTTGGCGAGAAGATTGAAGTTGTAATTAATGAGATTGATCCAAAGGGTAAATACTCATTAGTTCCAGCAAATCTTCCAGAAGAAGCAAAGAGCGAGTAATTTGGCAAGAACGGTCTTACCTAGTGGCTTACGAATAGTCACGGAAGAGGAAAGATCTGTTCGCTCTGCAGCTTTTGGTATTTGGGTTAATGTTGGCTCCCGCGATGAATCAGTTTCAACCGCGGGAGCTTCACATTTTCTAGAGCATTTATTATTTAAAGGAACTAAAAAACGCTCATCCCTTGAAATTTCATCCGCTATTGAAGCGGTCGGTGGCGAAACAAATGCATTTACCTCCAAGGAGTACACCTGCTTTTATGCCCGAGTAATTGATAAAGATCTACCACTTGCAGTGGATGTAATTAGTGATTTGATCACTTCATCGGTAGTGAAACCAGATGATGTTGATGCTGAACGCAAAGTAGTTCTAGAAGAGATTGCCATGCGCGATGATGATCCAAGTGATCTAATCCATGATCTTTTTTTAGAGAAGTATTACGGTGATACACCACTTGGTCGGCCAATTTTAGGAACTGTTGAGTCAATTAAAGGCATGAGCAGAAGCACAGTATTTAACTACTATCAAAATAGATATAAACCAGAGGATTTAGTTGTCTCAGTTGCTGGAAATATCAAGCATAAAAAAGTAGTCGAGCTGGTTGAAGATGCACTTTCCAAGGATGATTTTCTAGATCAACCTAAAACAGATTTTAAAGTAAGAAAGTCACCTGCAATAAAGGTTCCCGGCAAAGGTGAAGTAACTCTGCTTGATCGCAAAACTGAACAGGCACATATTGTTTATGGCGTGCCAGGTGTTGCTAGGGATGATAAGCGCAGGTTTGCATTGAGCATTTTGTCTTCTGCTTTAGGTGGCGGAATGTCTTCCAGGTTGTTTCAAGAGATTAGAGAAAAGCGTGGCCTTGCATATTCCACCTATGCATACAGTCAGCAATTTGCCGGCAGCGGTGTTTTATCTTTTTATGTTGGCTGTAAGCCAGATAAGGCAGAGGAATCAATTAAAATTATCCAATCGATATTGCATGATGTGGCAGAGAATGGTTTGACGATGGAGGAGATAAATCGGGCAAAGGGAGCAGTTTCTGGATCACTGGTGTTAAGCCAAGAGGACACCGGTTCTAGAATGACCAGAATTGGCAAAAGTGAGTTGGTTTATGGCCAGGTCCTAAGCTTTGATGAAATTTTGCGCGAGATTTCTAATGTAACACAGGAGCAAATTAAGGAAATTGCCCGCCAAATCCTGCCGACATCTCCTACCCTTGCGGTAGTGGGACCATTTAGGTCAAGTAGTAAGTTTGAAAGGTTAATCTCATGAAGGTTGCAGTGCTTGGTGCCAAAGGAAGAATGGGCGCGGAAACAGTCGCAGCTATTGAGAGCGCTAGTGACTTAACACTTAGTTCGGCGTTAGATCTGGGTGATTCATTAGATCAACTAATTAAAACTGGCACAGAGGTTATTGTTGATTTCACGCATCCTGATGCAGTAATGAAAAATCTTGAGTTTGCAATAACTAATGGAATTCATGTTGTAGTTGGTACTACAGGATTTGATGATAAAAAGCTCTCTGAACTAAAAAATTTGCTCTCTAAGAACACAAAAGTTGGCGCATTAATCGCTCCCAACTTTGGCCTTGGCGCAGTACTTATGATGCAGTTCTCTCAAAAAGCTGCCCAGTACTTTGAAAGTGTTGAAATTATTGAACTTCATCATGCAAATAAAGTTGATGCTCCATCTGGAACAGCAATTAGAACTGCTGAGCTAATTACTGATGCTAGAAAGCAGAGTAAAAAAGGAGCGATGCCAGACGCTAGTAAAACAATTATTCCAGGAGCTAGAGGTGCAAAGGTTGGGGATGTGCCAATTCACTCGGTTCGCTCTCATGGATACGTTGCTCACCAAGAGGTAATTTTTGGTGATGCGGGTGAAACCTTAAGTATTAGACATGATTCGATAAATCGAGCAGGATTTATGCCAGGAGTATTAATTGGAGTTAGAAATGTTGCAAAACATCCAGGACTAACAGTTGGTCTTGAAAATTACATGGAGGGAATGAAATGAGCGATATAACAATGTATGGAGCTGAGTGGTGTGGAGATTGCCGCCGTTCTAAGAGATTTTTAGATGCAAATAATGTGAAGTACAACTACATCGATGTGGAAGCAGACGCTGCAGCAAGTGATAAAGTAATTGAGATTAATGGTGGCATGCGATCAATACCAGTGATTATTTTTTCAGATGGCACTCACTTAACTGAGCCTTCAGATATAGCACTTAAAGAAAAACTAGAGGCTTTAAAAGTACTTTAAAACCAGTTATATATTGCGGCGGAAGTAATGGCTGCTGACACAACTACAACCGGAAACGGTGCTTTAAACTTTAAAGCAATAAGTGCTACGCCAACGCCAGCTAGACGTTGATCTATCACTAACTCCTTTTTATTTGCAAATGTTTGAACACCAACTAATGCGCTCAGCAGAACTATTGGGACCAAAGTATTTATTCTTTTAAACCTTGGTTTATCTAGCCATTTTTCTGGAACGCTGTGGCCAAAATACTTATTTAAAAATGCGGTAACACTTGCACCAATAACCGCTATCCATATTTGACTCATTTTTTCCACCCAAAAATGATGGCCAAAATTACAGTTGTAATTATTGGAACACCGGCAGGAGTAAGAGGTGTAAGTATTAATGCCCAAGAGATGGCAGCAGCCGATACTATAAACTGAGTTTTATTTTTAAGTCTTGGCCAAATTAGACCACAGAAGGCGGCAGGCACTGCTGCATCTAAACCCCAAACTGATGGATCACCAATTGCACTTGCGCCAAGTGCACCTAGAAAAGTAAATAGATTCCAAAATACATAAACACCGATACCGGTAATGTAGAAACCACGTTTTCTGTCAGCATCATTTTCCTGCAAAGTTGCAACCGCAGTTGATTCATCAATTGTGATTTGAGCTGCAAGAATTCTCTTAATTCCTTTAACTTTTAAAATTGGCGCCATTTGAAGACCGTAAAGAGCGTTACGAAATCCAAGCAAAGTCGCGGTCGCAATTGCACTAATCGCTCCACCACCAGCTCCCATAATTCCAACGACAGCAAATTGCGATGCACCCGAGAATAGAAGTAGTGAAAGTAAGCAGGTCTGAATAATTGAAAATCCGGCAGTTACTCCGGCAGCGCCAAAGGCGGCACCATAAAGCCCAACAGTAAAAGCAACGCTAAGAGCGGTGCGATCTATCGGGTTTGACCGAGGATTTATTGACACGCCGACACTTTAATCCAGCCATTCATCAATTACCAAAGATAGGGTCGCAACCATGAGTGATGAGATCGTTTTCCGTGAGGATATGTCGGTTGAGTTAGTTAAATCTAGCGCAAGCGACGCCGATGTTATTTGGGCTGCTCGGGTTTCAACCGCAGGTGATAAATCACTAGAAGATGTTGGAAGTGATGCTTCAAAATCTGAAGGACTAATTAATTATTTAGCCAGAGAGCGTCATGGTTCTCCGTTTGAGCACACATCAATGACTTTCTTTATCTCGGCACCAATTTTTGTTTTTAGAGAGTTCATGAGACATCGAATTGCCTCTTACAATGAAGAGAGCGGAAGATACCGAGAGTTAAAACCAGTTTTTTACATTCCTAGCAAAGAAAGAAAGCTAGTGCAGATTGGTAAAGCTGGTGCCTACACATTTGTTGATGGTACGCCAGAACAATATGAAATTACCGTTAAATCAATTAAGGAAACTTGCATTTTGGCATATGGAAATTATCAGAAAATGTTAGATGCTGGAGTTGCTAGAGAGGTTGCCAGAGCAGTATTACCAGTAACTTTGTACTCATCAATGTATGTGACTATGAATGCCAGGGCCTTGATGAATTTTCTTTCCCTTAGAACTTCGCGAGATGGTTCGCATTTCCCGTCATATCCACAACGGGAGATCGAGATGGTGGCAGAGAAAATGGAAGCCGAGTTCGCCAAACTAATGCCTATTACCTATGGAGCATTCCAAAAATCAGGCCGCATAGCGCCATAAATAAGCGGTAGCCTTAAGCCATGCAAATCACTCCACCATTTGGCAGATTAATTACTGCCATGGTCACTCCCTTTTCAAAGAGTGGCGAGATTGATTGGGCTGGATTAGAAAAAATTGCAGCTCATCTTGTTTCAACTGGTCATGATGGAATTGCTGTTAACGGCACAACAGGTGAGGCACCAACCACCTCAGATGATGAAAAAGATCAAATAATTAAAGCGGTACGAAAAGTTGTTGGTGACAAGATTAAAATTATTGCGGGAGCTGGAAATAATGAAACCTCTCACTCAGTGGAGCAAGCACAACGAGCTGCTAAAGCAGGAGCTGATGGTTTATTAGTTGTTACTCCTTATTACAACAAACCACCGCAAGCAGGAATTGAAGCCCATTTTCGGGCAATGGCTGATGCCACTGATTTACCAGTAATGATGTATGACATTCCCGGAAGAACTGGGGTGGAAATTGAGTCAGATACGATTGTTAAATTAGCAGAACACAAGAATATTGCAGCGTTAAAAGATGCAAAGGGAAATCCAGCTGCTACTTCTTGGGTAATTAAAAGATCCTCAATTCCAGTTTATTCTGGTGATGATATTTTGAATTTGCCATTACTCTCAGTTGGCGCAGTTGGTTTTGTATCAGTTTGTGGGCACACTGTTGGTGCAGAGTTAAGAGCAATGCTAGATGGATGGTTTGCTGGTAATTCAAATAAAGCACTTGAGATTCATCAGCAATTACTTCCAGTATTTACAGGAACATTCCGCACGCAAGGTGCGATTCTTACTAAAGCAGCTTTAAATTTGATGGGACTTCCAGGCGGGTTTACAAGATTGCCACTTGTTGATGCAACTGATGCGCAAATTGCGCAATTAAAGGTTGATCTACAATCTGGTGGCGTTAAATTAAAGTAACTTAATGAATCATCCCCATCCAGGTCTGCCTTACCCTTCAAAGTTAGCTAAAAAAACTCTACGTATTGTTGCCTTAGGTGGCTTAGGTGAGATCGGTCGAAATATGACCGTCTTTGAATATGAGGGAAGATTACTAATCGTTGATTGCGGTGTTTTATTTCCCGGCGATGACCAGCCTGGAATCGATTTAATTTTGCCCGATTTTTCTTATCTTAAAGATCGCATGAATGATATTGAAGCAATCTTTTTAACCCATGGCCATGAAGATCATATTGGGGCTGTGCCATACCTGCTTAGAGAGCGCAGTGATATTCGGATTATTGGCTCTCAATTAACGCTGGCATTTGTAACACCAAAATTAAAAGAGCGCAGAATTACTGCGCCAATGACTCAGGTTAAAGCTGGGCAGATAGAAAAAGTTGGTCCATTTACACTTGAGTTTGTAACTGTTAACCACTCAATTCCAGATTCACTTGCAGTAGCAATCAAAACAGATGCTGGAGTTGTTTTACATACTGGAGATTTTAAGATGGACAAGATGCCACTTGATGGCAAAGTTACCGATCTAGAGACCTTTGCTAGGTTGGGTAAAGAGGGTGTGGATCTATTTTTAGTTGATTCAACAAATGCTGATGTACCAGGACTTACTGTGGCCGAGAAAGATATTTATCCAGCCCTAAAAGAAGCGATTGCTAAAACTCCACGTCGGGTAGTAGTTACATCCTTTGCATCTCATGTTCATCGAATTCAGCAAGTATTAAATGCTGCGCAAGAGGCAAACCGCAAAGTGGCATATGTCGGTAGATCAATGGTTAGAAATATGAAGTTGGCAGAAGATTTAGGTTATTTAAAAGTTCCAACCGGTCTAGTTGTTGACTACAAAGATATTGATAGTTTTGGGGACAAAATTGTCCTAGTTTGTACCGGCTCACAAGGTGAACCGCTTGCTGCATTATCTCGAATTGCAAATGGTGATCATGAGATTCAAGTAGGAAAAGGTGACACAGTAGTGCTGGCATCATCCTTAATTCCTGGCAATGAGAAATCGGTTTACCGAGTAATAAATGAGCTGACAAGATTTGGTGCACATGTAGTTCATAAAGGAAATGCAATGGTGCATGTCTCTGGCCATGCTTCTGCTGGCGAGTTATTACATTGCTATGAAGTGGTAAAGCCAAAAAATGTTTTACCAGTTCACGGTGAGTGGCGACATATGAGAGCAAATGCTGATCTTGCTATGAAATCCGGATTATCAGAACACAATGTTGTTATTGCAGAAAATGGCATAACTATTGATGTGGCAAATGGGCATGCAGATATCTCAGGTTCAGTTCCCTGCGGTTATGTTTATGTTGACGGACAAAGTGTCGGTGAGATAACTGAAAGCTCTCTTAAGGATCGAAGAATTTTAGGCGACGAAGGATTTATTTCAGTTGTAGTTGTAATTGATTCCCAAAGCGGCAAAATTGTTGCCGGTCCAGATATTCATGCCAGAGGCTTTACGGAAGATAAATCTTTATTTGATGATGTTAAGGGAGATATTGAAAAGGCTTTGAGCAAAGCAGTTGCCGGCGGTTTCAATGGCACGCATCAACTTTCTCAAGTTGTTCGCCGAACTATTGGCAGCTGGGTTGGGGAGGAGCATCGTCGTAAACCGATGATCATTCCGCTAGTAATTGAGGTTTAGGAAAACTGTTTAGATTAACTTTCTCAGTAAAGTGCGTGCCGATTACGCGAAGTAATTAACTTATTCTTTAGGCTTATCTTCTTATGGCTAAGAAGAAAAAAAACTCAAAGGGCAGTTTTATTCTTGCTCCGCTCCTGCGTGGGTTAAGTTGGGTTTGGCGTTTAATTTCGAAGATTCTTGGCAACTCCATTAGGTTTATTTTTAGATCATCTAAAGAGTTAGATCCTGCACATCAAAGAGATGGCATTGCATTCTTTGTATTTATTTTGGCCCTAATCGCAATAGCTGGCACATGGTTTAAATTGGATAATCTGTTAGGCAGATCAATACATTCATTTTTGTTGGGCGG
>JAPLBB010000002.1 GCA_026392945.1 Actinomycetota bacterium | reverse complement strand
GGATGAGAATAAGTAAGCGCTTCATGTGCAGGCACGATAAGTGTGTGCTGGGACTAATGCCTATGCTCGCTGGGCTAACTGTGGATAGTTGTGACACTCTTAGTTCATGAGCGCACGCGATGGAGATGGTTGGGTCCAATGCGCCTGCGGTAATAAGCACTGGGGTCTTAACGGCGCCGCTGGCATTTTAATTGTGCGTGGATCTGAAATTTTGCTCCAACACCGTGCGCCTTGGGTTCACAACGGTGACACCTGGGGAATCCCCGGTGGCGCCAGGGATAGTCATGAGAGCACAATCGAGGGCGCTTTTCGGGAAGCAGTAGAAGAAACGGGAATTGATACTTCGCTGCTGACTGTTCTACACACATACACAGACGATCATGGAGATTGGAAGTATGAAACTGTTATCGCTAAGGGTTCAAATGAAATAGTTGCTCATGAAGTCAATGATGAATCCCATGAAGTTCGATGGGTAAACATTAAAAGAATTGAAGAATTGCCTTTGCATCCAAGTTTTGCAAAGTCCTGGCCAGAGTTAATGAAACTGCTTAATAACCTTATCAGCCCAACTTAATTCGCTCTCACTGCTATGGGCAACAACGACGATAGTTTTTCCTTCTTCTGCCAGCTCTTTGAGTAGTTGGATGATTCTGCCGCGACTGTATATATCTTGAGCTGCAAAGGGCTCATCGAGTAGAAGCACGGAAGTATTTTGTGCAATTGCTTGTGCAATTGCCACGCGCTGGGCTTCTCCGCCTGAGAGAGTGGTTACTAAGCGATCTACAATTTCACCCAAGGCCAACTGCTCTATGACGAGATCAGCATCTCCTGCCATTTCGATAATCTGACGGACGGTAAAACCTAGAGTAAAACTCTGATTTTGAACTGCCATAGCACGTATCCGTGAAAGCTCTAGGGGCGAAGTCAGGATCGGATGCAGATCATCAATAGTGATAGTGCCTTTATCTGGTGCAATATCCCCGGCAATAGCTGCCAGGAGTGTTGATTTACCACAACCATTTGGGCCCACAATTACTGTGATTGAGCCAGCAGGAATCTGCTCTGAATAATCGTAAATGATTTCGCGGCCATCAATAACAATGGTGATTTCATCAATAGTAATCATTGAGTTCTCCACACATTGTTTTTGACTGTAACAAGCGCAATCAAGATTGGCGCACCGATTAATGCAGTTGCCAGCCCTATGGGAAGCTCATTGGGTTGGGCGATAGTTCTAGATAACGTGTCAGCAACAAGAACAATCAATGCTCCAACGAATGCACTTTGAATAGTGAGTGCCCTATGGGAAGGCCCATAGATAAAGCGTGCAATATGAGGAGCGGCCAAGCCAATAAAGGCGATGACTCCAACAGTACTAACAGCGCCACCTGCCAAAAGTGATAGAGAAATCAAGGCAAAGAATCGAACTCTAGAGACGTTAACTCCTAAGTGAAATGCGCTTTGATCGCCCAAGGAAAGGCGATCCAGCTTTGGTGCAATAGACCAAGCAACTATTCCACCAACTAATGTTGTAATGATGATGCCAATAAGGTTTTCATTTGTTACTAGTGCCAACGAACCAAGGCTCCAAAATAAAATTGATCTAGCATCTGCCCGATTAAGAACTGCAGATGTGATTCCTACAAGTGAGGTAAATATGGCAGAAACTGCGATTCCCACAATAATCAAAGTAAATGATGACAAAGCCCCACGAAAAGCTGCCAACCTAAAAGTTATAGATGTTGCAAGAAGGGCTCCTGCAGTTCCACAAGCAAGTGCGCCTAGAGAACCAACTTGAACCAGACCAGTAGCAATTCCTATGACTGCGCCAAAGGATGCACCTGCCGCTGTTCCTAAAATGGCAGGCTCTGCTACAGCGTTATTGCAAGCACCTTGTGCCATTAAACCGGCGATACCCAGCGCAGCGCCCACAATGAGCGCTGCCATAACGCGTGGGAATCGAATCTGCCACACGATCTCATTGCTTCCAGGATTGATAAGTACGGACCAAAAACCATCTATCTGGCTGGAACCAACTGACATTGCCCCTACCGCTACAAGTATGAGAAGAACTATCGGCACAGTTTTTTTCACGGTGCAACCTTCTTGAGTGCTTTAGCCAATTGTTCTAACAAGGAAGGAGTACGCGGGCCAAATGATAAGAGCAAGGAATCATCAACATCGATAACTGCAGAGTTCTTTCCGGCGCTAGTTTGGGCCACACCTGGAAGCTTAATTAAGCCTTGCACGCCACCCACTGATTCAAGTCCTTTACTCATCACCAGGATGACATCAGGGTTGAGAGTGGCCAAGCTTTCAGCGGTTAATGTATTAAAGGGACGATTTAGAGTTTGAGCACCGACATCAATTGCCCCAACGCAATCCAGCAAAGAATCTGCCCCCGATCCTGGGCCACCAATTAAATACACCGAAGATGTTCCGCGTAGATATAAAAATGCTACCCGTGGTTTATTTGACACTGATGCAGCTGATAAGCCTTGCTTCATCTTGGCAATCAGAGTCTCTGCTTGCGTACTAGCACCTATGGCTTCACCCACTGCCCGTATTTTCTCATTGATATCAAAGAGATTCCAGCTCTCAGGTGTTTGGATAACTTTTACTCCAGCTGATCTAATCTGATTAATTGCACTCGTTGGCCCAGTGGATGCATCAATGATCACTAAATCAGGTTTTAAACTTAAGATTTTTTCAGGAATTACCTGGTGTCCAGAGGTTACGATAGGAACTGATTCCAGTGATTTTTCAGTACTGGAAATATCTCGGCCCACCAAGATGGATTTAGCATTGAGTGATTCCATGATTTCGGCAACGCCATTAGCTAAGACCACAACCCGAGAAACAGAGAATGTGGCGGGAGTATCAAGTGAAATCGATCTCACATCATCCTGAGAAATTGTGTAAGTTGAAGAATTACTTGCGCCAGCACAGCCTGCAAGCAGTAATACAAGGGTAAAAATCCCTAATTTCTTCACGGGGTCAGTGTGCCAAATCTTTAAGCGACAGGTTGGCGTGTCCTGTCGGATAAGTCATTTACTTATCTAATTTAAGGTCAGAGTATGAAGAAGATACTAATTGCTCTTGTGGTGATTGCTGTGAGCGCCATGCCTTCAGCAAATGCAGTATCTGTAAAAGGCTCACAAGGCCAAATTCTCTCTGTCTCAAAAACTACTGCCAAAAACGGAACTATCTTGACCGTAAGTGGTGAGTACTTTGATGAAACTGTTGGTATTTACCTCGCCTTTTGTGTTGTCCCAAAGAAGGGCATGCCACCAACACCCTGTGGTGGTGGAGTCAATAAGGCTGGTTTAGGCGAAGCCTCTTTCTGGATCTCCTCTAATCCCCCTGCTTATGCAGTTGGACTAACGCAAGAGTTTTTACCAGGCGGGCGCTTTACGCAAAAAGTTAAAGTTTCAAAGCGGATAGGAAAATTTGATTGCACCAAGGTTAAGTGTGCAATCACTGTTCGCGCCGATCATCTTCGTAGTAATGACCGAACCTCAGATCTGTTTATCCCAATCATCATCAAATAAGGAGAAAAGTGAAAAAGTTAGTTCTAGTTGCTCTCATCGCTGCATTAATGACACCTATGTCAGCCCACGCTGCACAAACAAAGTTTGTGGGTGGGCCATTGACTAATCTTGATTATCAGAATGCGACGATAAACATCACGCTGACTGATGTTCCTACAAAGGGTGGTTTATACATTCAGCAATGTGTGGAAGCACCTGCGGGAACACGCTCTGCATTGTGCAACAAGGCCGCTGAGCTATGGATCTCCACAGCCCGAGGTGCTTCATTTCTACCAACAGCTGCAATTGCCTTTAAGCCAACCGGCAGTTATTTAGTCGGCACAACTACCGTTGATTGCCTCGTCTCAAAGTGTGGGGTCTTTATGCGCTTTGATCACACGGTACCAGCAGATTTCGCGGAGGATCAATTTTTTCCAATTACCTTCAAGGCAGCTGTTGCTGGAACAACAACGCTGGTTGCAGATGAAGTAACTGCGACCATCAACGGAGTTGCCGTTACTACCCGTGCCCCTGCAACTCTTGGCTACCGACAGGTTGCAACTGTTGCTGCAGTTTCTAAAGCAGGTGCAACACTGACCTATCGTTCACTTGCCCCAGCTTGTGCATTAAATGGTCTGCAGATCACACCATTGAGTGGAACAGGTGAGTGTGCCATTGCAGTAACAAGTGTTGGTAACTCAACTGCTTCACCTATCACCGTTATCTTGCCTATTCGCCTAACCCTTGGAGTTCAAAGCTTAGGTGGATTTGCTCTCCCTGAAACTGCAAAAGCCTTTAGCAAGAGCGCTCTGCCTTCCACCACTAACTTTGGTGAAAAGGTTAAGTACAAGGCCACTGGAGCATGTTCAGTAGTTAAGTCAATATTAACTATGCGCCGCGGAAAGTGTGAAATCACTGCAAGTGCAACCGGCAAAAAGGCCCTATACGAAGGATTAAGTGAAAAGCTAGTTATTACAGGAAAGTAATGAACTAGACATCAGGCCATTAATGCAAAAGGTTGTTGCGTAAGCAATCTCATCTTGAGCATTATGGCCTGATTCAATTCTTTTTGTTGATGCATCAGTTATTGCCTGAATAAAAGATAAAGCACGTTGAGTATCTTTCACACCTAAATCGGTAACAGCTTTTACAAGTGGTGCCATTAAAGCTCTGTGTGCAGTTCCGATCTGCTGTGCGCGAGATTGCGGCACCGCAGTGGCATTTAACGCTTTTGCCAAAAGGTGACGCCCATCTGCAATGTAAGTAAGTGCTCCCTTTACCCAGCAGGTGACGATGCATGGGGCATCTGTGCATTCTGCAACCGCTATATTCAGCGTTTCTGCAAAGCTATGAAGTTCATCTATCACTAAATCTGCAACAAGCTCTGATCCACTACCGAAGTATTCATAGACCGAGGTGCGAGACAATCCGGCACGTTGGGCAACTGCTGCAACTGTTACTGCTGCACCGCCTGATTCCATAGCAATGCTGGCGGCAGCATCGATTAACTGATTACGGCGCCAATCACGGTGCTGAGCCAGTGTTTCGGTTTCAATGCGAGGCATAGCCTCATTCTTTCACCCTTTCTGCAAGCCGTCTCAGTGAGTCTCGGACAACGGCCGTATCAGATGTGCGCCACAGCGGTGGCATTGAGTTAAGTAGGACACTTCCATATCGCTTGGTGACAATTCGAGAATCCAAAATCGCTACTACTCCCCGATCATCAACAGATCTAATGAGTCGTCCTGTGCCCTGTGCCAAAAGCAATGCAGCGCGTGGCAGTGAAACCTGCATAAAACCGCTTCCGCCAGCGGCATCTGCTTGAGATGCGCGCGCTGACATAACCGGCTCATCGGGGCGTGGGAAAGGAATGCGATCGATGGCAACCAAGATGCAACTATTTCCCGGAACATCTACACCCTGCCAGAGCGACATCGTGCCAAGTAATACTGAAGTTTCATCTTTTGCAAAGCGAGCAACTAGTGGACCCACAGCATCACCGCGCTTTTGCGTAATAATCTTGATAGGAAGTTCAGCTAATACTTTGCGCAAATGCGCATCTGCTGCCTCCACACCGCGCCAGGAAGAAAATAGGGCCAAAGTACGCCCACCTGCAGCATCTATTAATTCACCTAACTCTGTTAGTACTTCAATACTGGGACCATCTCGGCCAGGCTCTGGCAAGTGCTTAGGCATATAGAGAACGCCTTGATTAGCAAAATCAAAAGGAGAACCCACATCTAACATCGCCACATTGCCTGGATCTAATTCACCTTCAGAGAGCTCGGCATTTAAATCCTCCCCCACAATAAAACCAATACTTTTAGCTAATGAGTTAAAAGAGTTGCCCACAGTTAATGTGGCAGAGGTGGCAATAACAGG
>JAPLBB010000011.1 GCA_026392945.1 Actinomycetota bacterium | reverse complement strand
TGTTAGAACAATTCCACCGATAGCAGAAGCAATAACTGCGTTAAGTGGCACGCCATGGCTATTTACTTTCTTCCAAAGTCTGCCACCAGGAACTGCGCCATCACGGCTGAATGCATACATCATGCGTGAGCATGATGTTAAACAAGCAGTAACACAGAAGATCTGACCGGCAGTAGTAATCAGCATTACTAATTTAAATGCTGCCCCGCCACCTAATGAGGTGTAAAGGATTGAGATTACCGATCCGCCGCCATATGGGTTAACCGCTGGATCAAATGAGTTGATGATATCTGTCTCGGTTGCTGCATATAAGAATGCAAGTAACAAGATATATCCACCAATTGCTGAGTAGAAGATGGATTTCCAAATTCCCTTAGCAGATGAGATATGAGCATCTTTGGTTTCCTCAGAAAGGTGAGCAGATGCATCAAAGCCAGTGATGGTGTACTGGGTAAGTAAGAAACCTAGTGGCAATACATATAACCAGTAGTTTTCAAAACCTGAGTTGTTAATCCGCTCAGTAAACATCCAAGATACAGATTGGTGATTATCTGGCACAACTAACAAAATACCAATTACAAGTGCAGCACCAAATACATGCCACCAAACTGAGATGTTGTTAACCATCGCCAGGATCTTTGCTCCGTATACGTTAATCGCGGTAACAAATGCGATGATGATCATGAAGAGAGCAAACTGTTGCTTTATGTAATCTCCACCCATAAAACTAGTTGCATAATCTGCAAACTGAGTTCCAAGTAGGGTATTTAAAAAGCTAGCTGCGCCGTATCCAACGGAAGCGGTAACTGAGACCAGACCAATCAGGTTAAGCCAGCCAGTAAAGAAGCCTGCTCTTGGTCCACCTAACTTTGATGCCCACCAGTAAATACCACCGCTGGTTGGATAGGCCGAGGCGAGCTCTGACATACAAAAACCAATAATTAAAATAAATGCTGAGACCAGTGGCCAACCTAGTGAGATCGCAACTGGACCGCCGTTGTTCCAAGCCTGAGCAAAGGTTGTGAAACATCCGGCCAGGATGGAGATAATTGAGAAGGAGATTGCAAAGTTAGAGAATGAGCTCCAACTTCTATTCAGTTCTTGCTTATAGCCAAGATCGGCTAACCGTTTCTCATCTGCATTCATACTCATATATAAGTGCCCTTCTTTTGATGTTGCTGGTGGGGAGACCAGGTAATGCTCTAAATCACATCCGCTAGTTTGCGCCTGAAATCATCAGTTTGGAAGAACCTAAGCGCCTTTTTTGGTGAAATTTTTAAAGAATTTCGGCAAATCACGCGTAAAGGATAAAAATAATTAGACTTACCTTTATGTGCCGCCTACTTGGTTACACCTCCCCAACAGCTACCACCTTTAATGATGTAGTGGGTAAAAACTTTGATCAGTTTGTAAATCTAGCCAATGATCACTGTGATGGTTGGGGCATTGCCACCACCACAAACCACAAGGCTGATCTCTACAAAGAGCCAGTAGCCGCCACAAAGAGTGCGCACTTTAAAGATGAGATCAACAAACACAGATCAGATGCAGCCCTGCT
>JAPLBB010000021.1 GCA_026392945.1 Actinomycetota bacterium | reverse complement strand
GCTGGAATGGTTGCTGAGCAATTAAATCAATTGCCACCTGCTGCGTTTAAGGCAATGGGAACGCAACAATTCCAACAACTACCACCTGCAGCATTTGCTGGAATGACTCAACAACAAATGGGTCAGATGCCACCTACTGCACTTAAAGGACTAAGCGCAGCTTCTCTTGGAGCATTAGATCCAACTGCGTTAGCAGGATTAACTGCAGCCCAAGGAAAAGGTTTAAGCGCTGCTCAACTAAAAGCACTTACACCTGAACAAAAAGCTGCAATACCTGATAGCGTAAAAAATGCATTAAGTGCTGCCCAAAAAACAGCCCTAAATGTTGGTTAATTAAAGTTTAAAAAAGCGGATTCCTTCCTCCGCTTCTTTAAAGGAAAAGATTGACTTAAGAGCCTTCCAGTAAATATGGAAGGCTCTTAATTTATTGCGAACAAATTAGCGTGAGAAATCAACTCAATTTTGGTTACTAATCTAAAGTTGCTAGGCTTATTCCACTATGGCAAAGAAAAAATCATTATTTAAAAAGCTCCGCAAATCTGAGAGCTCAATGGTGGCAGAACCTGAGGCACCAGTTGATGATGCGATCCTGGAAGCTATTGCCAAACCTAAAATTGAAGAGATAGTAAGACCTGCAGTTATTAGAAAACCTTATATTGCACCAGCAAAAACATATCCAGCAGTAATTGATATTGAAGTAAATAAGTCAGATATTTTTGGCGCTCTTGATCTAGCTAAGAAAGCTGCAATTGAAGATGCTGGCAAAAGTGAATACGTTGGTGAGTTTTATTCAATTGATTCAGATGAAGATCGAGTTGCAACTTATCTTTTTGAAGCAAAACTTCCTGGCTACCATGGCTGGCGTTGGGGTGTAACAGTTGTAAAGATTGATGATGCAAGTAAGCCAACAATTTGCGATGTTGTTTTATTACCAGGCACCCAAGCATTACTCGCACCAAACTGGGTTCCTTACTCACAAAGAATTCAACCAGGAGATCTTGGTGTTGGCGATGTTGTTCCAACTGCGCCAGATGATGAGCGATTAACTCCAGCATATGCGGCCCTTCCTGGGGAGGAAGATTTAGATATAACTCAACTATTTGAATTTGGTTTAGGCAGAGCAAGAGTTTTATCAATTATTGGCAGAGATGCGGCAAGTAAGCGATGGTATGAAGGTGATCGTGGTCCACGTACTCCAATTGCAAAAGCTGCGCCAAAGCCATGTGTATCTTGTGGATTTTTTATTCCAATCGCCGGCTCCCTACGAACCACCTTTGGTGTTTGCTCAAATGCGATCTCACCTGAGGATGCTCGGGTAGTTTCCTTTGATCACGGCTGTGGTGCGCACTCAGAGGCGCTAATTAAGGCTGAATAAACCCCGTACCAGCATTGCCATTGGTGGGTTAAACTAAGCACCTGCCCATCTGAAGATGGCCTAAACGAATACTAAAATTTGAAGGGAGATCCCAATGCCTAGTGGTCGCGTTAAATGGTTTAGTTTAGAAAAAGGTTTTGGTTTTATTTCTAATGATGAAGGTGAAGATGTTTACCTATCAGCAGATGCACTTCCTTCTGGTGTAACAACAGTTAAACCTGGAACAAAACTAGAGTTTTCAATTGCTGATGGTCGTCGTGGACCACAAGCACTATCTGTTTCAATCGTAGAAGCACCACCAACTATGGCTGGTAATTCACGTGGTAAGAATGATGATTTAGCAGCGATGATTGAAGATACGATCAAAATATTAGATCGTTATGGCAATGGCCTTCGCAGTGGCCGCACATCTTCATCTGGTGATGCTGAGAGATTAGCTAAGGTATTGCGCGGTATTGCATCTCAAATCGACGGAAATTAAAGCAAACCTCGTCGACCTCGTTTTACGGTGTATCTAAGACCTAGTGCGCCAAATGCAGCTCCGGCAACACAGATCCAAAGTACTTTACTATCTGCGTTCATTACAATTGCAAAAACAAAAGCAATAATCCAAAGCACTATTCCCATTGCGATCACAAATATTGATTCTTTCATGATTTGATCCTAACCCTATAAACCGCTAATTAACACCATTACAACCATGCCAATTAATATTGCAATCGTCACGCGCCGGCGCAGCTTTGCACTCATCATTTAGCTAACTGCTCCACGACATACTCAATTGATTTAGTTAAAGCATCAATATCTGCTGGCTCAACCGCTGGGAACATTCCAATTCTAAGTTGGTTCTTTCCTAATTTACGATATGGATCAGTATCAACAATTCCGTTAGCTCTTAGTACTTTTGCGATCTCAAGTGCGTCAATTGACTCATCAAAGTTAATTGTGCCAACTACTTTTGATCTCATTGCCGGATCTGTCACAAATGGTGTTGTGTAGCTAGTTTTTTCAGCCCAACTATAAAGACGATTTGATGAATCTTCACTACGTCCGGCAGCAAACTTTAAACCACCATTGTCATTCATCCACTTAATTTGTTCTGCTAACAAAATTATGGTGGCAAGTGCCGGTGTGTTATAGGTTTGATCAAGACGAGAGTTTTCAATTGCAATACTTAAGTCAAAAAATGCTGGCACCCATCTGCCACTTGCTTTAATTTTTTCAACCCGGGCAATTGCTGCCGGGCTCATAATTGCAATCCAAAGTCCACCATCGGAGGCAAAGCTTTTTTGAGGCGCAAAGTAGTAACAATCAGATTGGGAAATATCTAGGTATAAACCACCAGCAGCACTTGTGGCATCTACTAATACCAGTGCGTCCCCAGATCCAGCTGGCCTAATAATTGGCATCATCACACCAGTGCTTGTCTCATTATGAGTTAATGCATAGGTATCAACATCTGATTCAATTTTAGGAAGTGGGTGAGCACCTGGTTCAGTTTTAATTACTGAAGGATCTGCAATCATTGGCGCTTCTTTAGCAGCGGCTGCAAACTTTGATGAGAACTCACCAAATACTAAGTGTTGGGATTTCTTTTCAATTAAACCAAAGGTTGCAATATCCCAAAATGCAGTTGAACCACCATTGCCAATAATTACTTCATAACCATCAGGAAGTGAGAATAAAGATTTAAGTCCACTTCTAACTGCGCCAACTACCTCTTTAACCGGTTTTTGTCGGTGGCTTGTTCCTAAAACTTTTCCATAATTACTAGCTAAGTTAGCAAGTGAGTTTGGCAAAATCTTTGATGGGCCGCAGCCAAATCTGCCATCGGATGGCTTTAAATTATCTGGGATCTTAATTTCACTCATTGGTAGATATTAGGGGTTAAGTCGTTTAAGTTGCCAATTATTATTCTTATCTTTCAAATACTGGATTCGATCATGCAGCCGTGAGTATCTACCCTGCCAAAACTCAATTGATGTGGGAGAGATTACATACCCGCCCCAATGTGGTGGGATTGGAATCTGAGTACCTTCTGGCCACTTAGCTTCAAACTCAGCAAATCTTTTTTCTAACTCACCACGGGATGCTAACTCTGTTGATTGCGCACTTGCCCACGCACCAATCTGAGAGCCACGGGGACGAGTTGCAAAATACTTTTCACTCTCATCTCTACTTATTTTACTTGCACTACCAATCACAATTACCTGCCGCTCAAGTGGGTACCAAGGAAAAACTAGTGAGACATTATTATTTTCTTCAATTTGCTTACCCTTATTTGAATCGTAATTTGAAAAAAATGTAAAACCAGCAGGTGTTAAATCTTTTAGTAAAACCGTTCTACTCTTTGGCCCATCCTCATTAACAGTTGATAAGACCATCGCATTGGCCTCAACTACAATCTCATTACCGGCTGCATCTTTTAGCCAGGTATTAAACAATTGGTAGGGATCAGCTGGTAGATCAGCCTCAACTAAGCCAACCTCGCCATACTGGCGGCGCATTGCGGCAATATCTTCACGGGCGGTCATGGATGTATCCAACCTCATTTTTGATCGAGTTTGTAGCATTAGCGCCTAAGTAGCAGAATAGGATCATTAGATTTTCGATTAAAGGAGTGCAAAAGTGGCTGATGATTTCAAACCAGGGCTAGAGGGCGTAATTGCATTTGAATCAAAGATTGCCGAGCCTGATAAAGAAGGTAGCGCACTTAGATACCGCGGCGTTGATATTGAAGATTTAGTTGGCCGAGTTACCTTTGGAAATGTTTGGGGCTTACTTGTAGATGATGAATTCAATCCAGGCTTGCCACCTGCTGAACCATTTTTAATTCCAGTTCACACCGGTGATGTTCGAGTTGATGTGCAATCTGCAATTGCGATGCTTACTCCTGCTTGGGGATTAAAACCACTCCTTGATATTTCAGATGAAGAGGCCAGAAGTAATTTAGCTCGCGTTTCAGTAATGGTGCTTTCCTATGTTGCCCAATCTGCTCGTGGCACAATCACTAGCCCAATTCCACAATCAGAGATTGATAAAGCACATACTGTTGTGGAGCGAATGATGATTCGCTGGCGAGGTGAACCAGATCCAGTTCACGTTCGCGCAATTGATGCTTACTTTGTATCTGCTGCAGAGCACGGCATGAATGCATCAACATTTACCGGAAGAGTTATTGCTTCAACGGGTGCTGATGTTGCTGCCTCAATTTCAGGTGCGATTGGCGCAATGAGTGGACCATTACATGGTGGCGCCCCTGCTCGCGTACTTAGCATGATTGAAGCGGTTGAAAAGAGCGGGGATGCAAAAGCTTATGTGAAATCAATTTTGGATAAGGGTGAGCGGTTAATGGGATTTGGTCACCGGGTTTACCGTGCTGAAGATCCACGTGCTCGCACATTGCGTAGGACTGCAAAGGAATTAAACGCACCGCGTTATGAGGTTGCGCTCGCATTAGAGCAAGCAGCACTTGCTGAATTAAAAGAGCGTCAACCAGATCGCGTATTAGAAACAAATGTTGAGTTCTGGGCAGCGATTGTTTTAGATTTTGCCGAAGTTCCAGCAAATCTATTTACCTCAATGTTTACCGCAGCGAGAACTGCTGGCTGGTCAGCACATATTTTGGAACAAAAACGCACTGGCCGAATCATTCGTCCATCGGCTCGTTATGTTGGTCCAGGCCCTAGAAAACCTAAGGATGTTACGGGCTGGGATGAAACCGTGGAGTCACTTCACTCTTAATTCAAACAATTCTGCTTTAACTGGCACGATATGCCAATGAGTAAGAGATCGATAATCTGGTTTCGCAGAGATCTGCGGATTTCAGATCATCCTGCGCTTTTGGCTGCATTAGATGAAAGTCCAGAGATAGTTCCAGTATTTATTTTAGACCCAAAATTAATTAAAACACTTGGCAGCAAAAGATTGGCATACCTTGGCCAATCATTAAGAGCCTTAGATGAATCACTTGGTAATAATCTTCAGGTAATCGCAGGTGATCCATTAACTGTGCTGAAAGATTTGCAAAAAAAGTATGACGCAGAGAGTGTGCATATCTCAGCAGAGTATGAACCTTATGGAGCAACGCAAGATAAAAAAATTGAAGATAGTGGCATTCAATTAATTAGAACTGGCTCACCATATGCAGTTGCACCGGGGCGAGTACTTAAACCAAGTGATAACACTCCTTATCGGGTTTACACACCTTTTTATAAAGGATGGTGTGCTCATGGTTGGCGCAAACCTGCGGAAAAACCAAAAGAGATTCCAGCTGTTAAGCCAAGCAGTGAGGCTAGAGAGTTTCCTGATTGGAAATTTCCAGAAGGCGTAACAATTACAAAAGCGGGTGAGTTAGCCGCACTTGAGCGATTTAAATATTTCCAAAAAAACGGATTAGATAGTTATGACGAAGCCAGAAATCTTGCCGGTATTGATGGCACTAGCAAGATGAGTGCACATTTAACTTTAGGAGAAATTCATCCCCGAACACTGCTTGCTCCACTTGGGGAAAGTAAGGCTCATGATGTATTCCGTAAAGAGATTGCTTGGCGAGAGTTTTATGCCGATATTTTATTTAATAACCCACACACTGAAACTGAATACTACGCACCGCAATTTTCCAAGATGAGATATGACGAGCCAGGTGAAAAATTTAAAGCCTGGTGTGAAGGTAAAACGGGGTATCCATTTGTAGATGCGGCAATGAGGCAGTTATTGCAAGAGGGTTGGATGCACAACCGAACCAGAATGGTGGTGGCATCATTTTTAGTTAAAGATCTCCACCTTGAGTGGCAGTTAGGTGAGCGTTTTTTCCGGGAACACTTAATTGATTATGACGTTGCCTCTAATGCCCATGGTTGGCAGTGGACTGCAGGTTGTGGCACAGATGCTTCACCGTATTACCGAGTATTTAATCCAATTGAACAAGGTAAAAGATTTGATGAAGATGGCAACTATGTTCGAAAGTACGTGCCAGAGCTAGCTCATTTAAATGGAATTGAAATCCAAGAACCATGGGATGTATTAGATGGGTATTTAAAAGATTATCCGCAACAAATTGTTAATCATGCAACTGAACGTTTGGAGTCACTTGCCCGCTTAGATGAAATTAAAGCGAGCAAGCCACTTCCGCCTACAAAGTAATTACTTACGCAAGGAAGTTAGAGAACTGCCAAGGATCACTCTCGTCATACTTACGATTGTTCCATCCTTTAAATAAATCATTGCGGTGCATTAGTGGATCCCAATCTGCTGCCTCTGAGTAGAAACCTCCCCAGTATTTTTCAGCAAACGCTAAAACTTCTCGCCATGGTAGATCATCTGGAACTCGGTATCCAGCATTTGGATTTGCCATTGCCCAAGCAACAGCGGCATAAACCGCACTTGCCACCTGAACTGTGGTTGCAGATTGTTTTGGAATTAATTTTCTTGAGTCATGGATATTTAGTAATGATCCAGTCCACCAAGATTTATATGCATGTCCCATTAGCAATACGCCAAGACGATCATTACCATCAATAATCTCCTCATTCATAATTCTTTGGTTTCCAGTTAAGTTCCACTGGCGCATCTCAAGCTCGCGCATTGATGCAATTGCCGCATCGGTTGGACAGTATGCATAGTGAACTGTTGGACGGTAAACAGCTTTGTCACCATCCCAAACAGTTAAGTGATCACTAATAGTGAAAGCTTCACCATGGCGAATAACCATGCCAGTTGTTTCCATCTTTGGTACCCAGGAGCGAACCCAGGTTGTGGCACCAGGTTGGGCAATACAGATTTGATTCTTAGGTCCAGTTGGATGTTCATAAGCATTAACCGGCAAGGTTTTTTCATGTGTTCCCCAACCAAGCTCAGCTGGTGCAACACCTTCTTCATAAAATCCTTCAACTGACCAGGTATTCACAAACTCATTTAATAACTTTGGCTTATCAGCGATTTGAGTATCACGTTCTGCAATGTGAATTACTTTAACACCAAGTTTTTGCGCTAATACTGGAAAGTTCTCAGCAGCTAGTGCCTCTGAAACTCCAGCGCCAGCTTTTCCATCTTTAACAGCGCTAGTTGCAATATCAAATAACGCTTTCTTTGTTAGGTGAGAAACTAATCCAGGGTTTGCACCATGCTCAACAATCGCAGTTGGTCCCTTGCCGCCCCAGGTATCAGTTAACTTACGTAATTTCATATGGCGCCAATAAAGTGTGCGCTCAGTTGGATTTCTAGTAGCACCTGCTGAGTATGGATCCCACTCTTCAAGTGAGGTGTTTAAGTAAATAACTCCATGATCATGTGCCCATTCAATAATTTCATTTGCATCAATATTCCATGCTAAATCTAAAAGAAAATCTCCGGCTGATAAATACTTTGATAAAAATTGATCCATGTTTTCACGGGTCAATTGATCCTGAACGTATGTGGCACCGGCGGTAATTGCATCTGCAACCCGACTTCGGTTATCACGCATATCCGCAATCGTGATCTGTTTAGCATCTACTAGATGCTCAATTAAAAGTGGAAGTACACATTGTGATACTGAACCTGCACCTAAAACCAGAACTCGATTTGAAAAGCGTGCTGCCAATTAGGACCCCCTTTGATGACTGCTAAAGGATTTAGCATCTGAAGATTAACCTATATTTTCCTACCCAATTCCCAGATTAAGACGCCAGATTTACTTCGCTTCGCCTCATACATCGCTAAATCTGCTCGTCGCAAAGATTCACTGGCATCACCAGTCAGATCAATTGGTGCTACGCCAATACTGACGCCAACTTTTACTTGCTCACTACCTACTGAGATTGGGTAACTTAAGGTGGCCCGAATTGATTGCGCTAACTCATTAGCTTCCTTGAGTTCTATTTGTGCCACTACGCCAAACTCATCCCCACCAAGGCGAGCAATCTGTGCGCCAGCTGGAAGCACTCTTGTAAATCTATTTGCTACCTGTCTAAGCAATTGATCTCCTGCCTCATGACCTAAGGTGTCATTAATCTTTTTGAAGCCATCTAGGTCTAGTAAAAAGATGTAACCAATCTTTAATTGATTAAGTTGCATTAGAAAATTACGTCGATTTGATAATCCAGTCAATTCATCTGTTCGAGCAAGTATTCGTTCAGTCCCGGCGGTATTGGCTTCAGTTAGCGCAAAACTCATTCGAATAAAGGCAAGTGCGATAGTGATAAAACCAGGCAGCAGAATAAAACTGGGAAAGTATCCAGGCTTTAACGCTGCAACGCCCAGTAAGCAGGTACTTGATATCAGTGCAATCGTTGCGCTGTATGAAGAGATTTTGTCGGAGAACTTACTCTCTGGTGACAAATACGAAAGCGATATAGAAAGTAGCAGCAGTCCCAATATCCAGCCATTATCACTGGCTGAACCAAATTTATATGTTGAGTTAAGGGATGACCAAATAAAAAATAGATCTGACAAAGCAAATGAAAGTAAGCCACCAGAAAGAAGCAAAGAGCGAATAGAAATTGGCGTTAATAAAACATAAACGAGCACCATCGCTAATATGACTATGTCACCTACTGGGTAAAGTATGGAAATAAAGACTGAGAACGCCGATCCTTCAAAACTGATCATCGCTGGTTTTAATAAAAATGCTGCCAAAACACTGGTAAAGCCAACGGCAATAATTACTGAATCTAATAATTCAAGAGCTGATATCGATCTTTTGTGAGTAAAGCTTCTGACTACTCCTAAAAATATTAAAGGGTAAAAAAGTGAATAACAGATATCAGAGGCACTTTCTGGAATATTTAATTCAAAAAAAGAGTTCCAGGTGGAGAAGAATGAACCCATGCTCCAAATTGAACAAGCCATTCCAATTGTCACTGCGGAAATGCGATCTGAAATAACGGGTGCATTAAATGCGATTACCGCAGAAAGTAGTCCGACGATGTTGAAGCCAATAAGATCAATTAAAATGTTAGGAGTAGGAAAAACTAAGCGAGCTCCCAGGTGAATAATCAGAATTCCTGCTGTAATACACTTTAAGATGGTGTATCTTTTCTCCCTCTGCATGGTTAATAATAAAATAGCCACGCAAAATTTAAAAGTACTCTATGAAAGGTTCTAATGCCTCCACTATCTAGGCGCAATTTTATTTGCGGCAGCGCAGCATTAGCTGCCGTGGCCACGGTTCCAGCGGTAGCAGCAACTGGTATTAAAACTTTATCAAATGGAAAGACCGAAATAGATTTGGTAACAAATACTTCACTCTCATCCGTTGGAGCAGTTGTTGAGTTAGATATAAAAAAGTATGGGAAAGTTGCAGTAGTGCGTACCTCTAAATCAGTTAGTGGGTTCTCAGTATTTAATTTGTCTTGTCCACATGCCGGAGTAATTGTCAAACAAAGTAACGGTGGTTGGGCATGCCCACCACCACGTGGCCATGGTTCAGAGTTTGCCCTTAACGGAAATTTAAAGGTTGGACCAGCATCTTCTGCCTTGAAAGCAATTAAATTTACTGCCACAAGTAAAAAATTAACTATTGCTTAACGCTGCTTACGTCTTACATTAATTCCAGCTTTACGAACAATTGGTCGTGGTGCAACCCTTGCAATGGTGCTTAAAATTAAATACTGCCAACCAGGAATACAAATTGCTTTACCGGCTTTTGCATCCTTCCAAGATTTTGTAACAACTTGGTCACTGCTTAGCCACATAAAATTAGGCAACCCGGTCATGCGCATCTTTCCTCTTTGATGAAACTCTGTTCTAGTAAAGCCAGGGCATAGGGCTGAGATTTTAATATTTGTACGTTTTAATTCAGTGTTTAAGTATTCTGAAAAAACAGTTAAATATGATTTTGCAGCGCTATATGTGCCACCGGCAATCCAGCTTGCAACACTACTCACATTTACGATTACACCACTGTCTCGCTTAAGCATTTGGGGCAGTACTGCATGGGTAAGTCGCATTGGCGCAGTAACTAAAACATCAAGCAGCTCTTGCTCCTTCTTAATGTCGCTATCAGCAAAGCTTTGTTTAATTCCAAAGCCAGCATTGTTTATCAAGACGTCAATTGGTTTTGCTTTACTTGATAGGCGTTTTTCAACTTTAGATAATTGAGCTGGCTTAGTTAAATCAGCCTGCAGTGTTTCAACCTTTATTTTGTAGGCCTTATTTAACTCTTTGGCGTATGCATTTAATCTAGATAGATCTCTAGCAACTAGTACCAGATCAAATCCCTCTTTTGCAAGTAACTTCGCATAAGAAGCGCCGATACCAGAAGTTGCTCCAGTAACTAGAGCGGTAGCCATTACTTAATAATCCCCGAAGTATCTTCATCACGGATATTCCATGAAGTTCCATACTCTTCTAACAAATCTAGGAACGGCTTGGATTCAAACCACTCTGGACCATTAACACCAAGTGGCTTCCAAATACCTTTTTGGATTAACTCCATCGCAATAACTGGGTTAATTGCAGTCTGCCAAACAACTGCTTGATCTCCGTACTCTTTCATTGACCATGCATTATCAATTACATTATAAATATAACAAGCTTTTGGATTTCCTTGTTTATCTAAACCTTTAATTAATGCGCCAGCACAAGTCTTACCGCGCATACGCTCGCCCAAAGTTCCAGGATCTGGCAATGAAGCAGTTAGTAGATCGCGAGGAGAAACACTTACGCCCTGCACATCAACTGTTTCTTTTCTATCCATACCTAACATATTGATTGTTTTTAAGATTGTGATGAACTCAGCACCTAAGCCGTATTTGAAGTTAACTTTTTTTGCATCAATCTTTTGTGGGATAAGGACTACCTCTTCGTGCTCCACGTTCACGCACTCAACTGGTCCGATACCTTCTGGGAAATCAAATATTTCAAGCTCTGAGAATGGTGTAGTTGTGTACCAACCGCGACCATCTTCCCAAACCAATGGTGGATTTAAGCACTCTTCAATTGTGGTCCAGATAGAAAATGATGGCGCAAAGTCATAGCCTTCAACTCTTAGGTTAGAACCATCCAAAATTGTGCAGGAATCAATCCGGCTAAATAAATGTTCGCTGGCGTACTTGGCAAAAATATCACTCATACCTGGTTCAACGCCCATACCGATTAAGGCATAGATCTTTCGCTCATCCCAGTTAAAGTCACGAGCAAATTGCTCATCACCTAACTTCACACCGGTTTCGGTATATGGATAGTGAGGGTGCTTACGAGAAAGTGACATCGCCATATCAATGTAATTAGTGCTTTCAATCTCACATGCTAAAAATATTGGCATAACAAAACGGGGATCAACCGCGTTAATTACAACATCTACATCGGCTTTGCGGATTAACTCTCGGACATCTTCAAGTTCAGCAGCATTAACCATCGCAGCAGAAAAACGAGGATCTTTAAGGCGAGCAACAGCCTCTTCAGCTCTTGCAAGGGTGCGGTCAGCTATCACCATAGATTCAATAAATGAACGACGTGATGCGATATTAGCTATCGCTCTACCAACTCCACCGGCGCCTATAACGAGGGCCTTCATGATTTCAACTCCAAACGAATTAATGCGAGTCTAGCCGAACGGTAATTTAATACCAAATTTACGCATGTTTAATCAATTGTTTTCTATTATTAATGAATTAAATTAGAATTAACCTATTAAAGAAATTTAAAATTAAATATTGTCCCCGTAGCTCAGTGGATAGAGCAACCGCCTCCTAAGCGGTAGGTCGCAGGTTCAACTCCCGCCGGGGACGCAAATAATTTAATTAATGGTTAATTGTAAAACGTTTCATTGCTTTTGGTGCCCACCAATTACGTTCACCAAACAAACGCATTAGTGCTGGCACTAGCAACGCTCTTACTAATGAAGCATCAAGCAAGATTGCAAATGCCACACCAAACCCAAGCATCTTGATTGATGTCACTCCACTTAACATAAAGGAAGCAAATACAATCGCTAGTAATCCTGCTGCTGCAGTAATAATTCTGGCCGAGCGCTGTAAGCCTGTAGCTACGGATTCAATATTTGATCTACCTGCGTCGTGCTCCTCTTTAATTCTAGAAAGGAGGAATACCTCATAATCCATAGATAAACCAAATGCGACAACAGCAACCAAAATAATTGAACCGGTATCTACCGACCCCGTTACGGTGAAGTCACCAACTAGCCACTTCAAATGCCCATCAACAAATATCCAAGTTATAACACCAAGAGTGGCACCTAGCGAAAGAATATTTAAAATGATTGCTTTAATTGGCAAGATGATGGAACCGGTGAATACAAAAAGCAAAATCAGAACTCCAATTGCAATCCAAAGAAGTGCCCATGGCATTGTCTTTGCAATTCCGATTTGAGTATCGGCATAGTCAGCCGCAACTCCACCAATTAAAGTTCCTTCAGGTGCTCTAATTTTCCTAAGCTCTTTAATTAAAACTTCAGCAGCAGGAGTTCTAGGCCCCATTGAGTGAATCGCAGTAACTCGCACATCGTTACCAGAAACTTGTGAATCACCAATTCGAACTATGCCAGGAACTTGAGCAATCTCATTTGTGTACTGATTAATTTGAGTGCCCATTGTTGCGCCATTTGGAACAATAATTTCAATTGGGTTTCCCTCTTGTCCAGGGAAGCGCTCAGAGATAATTCTTGATGCATTTGCAGCTGGATTACTAGCGGGTAATACTTGAGAATCAACTTGTGAAAAAACCATGTTTTTAACTGGCGCAGCTAGAACAGTCAAAATTACAAGTGAAAGCATTACAACTGCGACCGGCCTGCGCATAACAAAACGAGCAGTTTGCGCCCATTTGCCATCTTCTTTTGGAGTGATTGAACTTTTTCTAACTACTAACTTATCAATTCGATTTCCTAAGATCATGAGTAATGCAGGTAGTGCAACTAATGCCCCAAGCACTGCAAGTATTACTACTGTGACTCCGGCGTATCCGAAAGATTTAAGGAACATTTGCGGAAATAACACCAAAGCTGCCAGCGTGATCACAATAGTTAAGCCCGAGTAGAAGACAGTTTTTCCAGCAGTGTTTACAGTTCGTTTTATTGATTCATCAACTGAACGGCCGGCGTGAAGCTCTTCTCTAAATCTATTAACAATCAGAAGGGCGTAATCAATACCCAAGCCAAGTCCTAGTCCAGTAATTAGATTTAGCGCGAAGATGCTTACGCCCGTAACTAAAGTGAGTAAATAGATAACTAAAAAAGATCCCAAGATTGCTGAGACACCAACCAGTAATGGCATAGCACTTGCCACTAATCCGCCGAAAACAAAAATTAATAGAATAAAAGTTAATGGAATAGAAATCGATTCAGATAGTTTTAAGTCTTCTGATATTTTGGTATTTATTGCGTGCGCAAATACGCCAGTACCGCTTGCGTACACCGTTAAATCTTCAAACTTGCCATCATATTTTGCTTGGATTTCCTTACCAAGACTTTGTACGTTATCCCAGACAACATCATCACTATAAATAAAAAGATAAGCTGATTTTCCATCCGTGCTCTTAAGTGAGGGTGCACCTCCTGCTGACCAGTAAGACAGAGTTGAATCAACACCAGATTCAGTTTTTATTTGATTCTCAAGTTTTGTAGCAGATGCAATTGCACTTGGATTAGTAATTCCATCTTTGGTTTCAACCACCAGTACCACTGCCGGATCTTTAACTTTAAAAACATCTGTTAGATATGTAAATGCCTTTGCTGAATCACTTTTTGGATCGGAGTAACCTCCGCTATCTAATTTCCCAAATACAGCCGATCCGATGCCACCAGCCAAAACCACCGCAATTAAATAAATTGCAAAAATTAGTTTGCTCTTTGCGACAATTACTGACCCTAATTTATCAAACATGATGCCCTATTCGCTTAAAATAAATTTATTGAAGGTAGACTCATATTCTAATGAAAAGTAATGAGAATGCGAAAAATGTAAATAACAAGAAGCCTGGTGAGGTTGATCACCCACTACTTCCAAAACTTACGAAAGATGAAGTAGATCTGGAAATTGATACCAATCGCGATGATGAGATGGCCAGGGATAAGCCCCCTCATCACGGTTAACTTTTACTCTTTACTTTTTGGTTCGGATTTCTTTTCAGTTTTTATCTCTGGCTTACTTTCACTGCTTGTGGCTGGTTTTGCTCGCGAATCAGTTTTATAAAATCCACTTCCTTTAAAGACAATGCCTACATTGTTATAAACCTTGCGAACCTCACCATTGCACTTTGGGCATTGCTCAATCGCGGCCTCAGTAAACGACTGAACCGCTTCAAATGAGTTTTCACACTCATTGCACAGGTACTCATAGGTTGGCATAGGACATAATCTTAAGGAGGTGGCAAGATTAGGGCTAACCGAGTGGGAGAAGGTGGGCAATGAAGCGTGCTATTCATTTATTAACCGTAATTTTTCTAACCTTTATCTCAATCTCACCTGCTGTAGCTACATCAGTTGTTAACACATCACCAACCGCGGGCTCGGTCCTAAGTGTTTCACCAACTGCAGTTACCGTAAAAGCAAATGCCAATCTTTTAGTTGGTGCAAATGATTTAACGGTAGTTGATCCAAATGGCACTCGAGTCGATGATGGATCAGTTCAAATTCAAGGCGCAGTTTTAATGGTTGGTTTAAAAGTATTAAAAAGTTCTGGTCTTTACACAGTTAATTACACATTGATGGCAATTGACGAGGAGCCAATTACTGGTTCATTCACATTTTTATATAACGCACCAGATGAAATGGCCTTGCCTACCCCAAGTCCCGCCGAAACAGAATTAACAACTTCTTCTGATGCAAATCACGTGACCGATATCTTTGTAATCGCATTAATGGTTTTCGCATTTGTACTGTTAATATTTTTATCAAGATACGCAAAACAAACCTTTAATACTCCAACGAAGTCTCGCAAAGTTTCCAAGCGTGCAAGCACTAGCAAAAAAATAGTTAAGTAATTTGGTGCGTAGTTGATTGAAATTCTTTCACCTATAAGCAAAGGCTTAATGCAGTTAGCCGGCGCACTTAGCATTGGGCTTTTGATTTCAATTTGTTTTCTAGATACAGATGTAAAGGGCGCAGTCAATAACTCAAAATTGGTAAAAAAAGCTAAAACTTTGATTTGGGTTTGGCTACTTACCATATCCCTATTTATTTTGGTCCAGATCTCTTATCTACTTGAACAACCTTTTTTATCATCCTTTGAATTAACCGTGATTCGCTCATATTTAACACAAACCTCAATTGGTAAAAGTTACTTAATTCAAATCATCGGTCTGATAATTATTCTTTCTATACCGATTAAGCGGATTCTTACTACTTATTTTTTATTACTAATTTCTTTAATTGTAATAGTTGCGCCAGTTTTTCAAAGTCACGGCAGCTCATCCGGTAACCATGGCCTGGCAATTGGAGCGTTGGTCGTTCACGTGATCGCTATCAGTTTTTGGGTTGGCGGGTTATTTGGCTTAACGCAGTTAGACAAGGCACAAAAATTAATTGCCCTACCGAGGTTTAGTGAAATAGCACTCTGGAGTGCAATCACGGTTGCGCTAACCGGAGCAGCTACCGCCTGGACCAGATTAGACACCATCGCATCTTGGCAAAGTAAGTACGGCGCAATTACTTTGTTTAAAATATTCCTAACCATTACTTTGATTGGTTTTGGCGCATTGCATCGAAAGTGGATAATTAAATCTGATTATCCTTCTGTATATAGGTTAATTACGGGCGAATTAATCGTAATGTTTGTAACTATATTTGTTGGTAGTTGGTTATCAACTGTTGCACCCCCTGATAAAAAGATTGTTTCTACGTCAGCGTTGTTGATCACTGGTATTCCGATGCCAGAGGCACCAACACTTTCTCGAGTTTTACTTGCCTACGATGCAGATGGCTTGATGTTGGCATTGATTATTTTTTCTGTTGCTCTATATATAAAGGGAGTAGTGATACTTAGTAGGCGAGGCGATAAATGGCCGGTTGGCCGGACGGTTGCATTTGCTTTAGGAATGAGTGCAGTTGATTTTGCAACCAGTGGCGGACTTGGAGTTTATTCACACTTTGCATTCGCTAATCACATGCTGGCACATATGGTACTAGGTATGATTGCTCCAATAGGGATTGTTTTAGGAGCTCCAATTACATTAGCTCTTCGAACCCTGCCAGGTGGCCGCAATAAAAATGAGCTTGGTGTTCGTGGGGCATTCGTCACCCTACTTCATTCAAAGATTTCAAATTTTTATACAAATCCAGTGGTAGCCCTTGCCATATTTGATGGCTCATTATTCGCACTTTATTTCACACCACTTTTTAAGAATTTAATGCAAGGCCACAGTGGACATATCTTTATGTCCATACATTTTTTACTTACTGGCATCCTATTTTTCCAGGTAATAATTGGTATAGATCCAATACCTCGCAAAGTTCCCCATCTTGTTAAAATCATAATTATTTTTGCAGCAATGAGTATTCATGCGTTCTTCTCAATCGCACTAATGTCTGCTTCGACTTTAATTGATGGTGGCTATTTCGCGTCATTGCAAAGGCCGTGGGCCACTGATCTATTAGTTGATCAAAAATTAGGTGGGGCAATAGGTTGGGCAATGGGTGAGATTCCAATTTTGCTTGCGTTAGTAGCCACCTTCATCCAGTGGTTAAGGGAAGATAAAAAAGAGACTGGCAGAATCGATCGGGCAGCCGACCGTGCTGCGGCCATGGGCGAAGATGATGAGCTTGCTCAGTACAACCGCTTCCTAAGTAAATTAAACCAACGAGACACGAACCAATAGAATTAATCCATGTCGATGAATTCAGATATGCCAGCACTATTTGGCGAGGAATACCAAGCACTTCGCGAAAGTGTTTCCGCCCTTGCTAGTAAAAAAATTGCTCCATTTGCACATGATGTGGATGAGAACTCTCGTTATCCGCAAGAGGCAGCGGATGCATTGCAATCAGCCGGACTTGCGGCTGCGCATGTTCCAGTTGAGTTTGGTGGACAAGGTGCTGATGCGCTTGCAGCTGTAATAATTATTGAAGAGGTTGCTCGAGTATGCGGTGCATCATCATTAATACCGGCGGTAAACAAATTAGGTTCTGTGCCATTAATGATTGCTGGCAATGCTGAGCAAAAGAAAAAGTATTTAACCCAATTAGCAGCCGGTAAAGGTTTTTCTTACTGCTTGTCTGAATCTGAAGCAGGCTCTGATGCGGCAGCAATGAAAACTAAAGCGGTTAAAGATGGGGATAGTTGGGTAATTTCTGGCAGTAAAAAATGGATTTCAAATGCAGGTGTTTCAGAGTTTTACACAGTTCTTGCCTCTACCGATCTGAGCAAAGGCGCAAAAGGGATTTCTGCATTTATTGTAGAAAAATCTGATCCAGGTGTTTCATTTGGCGCTCATGAAAAAAAGATGGGATTTCGTGGTTCACCAACTCGTGAGGTTTATTTTGATAATGTAAAAATAAATGATGATCGCAGGCTAGGTGAAATCGGAACTGGTTTTTCACTTGCAATGAAAACTTTAGATCACACACGAATTACTATTGCAGCACAAGCACTCGGCATTGCGCAAGGTGCACTCGATATTGCCAAGAAATATGCCCATGAGCGCCAGCAATTTGGTAAACCAATTTTTGATTTTCAAGCCATTCAATTTATGTTGGCAGATATGGCAATGCAGATTGAGGCTGCTCGCCAATTAACATATGCCGCAGCTGTTAAAAGTGAGCGAGGTGAGAGTGACCTGACTTTCTTCTCAGCGGCAAGTAAATGCTTTGCAACTGATGTAGCAATGAAGGTAACAACAGATGCTGTTCAAGTTTTAGGTGGATATGGATATGTTAGTGATTACCCAGTAGAGCGAATGATGCGCGATGCTAAGTTAACTCAGATTTATGAGGGTACTAACCAAATTCAACGAATAGTAATGGCCCGCAATTTAGATACTTTAAGTAACTAAAATCTAACAATTATTTCTGGCGTCGCCGCCGCATTAACCTTTTGATCATGTTCTTCAACCGGCAATAATTCACTAGTTAACTCACCACGGTGGAGTAAAGCAATTTTCCAGGCTTTAGATTTTGCAAGTGCTCGATCGTATGAACCACCACCTTGACCTAATCGACTGCCAGTTCGATCAGCATGTAATGCCGGAACAATAATTACTTCAAGCTCTATATTTTCAGCATTGCCGACCGGCTCATAACTTTTTCCATTCTTTTTTAATTTATCTTGTGATCCATCCCATAGCACCCACTCAATATCATTATTTTTTATTAACCTGGGTAGGAATAGCTTTTTGCCGGCTGTAATTAATCTTTTGTTTAAATCACTAGTTTCAGGTTCAAAATCATATGAAATATATGAGGCAATGTTTTTAACATCTTTTATTTCACTTGCATTGAGAATATGTAGCCAGCTTTCATTTGTAAATCGATCCTGACGCTCTTTGCGATACTGCTTACGCAGTTGTACTTTATTTTCCTTATTACCCATGCCCCTTACCTTAATTTATGGCGGGGGCGAAGTAGGGTTTAGGTATGGAAGAAGCGATCTCTGTCGAGCAACTACTTGAGCGTCTACTTGGCTTAAGCACGCCGCTCTCAGCTTTAGACCTACCGCTACTTGATGCGCATGGAGCTACTTTGGCTAGCGACCTATTAGTAGATGACAAGGTTGTGATTAAAAGTGGTCAACGAGTTGGCTCAACACAGATAGCACTAGCTGCCTCGCTAGGTTTAGATCGCCTGCCATGTCGACCACATCCTCGGGTAGTAATAATTAGTGCTGGTGATGACTTAGTTGAACCTGGAAGTACATTAGCTAGTGAAGAAGATGAGTATGAGAGTAATTCCTGGTTCTTAACTACCTTTGTTAGAGAAGCTGGCGCCCATGCATTTCGCGTTCATATAATTGCTGAAACAAGTGAGCAACTACAAGCAATTATCGAGGACCAATTAGTAAGAGCAGATCTAATTGTTATTAGTGGAGAATCTAAAGATGAATCTTTTGATCTGATCACTTCGTTAATATCTAAGTTGGGTGAAATAACAACTGTTACACCAAATCTTGCGGAAAGCGGAAAGCATAATTATGGATTAATTGGTCCAGATAAAACTCCAGTTGTCACATTACCGGGGGACCCAATAGGTAATTACCTTTCAGCAGAGTTATTTATTAGACCTATGATTTTAAAAATGCTTGCAAAATCTGAGATTTATCGACCAGGTAAGAAAGCTAAGTTAAGCAAAGCCGTTAGCTCCACTTCTGGCCAAAGCAGTTATGTAAGAGCTGTCATTAATGAAGATGGTCAAGCAGTTCCACTAACACATCAAGATTTAATTTCCACCTTATCAAACGCCACCTGCCTAATCTCGTTAGGTGAAAAAATAGAAAAAGTTGCAGCCGGTGAATCTGTGAATCTAGTAATGATTAATCAGGTTCAATCATGAGAAAGTTGGTCGAACACGAACTAACTTTGAAAGCAATTAGATTTAGAGATAAAACCCAATGGGATTCAGTTAGAGCAGTTAATCGGGATTGGCTCTCACCATGGGAGGCAACCAGACCAAACATCGATCACAATTCACCTCTTCCTTCTTATTATGGAATGGTGATGCAACTTAATAAAGAAATGAAAGCACTTAGATCTATTTCTCTTGGAATTTGGTTAAAAGAAAATAATGAGCAGATATTGATTGGCCAAATAACACTTGGTGGGATAATTTTTGGCGCGATGCGAGGGGCTCACATTGGTTATTGGATTGATCAGAGATATTCCAACCGTGGCTACACCACTCGAGCAGTTAAATTACTTACAAAATTTGGTTTCGAAAATCTTAGATTGCACCGCATTGAAATTAATTTGCGACCAGAAAATGAGGCATCAAAACAGGTTGCAATAAAAGCTGGTTATTTGTTGGAGGGCGCTAGAAATAAATACCTGCATATTGCTGGTGATTGGCGCGATCACATAACTTTCGTAAAGGAAAACCCAGAAATTAAATAAAAGATAAGCAGGACATACCTACCCAATTCCCATCAAACCTAAGCCCTAACATTTATTGTTGTGCTTTATGGGTTCCGGTTTTATCTACTTAATCATCATGGGAATGTGGGCTGCCTACTTCCTACCCCAGTGGTTGAGTAATCATGAAGAAAATTCCGGTAAAGCAATTCAAAGATATAAAAATGCAATGCAAGTAGTTGCTGAAAATAACGGCTCAATTCAGAGTGAAGCTAAACTTGAAGATCAAAATAAGATTTTCTTCCAACGCAGATTAATATTTGGTTCACTTTTTTCACTCTACATACTTTCATTAATTTCAACTGCAATAGGATTTCTATCTTTAACAACAACACTTGTGCCACTTTCTGCAACATTAATTTATTTTGTAAATGTTAGAAAGCAAGTTGTAGCATCTCAGCTTAAGAGTCGTAAACTTAAAGCAATTGCAAAAATTACTAATACTAAGATTCCAACCACAGTTATTCCGGAGCAAGTTAATGAGAAAAGTTCTAACGAACATTGGATTCCTTTTTCTGAGCGAGAAGAAATTACTGGCGTAGTGGTCGTGCCAAAAGATCGTAAAGGCTGGCAGCCCACTCAAATTCCTAAACCGGTTTATACGACTTCAGCTAAAGCAGTTCCAAGTAAGAGAATTATTGATTTGACTACAACCGGACAGTGGAGTGCTGAACAGGAGCGAATTAAAGCCTTATCTGGAAGAGATGATGACTTCTTTGACCAAGCATCGGTGATTGATTTTAACGAAGACGGAATTGCAGTTAACGAATAGTTAGATCCAGCTCTTAAGCCACATTCGAGATAACCACTGACTATAAGGGATTTCAATTCCTAGCAATATCGGTAAAAAGTAAATAAAGTTAAGTGCAACTACTGCTAGAAATACAATTATTTGTTTTCGGTAATCACCATATTTAAGTGCCCAATTAAATGCGTAAATCAAAGCTAATATCAAAAAAGGCAAAATACTTATTGCGTAGAAATAAAAAGTAGTGCGGCCTTGAATTAAAAACCAAGGCAGGTATGTCCCAGCAATTCCAGCCAAAATTACAGTTGAGATTCGATCTCGGTGTGCCACAAAGAATCCAAATGTAAGTGCAATTGCAAAAATTCCAGTCCACCAAAGAATCGGTGTACCTATTGCCAATATTTCCTGAGAGCAGCTACTCACACCACAGTTATTAGGTGTTTCATAAAAGAATGAGGTTGGCCTGCCTAGGATCAACCAACTCCATGGGTTTGCAGCATATGAATGCGTTTCAGCCAAGCTTCGATGAAAATCCAAAATTGCTATGTGGTATTTCCATAAAGAAGTGAAAACATTTGAGCCTGATTGTCTATCCCAGCCACCACTTGTAAAAATCCACCCACTCCAAGATATTAAATATATTAGTGATGGTAGAAAAATAAATTGAGCAGCGCGCTTCAGCCATTTTACTGGTTCTACTTCAAAGTAATTTATCGTTAAAATTATAAAAAATGGAATAAGAAAAACTGCGCTCCATTTAGTTGCAGCGGCTAACCCAATTGCAACCCCACTTAGCCACAAGTCATTTTTGATTAAAAAATAGAAAGCAAGCAAAATAAAAAACATTAAGAAAATATCAAGTAGGGCAACTCTAGACATTACTAATGCAAGACCATCAAAAGCCATTAAAGCTGCAGCAATATTACTGAGAAATATTGATTTAAATAATTCTTTCGTAATTAAATATATTAAAACAACCGATAAAGCCCCAATTACTGCAGCGCTTATTCGCCAGCCAAATTCATCATTTCCAAATATTTTAATTCCAATTCCAATTAACCACTTACCAAGAGGGGGGTGCACAATAAATTCTGCTTGCCCTTGAGCATTTAACTCAACACCGTTACGGATTAATGAGTTCGCATTTTTTGCGTAGTAAACCTCATCAAAAATATAACCCTTTGGAAGGTTTAGTCGCCAAAGCCGCAAAATCAGTGCAAATGCAATTATCAGTGAGATCGGTGCAATCTCTCTTAAGCGGGCTCTAGTCACAGGGTCAGCCTAAGTCCAGATGGAAAGCCGAGAGTGAAATAACCTGCCAGAATTAGCAGATGTTAATTCTGGCCTGCCTACCAATCGGGGATGCACGTGATTCATCTGCGAATCTGATTAGTGCAATCGAAAACGCGCAGTATGTAGCTGCAGAAGATTCAAGAAAATTTGCTCGCCTCTGCCAAGAGTTAAAAATAAAGCACAATGCGAAAGTTATTTCATTTTTTGAAGGAAACGAGAGTGAACGGCTTGATGAGTTAACTACGATTCTAAAATCTCAAAAGGATGTATTAGTAGTAACTGATGCTGGTGCTCCTGGTATTTCTGATCCTGGATATCGACTAATTCGGGCTGCACTTCTAGAGAATATTCAAATTAAAGTTTTACCTGGACCTAGTGCAGTAACTTCCGCACTATTACTTTCTGGATTACCTACTGATCGGTTTTGTTTTGAAGGCTTTCCGCCTAGAACAAAAGGTGCTCGCAGTAAATGGTACAAAGATCTTGCTCAAGAGGAGCGAACAATTATTTTCTTTGAAGCTCCCCACCGAATCATTGAATCATTAACTGATGCAGCCGATGCCCTCGGTCAAGATCGAGCTGGCGCAGTATGTCGTGAAATAAGTAAACATTATGAAGAGGTAGTTCGCGGCAGCATTTCAGAGTTAATAATTTGGGCGAATTCAAAAGAAATTTTGGGCGAGATAACTGTTGTAGTTGAAGGATTTGATCCCGGCAGCCGGGAGTTTGCTACTGAGGATTTAATTAAGTTAGTTCTAGCTCAAGAAGCAGCAGGTGAGAGCAGAAAAGAAGCAATTTCACTTATTGCTAAAGAAAGCGGCGTTTCAAAGCGGATCGTATTTGATGCCATGGTTACCTATAAAAGTGGCGATAAGATCTGATCATGGCCGATAAATCCTTTTATTTAACCACACCGATTTACTATGTAAATGATGCCCCTCATATTGGCCATGCCTACACAACTGTTGCGGGCGACGTTTTAACTCGCTGGCATCGTCAACGCGGTGAATCAGTTTGGTATTTAACTGGCACAGATGAGCATGGTGAGAAAGTTTTAAATACAGCGCAAAGTAATAATGTTTTACCACAAGATTGGTGCGATAAATTAGTTGAATCTGCATGGAAGCCGGTTTGGAAAGATTTAAATATTGCCAATGATGATTTTATTAGAACAACCGAACCTCGCCATACTGAGCGAGTACAAAAATTCTTACAAAGTTTAAAAGATGCTGGCCATATTTATGCTGGCAAGTTTGAAGGTCCGTATTGCATAGGGTGTGAAGAATTTAAACTTCCTGGTGATTTAGATGATGGAAAATGCAAAATTCATTCAAAGCCAGTTGAAATGCTTAGTGAAGATAACTGGTTTTTTAAGTTGTCAGCTTTTCGTCAGCCATTGCTTGATTACTACAAAGCAAACCCAAGCGCATGTGAACCAGCAAGTGCTCGAAATGAAGTAGTTTCATTTTTAGAAGGAGAAGTAAGAGATCTATCAATTTCCCGGTCAACATTTGATTGGGGCATTCCAGTTCCTTGGGATACCAAGCAGGTCATTTATGTTTGGTTTGACGCATTATTAAATTATGCGACCGCAGTTGGTTTAGGCGATGACCCGTCTAGTGAAGGTGGAAAAAAGTTTGCCAAAACTTGGCCGGCTGATGTGCACTTAGTTGGTAAAGATATTCTCCGCTTTCACGCAATTATTTGGCCAGCGATGTTAATGGCTGCTGGAGTACCAGTTCCTAAAAAAGTATTTGCTCACGGTTGGCTTTTAGTAGGCGGCGAAAAGATGTCCAAGAGTAAATTAACGGGAATTAAGCCAAGTGATATTACGCAAGATTTTGGCGTGGATGCATTTAGATATTACTTCCTTAAGGCTATTCCGTTTGGTAGTGACGGTTCATTCTCTTGGGAAGATATGGCTGCACGCTATACCAGCGAGCTAGCCAATGATTTTGGAAATCTTGCCTCGCGTTTAATTGCCATGATCGAAAAATATTGTGATGGAAAGATTCCAAATACCGCTACAGACAATGATTTAGCAGCAATGCTTAAAACAACGGTTGAATCGGCCGATGAAGCAATCTGCGCTCTTGATTTTCAAGGTGGAATAAATACCATCATGGATTTTTGCAAACGGGTAAATGGTTATGTAACTGAAAAAGAGCCATGGGTTGTCGCGAAAGATTCATCAAGAAAGAGCGAACTAGATTCAATTTTGTATAACACCGCTGAATCACTTCGTGCCCTAGCTGTATTACTTCATCCAGTAATGCCAGAGGTAACTGAAAAACTCTGGCAAAGTCTTGGCGCGCAATCATCATTAGGCGGTATTGATAAGCAACAAATAAGTAAGGTTGCAAACTGGGGTCAACTGCCAACTGGTAGCACAGTGACAAAAACTGATGTGCTATTTCCAAGATTAGAAGAGGCTAAGTAATTTATGGCAGATCGTCATAACCGCGATCTTGATCGAAAACCAGGGCCGATACCAGCTCCTTTAAATAGCAAAACTGTTGACTCACATGCCCATTTAGAATTAATTCATAATAGTGAGCCAGATTCACCATTAATCAAGCAAACATTAGATGAAGCAGCAGCGGTTGGCATTGATCGAGTGGTTCAGGTTGGTTATTCAGCAGAGCAATCTATTTGGTCGGTTAAATGCGCAGAGTCATTTGTTGGCAGAGTCTTAGCAGCAGTAGCGCTTCATCCAAATGAAGCACCAGTTGTTGATGATTTAGAAAAAGATTTGAAGGTCATTGAAGAGTTAGCCTCGCATCCAAGAGTTAGAGCAATTGGTGAGACCGGCTTAGATTTTTTTAGAACTGCTGAAGATCTACAAGAAAAACAAAAGTACTCATTCCGGCGCCATATAAAAATAGCCAAAGACCACAATAAAGCTTTAGTAATTCATGATCGCGACGCCCATCGAGCTGTTTTAGATCTACTGATTGAAGAAGGTGCCCCAAGTAATACAATTTTTCATTGTTATTCAGGCGATGCTGCGATGGCAAAAGAGTGCATATCTAATAAATATGTTCTCTCCTTTGCCGGCACAGTAACCTTTAAAAATGCGCCAGAACTACGAGAAGCTGTCGCACTTGTTCCAATTGAATTATTGCTAGTAGAAACAGATTCACCATTCTTAGCACCGATGCCAAATCGTGGTGCACTTAACACCCCAGCCCAGATTCCTAATACCTTGCGGGCAATTGCAGATGTCAGAGGAGAATCGGTAGATTACTTAGCAACTGCGATTTCAGAAAATGCTGAACGTATCTTTGGCAGCTTCAAATGACGAATCTCCTTGGTGCATCTGAGGTTAGAGAGCTTGCTAATAAATTAGATCTAAAGCCAACAAAAAAACTTGGGCAAAACTTTGTAGTAGATGCAAATACCTGCCGGAAAATTGTGAAGCTTGCCGAAGTTGGAAATAAAGATATTGCCCTAGAAATCGGACCAGGCCTTGGCTCACTTACTCTTGCCTTGCTTGAAAGCGCTAAGCAGGTTGTGGCAGTTGAGATTGATGACCGATTAGCAAAACAACTACCGTTAACATCGAGTGAGCACGGCTTTTTTGATAAACAATTAATCACCTTAAATCAAGATGCAATGGTGTTAAAAAAATTATCAGTAGAACCAAATGTTTTAGTTGCAAACCTGCCATATAACATTTCAGTACCGGTGTTACTTAATACGCTTGAGCACTTCCCATCAATTACTCGGGGTGTGGTGATGGTGCAGAGTGAGGTCGCACATCGTCTTGCAGCTAAGCCAGATAATAAGGATTATGGCTCACCGACCGTCAAAGCTAACTGGTGGAGCTCACTTCATCTTGCCGGCTCAGTTGGTAGATCAGTTTTTTGGCCAGTGCCAAATGTTGACTCCTCCCTTGTTAGATTTGATCGCCATGAACCATTGGGAAGTGAAAGTGAGCGGAGGGCAACCTTTGCGGTAATTGATGAAGCATTTGCGAAACGGCGCAAGATGATGCGTTCTGCACTTAGCCAGCTTTTTGGTGGCAAGGCAGAGGAATACTTGAATAATGCTGGAGTGGATCCAACTATTCGAGGCGAGGCACTTTCAGTTGAACAATTTCATGAAATTGGTAAGCAACTAATTAAGCACAATCTCACCAAGTAAGTTAACAAACCAATACGCTCTAGACCATGAGATCTCGGGGTGTAGTTGCTAGGGTGCCAGCTAAGGTAAATCTGCAACTATCAGTTGGCCCACTAGGTAGTGATGGTTTTCATGAAGTGACCACAGTCTTTCAAGCCATTTCTTTATTTGATGATGTAACAGTTGCTACCGCACCTGAGGGTGATGGCATAAAGATAAGTATTACTGGACAAACATCATCTGGCGTCCCCGCAGATAGTTCAAACTTGGCCGTCAAGGCGGCTGAGTTAATGATTAACAATTACGATCTGCCAGCTGACTTAATAATTAAATTAAAAAAAGAGATTCCAGTGGCAGGGGGTATGGCAGGTGGCAGCGCTGATGCAGCTGGGGTAATTGTTGGTTTAGATTCTTTATTTGAATTGGGATTATCTCGGGATGAGATGGAGATAGTTGGCAGCAAAATTGGCAGTGATGTGCCATTTTCAATTTGTGGTGGGGTAGCAATTGGTACTGGTAGAGGGGATCAAATTACGCCAGCACTTTCTAAGGGAAGTTATAACTGGGTACTGGCACTATCTGGCCAAGGATTATCAACACCATCGGTTTATCAAGAGTGTGATCGGTTGCGTGAAGGATTATCTATCTCAGCACCACTAGTAAGTGAGCCGTTAATGCAAGCATTAAGAGCAGGAGATGCCAAAGCTTTAGGAAAAGCATTAACAAATGAATTACAACCGGCAGCTTGTTCACTTCGTCCAGCACTGAGATTAGTTTTAGATGTTGGCATTGATTATGGCGCACTAGGAGGGATTGTCTCTGGATCAGGTCCTACTGTTGCATTTTTAGTATCTGATGATGAGCATGCAATGGATTTGACCGTTGCATTAAGTGCAAGTGGGGTTGTTTCCTCTGTTGTAAGAGCAACTGGACCTGCTCATGGCGCACGAATAATTGAAAGTTTTTAATTTAACGAGTTATAAGGGATAATTCAGGTTCCGCCATTGTGTAGTGGCTAGCACATGAGCCTTTGAAGCTCAGGGTCCAGGATCGATACCTGGTGGCGGAGCCACCAAGTAAAGGGGGTAACAGATGAGCAAGATAGAGCTTGTCATTGTCCTTGCGGCCGGTGAAGGCACGCGAATGAAATCAAAAAATTCAAAGGTGCTGCATGAAATTGCTGGGCGCTCAATTATTCAAAATTTACTTGCAGCAGTGGCACCACTTTCACCAAAAAATTTAACAGTAGTTGTAGGCGCCCATAAAGATGAAGTAATTGATCATCTTGCAAAGGTTGCACCAAAAGCAAAAACAGTTTTTCAAGATAAACGCAATGGCACAGGTGGTGCTGCGCAACTTGCGCTCGCAGAGCACAAGGGCGATGGCACGATACTGATTCTGGCTGGTGATACACCGCTACTTACCACCCAAACACTTCAGGAATTTCTGGCAGTTCATCAAAGTGAAAAGAATATTGCCTCAGTCCTAACTGCACTCTTGCCGGACCCAACTGGATATGGCCGAATTGTCCGCAGAGAAGGTAGTGTGATTTTGAAAATAATTGAAGAAAAAGATGCAACCGAATCAGAAAAAGAGATTGATGAGATTAATACTGGCGTCTACCTATTTGATATTAAAGCACTTCGTGAGGTAATTGGGAAACTTAAAAATGATAACTCGCAAAAAGAGCTATATCTAACCGATGCAATAAGTTTGCTGAACAGCAACGGTGATAATGCTCATGCAATTCTTTCAAATGATTACACCGAAACTCTTGGCATTAATGACCGGACCCAATTGGCTGAGTGTGCAGCAATTATACGAGATCGAATCAATAATCAACATATGTTAAATGGCGTCACAATTATTGATCCAACTACAACTTGGATTGATGCGGATGTAAAGATTGAATCTGATGTAGTAATTTATCCAAGTACATCGATTACTGGAGAATCTAAGGTTAAATCTGGAGCAATTATCGGGCCCCGTACCACCCTTAATTCCTGCACCGTGGCAGAAGGTGCAAAAATTATTGAATCAAATTGCACCGAGTCAGAAATTGGAAAAGATGCGAAGGTTGGTCCATTTACATACCTACGCAAAGGAACAGTTTTAGAAAATGAGAGCAAAGCGGGTGCATTTGTTGAAGTTAAGAATTCAACCCTCGGTAAAGGATCAAAAGTTAACCATCTTTCATATGTTGGGGATGCGCAAATTGGCGAAGAAACAAACATAGGAGCTGCAACAGTATTTGTTAATTATGATGGCGAAAAGAAGCATCAAACCAAAATCGGTAATCAGGTGCGGATCGGCAGCAACACTATGTTGGTTGCACCAGTAACTGTTGGCGATGGTGCGTATACAGCGGCTGGCTCTGTGATCAATGAGGATGTACCGGCTGGCGCTATTGGAATCGGGCGGGCTCGCCAGGTAAATATCTTGGGTTGGGTACTTCGTAAACGGAAAGAGAGCAAATCTGCCGCGGCCGCAAAAAAAGCTGGCGCAAAAGAGTAAGCAATTACTAGTAGAGTTAACCTAGATTCACCACAGTGAGGGGGAAGCTAAACTGAACGAAATCCGCTTAACCTCCGAAAAAAGTTTGCGTCTATTTACCGGCCGTGCCTACCCAGAGCTTGCAGATGAAGTTGCATATGAGCTTGGGATTCCAATAACACCTACATCAGCATATGACTTTGCTAATGGTGAAATATTTGTCAGATTTGAAGAGAGTGTGCGCGGAAGTGATGCTTTTGTATTACAAAGCCATAGCGCACCAGTAAATAAGCAGATCATGGAGCAGTTAATAATGGTCGATGCATTAAAGCGTGCATCTGCAAAAAGAATTACCGTTGTTCTGCCATTTTATGGTTATGCCCGTCAAGACAAAAAACATCGTGGTCGGGAGCCAATCTCGGCAAGATTGATGGCAGATTTATTTAAAACCGCTGGTGCAGATCGTTTAATGTGTGTAGATCTACATACCTCTCAGATTCAAGGATTTTTTGATGGTCCAGTAGATCACCTTTTCGCACTTCCACTCTTAACAAATTATGTTGGTAGCAAAGTTGATCGCAAAAATTTAGTAATCGTCTCACCTGACTCTGGTCGAGTAAGAGTGGCAGAGAGATGGAGCGAATTGCTTGGTGGTTGCAGCATTGCATTTATTCACAAAACTCGCGATCCAAGAGTTCCTAACGAGGCAACTGTTGGCAAGGTGGTTGGTGATGTTAAAGGCATGACCTGCGTAGTAATCGATGACATGATCGATACTGCTGGCACAGTAACAAAAGCAGTAGATGCATTAATTGAGGATGGCGCTAAAGATGTAATTATTGCCGCCACTCACGCAGTTTTATCTGGACCAGCAATTGATCGATTGAAGAAGTCAAGAGTTTCTGAGGTAGTAGTCACAAATACCCTGCCGATTTCAGAGGAAAATAGATTTGATAATTTAACAGTTCTCTCAATTGCGCCACTGCTTGCACGGGCGATCAGAGAAGTCTTCGAGGATGGCTCCGTAACCAGCCTTTTTGACGGGCATAGCTAGGAATACTGCTTCACCTGCAGATCTTTTCTACTCGATTTGTCCTTTTACCTATCCATTCGCTAACCTAGCGCTTCGTTCCGCGAGGGATAAAACCGTTATCGAGGGAGAAGTAAAGTGGCTGAAATTTCAATCAAGGGCGCACGCCGAACTGAGTTTGGCAAAGGCGCATCACGCAGATCACGCCGTGATGGATTAATACCGGCAGTAATTTATGGTCATGGTGAGAAACCACAACATGTTGCTCTTCCTACTCGCGAACTAGGAATTGCCCTAAAGACCTCAAACGTTTTGATTGATGTTGTTTTAGATGATCACACAGAATTAACACTTCCAAAATCTGTTTCTCGCGATCCATTAACTGGTTTGTTAGAACATATTGATTTAGTAATTGTTCGTCGCGGTGAGCGAGTTGTTGTTTCAGTTCCAGTTCATGCTGAGGGTAAGTACGATCAAGATGGAGTTCTAGAGCATACAAATAACTCTATTGAGGTTGAGACCGATGTAACCAACATTCCAGCATTCTTAGTGCTGAGCATGGAAGGAATGATTGCTGGCGAATCTAAGGTTGCATCAGATGTTGTACTACCTGAGGGCGTTAAATTAATAAGTGATCCAAAGATGACTGTTGTTCACTTGTCAGTTAAATCAGCTGAGGTTGAAGAGGTTGCTGTTGTTGCCGCTCCTGTTGAAGGTGCTGCTGCCCCTGCCGAAGGTGATGCAGCTGCTGCCGCCGCTACTGCTGGTGGAGATGATAAGAAGGATAAAAAGTAGTAAGTAAGGACTAGCCTTAAGTTATGGCGGATCGCTGGTTAGTAATTGGTTTGGGAAATCCTGGACCTGATTATGAAAAAACTCGGCACAATATCGGACACCTTGTTGTTGACGCACTTTCCGGTAACCAGAAATTTACTGCTCACAAATCCCGGATGGAAATCTCTGAGGTCAAATGCGGAGGTGAGATTTTAGTTTTAGCAAAATCTCGCGGGTTTATGAATGAAACTGGTGGGCCAGCTAAAGCATTAATCGACTTTTATAAAATTCCAATTGAAAACACTATAGTTATTCACGATGAACTAGATCTGCCATTTAAAAATTTAAGAATTAAACTCGGTGGCGGAGATAATGGCCATAACGGTCTTAAGTCTCTTACCTCCTCACTTTCTACTGCCAATTACTACCGAATTAGAATGGGAATTGGCCGGCCAATCGGCGAGCAAGATCCAGCAGATTTTGTATTAAAGCCATTTTCTAAAGAAGAGAGAAAAGATATTCCAGAGTTTGTTCAAAGTGGCGCAGATTCAATTGAAGAACTTGTGCTTAATGGCTTGGACAAAGCTCAAACTGCTTTTAATTCTTAAGAATTCTCAGCCAGTATTTCGAAGTCCAGCAGCGACTCCATTGATCGTTAAAAGTAATGCCCTGGCAAGAAGTGGATCTACCTCTTTTTGGTTGCGTACGCGCTTAAGAAGAGATATTTGAAGTAGTTGTAATGGCGCAAGGTAGGTATCGCGAATCTGTAGGGTTCTAGCCAAAATAGGTTGGTTCCCTAAGATTTCAGTTTTATTTGTCATTAGCAGCAATTCATTCACAGTTAATTCGAACTCATTCTTGATTTGATCAAATATTTTGTGCAGTGATGGATCAACTAACTCACTTACATAGCGTTGTGCGATAGCTAAATCAGTCTTAGCCAGCGTCATCTCTACATTACTTATAAATGTACGGAAGAAGTGCCAATCCTTTAACAAGGTCTGCAATAACTCACCTTTACCAGCTTCGCGCGCAGCCTTTAAGCCAGAGCCAACCCCATACCAACCTGGCACAATTTGGCGAGATTGTGTCCATCCAAAAACCCATGGAATTGCACGCAGTGAATCAAGCCCGCCAGAATCTTGTGGTCTTCTAGAAGGCCTTGAACCTAAAAACATATTTCCAAGTTGTTCAACTGGGGTTGAGGCATAGAAATAATCTGGAAGTTCTGGTTGTTCAACTAAACCTCGATATTCTGAAAAAGCATGATCACTAATCAAATCCATACATTCATTCCAACTATTTAAATCACCAGCAGATTGGCGAGGTTTACGATTTAAAATAGTCGCTTCCAGGGCCGCGGCGAGAGTTAACTCTAAATTTTCTTTAGCAAGTGCTGGAAGTCCATATTTATCTGAAATTACTTCACCTTGCTCAGTCATTTTAATTTGTCCATCAATTGAACCCCAAGGAAGTGCAATTAAAGCGTCATAAGTTGGCCCACCACCACGTCCAACCGAACCACCTCTTCCATGGAAAAGTCTTAACTTAACGCCATGCTTAATTGCAACATCTCGCAACTTACGTTGCGCTTTGTGGATTTCCCATTGGCTGGTTGTGATTCCAGCATCCTTATTTGAATCAGAGTAGCCAAGCATTACTTCTTGCGTATTACCACGAAGCTTTACAATTTTACGATAATTTTTGTTACTTAGGAGATTATCTAGTATTTTATCGGCAGATCTTAATTCAGTAACAGTTTCAAGAAGCGGTACAAAGCCAATTTTTGCGAATTCATTTTGTGGATCCAATGATATTAGGCCAGCGATTTTTGCAATTAAAACTGCAGCAATTACATCATCGGCTGATTTAGTCATAGAAATTATGTAACTCTCGATAACCTCTGGACCAAAGCGATCAATTAATTCATTAGTGGCCAAAAAAGTTTTGTAGCACCGATCAGATTGCTCATCTAGATCACTGGTGTTTGGCTTTTCACTTGATAGTAACTGAGCGTTGATTATTTCTGGGGTTAAATTAGCAAATAATTTTGAAAGTAGCTGGTGATGAACTTCTGAGTGCTCTCGAACATCCATAGTGGCATGGGTTAAGCCAAATGCTCCAATGGCTCTAGTAATTCTTTCAAGCAGTCCGGTGGCAATTAGTTCACCATTATTGGCAAGCAGTGAGGTACGCATAATTTCAAAATCACTTAAAAGCTCAGCGGTATCTTTGTAATCTCTGCCTGGAAAGTGCGGCAGGCCATTTGTATGCCGTGCTTGGGTCAATGCTAATTTATGCCTAATCGCAGTGGCTTTTAATCGATATGGTTCTTCAACGTTAATGCGACGATAACGGTTTTCAATTTCTGGCAATTTTTCAAGATCTTGCTGCACGGATTTTTCTAACTCAGCAGATACCCCAGCTAATTTAGTCGAAATTGAAAGTGCTTGCCTTAATTCATCTAAATGCTCAAATACAGTTCGAGTGAAGTGAGAATTTTGCAGGAGTATTGCAGCCTTTGTTACATCTGCGGTGATATTTGGATTGCCATCTCGATCCCCACCAATCCAGGTACCAAAAGAAAGTGGCCGGGCATTTAATGAAAGATTCACACCTAATCTTTTAACTTCGCTAGTGAACTGAGCCAATACCTCTGGCACGGTTTCAGTTAGTAACTCATTTAAGTAGTAAATCGAATTTACCGCTTCATCAAGAGGCTCAGGTCTACCAAGACGAAGCTCATCTGTTTGCCATAATAAATCAACAGCCTCTGCCAGCCGTTCTGTTTTTATTTGGCTATCAGGTTGTTCGAGCAATTGAGCAATTGTTGTCATTTTACTCAAAACTGATCGGCGCGCAGCTTCAGTTGGGTGTGCTGTAAAAACTGGTCTAACTGAGAAATTGTCAATCCAGACTTGCAATTCTTTTGTATCAAAATCCTTGCTATCTTTTTGTGCTTTTAAAATATTGTCAACGGTTTTACTTAACCAGGAACCACCTGATTTGTGAGCTTCCGCAAGAACTTTAGAACGATTAACCTGCTCAGCAACGTTCGCTAAATTAAAATAATTACTAAAGGCTCTAACTAATGAAATTGTTTGAGTGTCATCTAATTTACTTAAAATTTGATCTTGTTTGCCCGCTCGAACTGAGAGCCTAAGTGATTCAACTAGCGAAAGTAATTGTTCACTTTCTTGCCTTGCAATCGTTTGACCGAGTAGGTCAGCTAACCTACGGACGTCGTTACGTAATTCTGTGTTATCTGCCGAGGAACTCATGGCCTAATCATTACAGGTTCTGAATTAACTAGGCGCATCTTTATGGCAAATAGGATCAATTACTGGCCTTAGAATTAAGCCATTGACCCCCCTTCATTTATGAAGTGGGGGTATGCGGCGTTTGCCGGCAGAAAGGTGGAGCGATGTTAAATCTTTTTTCAACCCTGGCTGAACCCATTGAAAAATACTTAACGCAATCTGCTGACTTGATTGCACCATCTTCAACTCATGCCCTGCTTGCTGCTAACCAAAAATCCCCATTACTTTTAATTACTACTTCAACGAGAGCAGCTGATCTACTTACAGCAGAATTAAAATCCTTAGTTGAACCAGAAAGTGTTGTAAATTTTCCAGCTTGGGAAACTTTGCCACATGAGAGATTAAG